>DATMNB010000089.1:0-14599 GCA_035569435.1 Gemmatimonadaceae bacterium
CTGATCGACGTGCTGAACCCGGAAATCATCGTGATCGGCTCGCTGGGCGCTGTCCTGGGCGAGCGTGTGCTCGGTCCAGCACGAGCGGAAGTGAGGCGCGAAGCGCTGTTGCCTGCGGCAGACGCTTGCGAGATCGTTACCCCAGCACTCGGTGTACCCCGCGCTGGCGACGTGGCCGCGCTGATGGCGGCGCTCGAAGCTGGCGCCCTCCGCGCGGTATAGGCGCGTCGGAATCAGCGCTGGCCCGATCTGTCAGAGCGACTCGACCCCACCCCCCACTCCTCACTCAAAATCGCATACAGATAGGTATCCGCCCACACCCCCCGCCTGACCGTATCCTGCCGCATCTCCCCTTCCCTACGCAGCCCAAGCTTCTCCAACACTCGCCGCGACGCCCCGTTCCGCGTATCACACGTCGCCCACGCCCGATGCCATCCGAGCACCCCAAACGCCGCCCCCAACACCCCGCGCCCGGCCTCGGTCGCAATCCCGTGATTCCAGTACCCACGGCTGATCGTGTACCCGAAATCCCCGCTCCGATGCACCGCATCCCGCTCATCCAGCCGTATCGCCCCAACGAGTCGCCCTTCGGCCACAAGCTCGATCGCCAACGTGACGGACGACCGCGGCCAATGCCGCTGCTCCCCGAGCCACGCGTCGAGCACCGCCCGCGTCTCGACAATCGTATTCGGCCCCCAACTCGCGTACCGGACCACCTCGGGGTCACTCGCATACGCATGAATGTCCCCTTCGTCAGTCGCCCGAAACTCGCGCAAACACAGCCGCGCCGTGCGGATCGGAAACCACCGGTCCATACGTCGATCAGCCGACGACGGCCAACAGGAACGACGCGAGAATGGCCCCGGTAATCGCCCCGAGCAGCAACCCGCCCGCGAGCTCCGCCCGCGTCGGCACGTGCGGCCGGATCAACGCAAACAACGCCGTCCCAGGCCACATGAGCGCCGCGGGCCACACGAGCAACGACACCCACGTCCCATGCGACCAGGGCCCCGCGTGTGGGTGATACCACGCCCGAACCGCGCTCGGGATCACCAGCGCCAGCACACTCAAGGTGACAGCCAGCCACGGCAGCCGTGACGCCGCCCGCGGCCCCCACCAGAGCGCGGCGACCAGTAGCACCGCGAACGGCCACACGACGCCGCCAAGCGCCCACGCAAGTCGCATCCCGCGCAACGGTAACGCCCGACCAGATGCGGCGCCACAGCGCACCGGACGAGACGCCGCCCAACACCCCAAGCATGTAACTTGCTGCCTCTTGGGTTCCCCCCTCCCTCCCGAGACATCTATGAGCGAGCATATGAACGAGCGCGACGATCTCTCTGACCGCGACGACCCCCAGATCGGCGACGCGCCAGAGCCACCCGAGCTCAAGTCCGAAACGCTCCACGGCCGCAACTTCGCCGGCGCCTCCTTCGCGGCCAACGAGGAGGAGCAGACCGCCGACGAACGCGCCGGCACCCCGGAGTCGGACGACATCGATTCCAAGAACACCGTCCAGCGCATTCAGGACCACGGCCTGACCTGACCGGCCACACAAGAAAACGGCCGGCGCCCACCAAGGCGCCGGCCGTTTTGCTTGTCGTGCGATCTATACTGTCAGCCGAACCGCTACGCGGCCCAGTCCCGCAACACCTCGGTCGCGTCCCCCGACCGCAGCGCCGCAAGCGCCCGGTCACGCAACTGACGCACCCGCTCACGCGTGACCCCGAGGATGTTCCCGATCTCCTCGAGCGTCTTCGCCTCGTTGCCTTCCAGCCCGTAGTACATGATCAACACCTGCCGATCCCGAGCCGGCAACGGCTCGAGCGCCAGACGCAACGCATTCCCACGGTCCTCATCCTCGAGCCGACCCGGCAACCGCTCCTCTGACTCCTCGTCGGCCCCGATGACGCTCGCCAACGTGCGGCTCCCGCCGCCGCGCGCCGCGCCACCCGACTCCAACGGCTCGTCGAGCGACCGCTCGGGCTGCACGAGCGCCGTCAAACTCCCTGCGATCTCCGCACTCAGCCCGCACATCCGGCCGATCTCCTCGTGCGTCGGCTCACGACCGAGCGCCGCCCGCAACGCGGCCTGCGCCTTGACCACGCGCGACAGATCCCCCGCGCGACCAAGCGGCAACCGCACCGACCGACCCTTGGTCGTGATCGACGCATGCAGCGCCTGCTTGATCCACCACACGGCGTACGAGATGAAGTTCACCCCGACGTCGGGATCATACTTATCCGCCGCGCGGCACAAACCGGCGTTCGCCTCGCCCACCAGATCCTCGAGCGACAGCCCGCGGTTCTGGTACTGCTTGGCAACCGAGAACGCAAACCGCAGGTTCGCGCTGATCAGCTCGGCACGTGCAATCGCCTTGTCCTGTGACGACGTCCGCGGGTTCCGCATCCGACGCGCCAATTCCTTCTGCGCCTCGGCTGCCAACACCGGCGTCCGCGACAACTCGGCGATGTACAGATCCAGCAGCTCGTGCCCCTGATCCGCCTCTATAGCCATGGGCGTGCGCTTCGCCGACCGCCGTGGCGCCCGCGCTGTCCCAGTTGTTGAATCCTTCTTTGAACCCGCCATTGCCTCGTTCCCTCGCTGTGCCTGCTTAACGTGCTGTACCTGCTGTCGCGCTCGGGCGCCCTACGCCACCAACTGTGGCTGGCTCCCGAATCGCTTGGGAAGCGTCACCGTGAACGCCGCCCCATCGTCATCGCCCTCGCTATAATCGATCGCGCTCCCATCGAGATGCTGCGCCGTGAACGGATCGATATAGACGCGAACTCCGTGCTGCTCTACTACTAGATCCGTCTCGCGCCCGTTCGGTTCGATCGAGAATTGGTAGTCATATCCACTGCGCGTCGGACGCGCCGTGATCCGCATCCCGCCAGACTCGGCGGACACTCCCGCCAGGTCCAAAGCGCGACGAACCGCCATCCCCGTGCTCGCGCTCAACGCCAGCACGCACCCGATCTGCTGATTGATTTGCATGGTATGGACTGCTTCCTACGTATTGTTCAACAAATAGTTCCGTGCCGGAAACCTCACCGTAAGTCTCATTCCTTCATGCGGTTCCATTTCCGACCGTATATATGGGTTTTTCGAGGGTTTAGTTCCCGCCACGATCGGGCTTCCCGTTCAGCCCGACGACCACGACCGGACCGATCCCGGCCGCCCGTAGCCCCGGCTCGATCACCTTTCGGTCCCCCACCACCACGATCGCCAAGTGCGTCGGATCGAGGTGAGCCGCCAGTGCGGCGCGTGTTTCCGCCAACGTGACCCGCTGGTAGTTGCCCGTCAGCGTCCTGTAGTAATCAAATGGCAGCCGCTCAGACAACAGATGCGCAGCGGCCCCAGCAATATCCTCGACCGTCGCAAACGCCCGGGGCAGCGACCGCACCTCCGTCGCCTTGGCAAACGTCAACTCCGAGTCCGTGACCGGCCGTTTCCCCCGAATCGCCTTGATATTGGCCACCAGCAACACGAGCGCGCTATCGGTCTTGGGCGTGGCGACGTCAGCGTCCGCCTCGAACGTCCCAACCTGCGGCACACGCCGGAACTGAAAGTCCGACGACGCCCCGTACGTGTACCCATGCGTCTCACGAAGATCCAGGTTGAGCCGGCTGTTGAATGCCCCACCCAACACGATGTTGCCAAGCTCGAGCGGGAAAAAGGTGGTCGGGTCTCGCCGTGGCCCGAGCTGCCCAACGAGCAACACACTCTGGGGCGAGCTCGGGCGGTCAAAGAGATAGATCGTCGTCGGGCTCGGCGCCTTGGGCGGCGGAGGGAGCACGTCACCGCTCTTGCCGACCGCGTGCCACTCGCCAAACGCCCGCTCGAGCGCCGCGACCGCCACGTCCGGCGTGATGTCGCCCGCCACCACCAGCGTGATGTTCTGCGGCGTGATATACGTGTCGTGAAACAGCACGAGATCCGCCCGCGTGATCGAGCCCACGCTCTGCGGCGTCTCGGCCCGAGCCCACGGGTGCCCCACCCCATACACCGTGTTGTCAAACACTCGCCCCGCGAGATAGTCGGCATCATCCTGCTGCCGCTGGAGCGCCGCCACCGTGTTGGCTTTCACGCGGTTGAGCGCCGCCTCGGGGAACGCGGGATGGATCAACTGCTCGGCCATGAGCGCGAGCGACCGGTCGACGTTCTGCGTGATCGTGAAGAATCCCGTCGGCGACACGCCATTCCCGAGATCGGCAAACGCCGACGCGAGCGCATCGGCCGTCCGCGTCGTCGTGCCCTCGGACAGCATGCGCACCGTGAGCGACGAGAGCCCGTCCTTGCCCGCGGGATCGAGCACCGAGCCCGGGGCTTCGACGATCGCGCGCACATCCACGATCGGCAGTTGATGGTTCTCGAGCACGGCGACGCGAATGCCGTTGCCCAGACGCCGCATCTCGATCGCCGGAACCCGGAGCGAAGGCTGCGGCGGCACGTGCGGGGGCACGGCGCGATTGAGCGAATCGGGGGCGGCCGCGAGCATCGCCGCCGTCAGCACGGTGGAGATGATCATCACTGCGCCTCCGACTGTGCGGTGACATTCGTGAACCGTTCCCCTGGTCGGCTCACCTGCTCGAGCTTCCCAGCCGGCACCATGCTCAGGACCACGCGCGCCGGCGTCAGATATTGCTTGGCCACGCGATGCACATCGGCGGGCGTCACCGCCTGCCGCTCCTGCAGCTCGGTCAAATAGTGCAGCGGGTCACCAAAGAACGTCTGTCCCGCGGCCATTGTCTCGCCACGCCGATCGACGGCCTCGAGCCCCGTGATCGTGCCGACGACGGCATAGTGCTTGGCGCGCGCCACCTCGCTGTCGGCCGGTGCGGCCGCTACCGCTGCGTCGACAACACTATCGACCACGCGCTCGATGTCGGTCAGCGCGACACCCGGCCGCGGCCGCACATCGATCTCAAATCGCCCCGCGTTCTCGTTCGCCTCCTGCCCGGCCCGCACACTCGTCGCCATCTGCCGATCGTAGACCAGCAGCTTGGTCAACCGGCTCGTCCGGTCGAGCGTCAGCACCTCCGCCAGCGCGTCGAGCGCCGTCGCATCGGGACTATCCTCGCCGACCGACGGCCAGGCCAGCGTCAACTGCGGCAAGCTCGCTTTCCGATCCTCGAGCACCAGCCGCTTCGTCGCTGGCAGCGTGGTGGGCGCGACAGTCGGCCGTTGGATGGCCGGACCGCTCGGAATAGTACCGAAATAGGCAGTGACGAGGGCCAGTGCGCGCGCTGGTTCCACATCGCCCGTGATCGAGAGCACCGCGTTGTCTGGGGCGTAGTACGTGCGAAAGAACGCCTTGACGTCGTCGAGACTCGCGGCCGACAGGTCGGCCATCGAGCCAATGACTGGCCACGAGTAGGGGTTGGTCGGCGGGAACAACGCCCCGTCGAGCACCTCGTCGGCGCTCCCATACGGTTGGTTATCGATACGTTCGCGCCGTTCGTTTTTCACCACGTCGCGTTGGTTGTCCAGCTTGGCCTGCGTGAGCCCCGGCAACAGAAACCCCATCCGGTCCGACTCCAACCACAGCGCCGTCTCCAACCAGTTGGACGGCAACGTCTCGAAGTAGGCCGTGCGGTCGTTCGTCGTCGACCCATTCATGTCCCCGCCCGCGCTCTCCACGAGCCGAATGTGCTCGCCCTTTGGCACGTGCTCCGACCCCTCGAACATGAGGTGCTCGAACAGGTGCGCGAACCCCGTGCGCCCGGGCTTCTCGTTCTTGGATCCGACGTGGTACCAGACGGCCACGTGCACGAGCGGCGACGAGTGGTCCTCGGACACGAGCAACGTCAGCCCGTTCGGCAGCACCGTCCGCACGACTGGCAGACGAGGCGGCGTCACAGGTGCGCTGGCAGGTTGTTGGGCGCCGATCACGCTAACGGCCGCGAGCGCAAGCCCGGCGGCCGGGGAAAGCCAACGTATTGACATGGGGAGTGTGGGTGTGATGCAGGCAGGAGCCAGATGGTTTACCAGTGGATTCTAATCGGGCGCCCCCCCAACTTCAGGCCATGCCTACGCCTCCGCTGGTCGGCGTCATCATGGGAAGCGAGAACGATTACGAGCATCTCAAGCTCACGTGCGAGTTGCTCGAGCAGTTCGGCGTGCCCTTTGAGTCACGCGTCGTGTCCGCCCATCGCACGCCGGACTGGATGTTTCAGTACGCCGAGCAAGCCGAGACCCGCGGCCTCGAGGTGATCATCGCCGCGGCCGGCGGCGCCGCCCACCTCCCGGGCATGGTCGCCGCCAAGACGCTCGTGCCCGTCCTCGGCGTGCCCATCCCGGCGACCGCGCTGAACGGCGTCGACGCACTCCTCTCCATCGTCCAGATGCCCCGCGGCGTCCCGGTCGGCACCCTGGCCATCGGCGCCGCGGGGGCTGTGAACGCGGCCATCCTGGCCGCCCAGATCATCGGCCTGTCTCGCCCCGACGTCCGCGAACGGGTACGAGCGTGGCGGGTCGCGCGGCGAGACGAGGTGTTGACGCAGAAGCTGCCATCGCGGTGACAAGCAGTTGACGCCGGCGCGCATCGCGCCGGGAGCCACGATCGGCCTACTCGGCGGCGGACAGCTGGGCCGCATGACAGCCCTCGTCGCGCGCACCATGGGTTACAACGTGCGCGTCCTCGACCCCGATCCGGACTGCCCAGCGCGCCCACTCGCGGACGAGCTCATCGTCGCGTCGTTCGACGACGTCGAGGCCGTCGTCAGGCTTGCCAAGCGCTCAGACGTTCTGACGCTCGAGATCGAGCGCATCGCGCCCGCTGCACTCACCGCCGCTGCCGCCCACGCGCCGGTCCGACCAGGCGCCGCCGTCCTGGCGACCATCAATGACCGCGCGAACCAGAAAGCCTGGCTCACCGCGCAGCAGGCGCCGGTCGGCGCCTATCGCATCGCGACCTCGGCGTCCGAGTGCTCGGCGGCCGTCGCCGCCCTCGGGCCCTCGTTTGTCAAAGCAGCGACCGGAGGGTTCGATGGGCGCGGTCAGGTGCACGTCGACAGACCCGACGCCGCGCCCGCGGCGTGGGCGGCGCTCGAGGCCACGCGGTGCGTCGTCGAACAAGCCCTGGCCCTCACCGCCGAGATCTCCGTCCTCGTTGCCCGACGCCCCGGCGGCGAATCCGTGGTCTACCCGGTAGCACTCAATCATCACGAGGCAGGACAGCTCGCGTGGTCGATGCTCCCGGCCCCGATCCCCGACAGCCTGGCCGCCCAAGCGACGACGCTCGGGACGCGCCTGGCCGCGGCACTCGACGTCGTCGGGCTCCTGGCCGTCGAGATGTTCGTCGTGGGCGATCGCCTCTTCGTGAACGAGATGGCGCCGCGCCCACACAACAGCTTCCATCACACGATCGAGGGCTGCGTCACCAGTCAATTCGAGCAGCTCGTGCGGGCCGTCTGCAATCTCCCACTCGGCAGTCCGGCGATCGTGCGGCCGGCAGCCATCGCCAACATCCTTGGCGACGCCTGGCGCCCGGGTCGCCCTCCGGATTTTGCCGCGGCCTTGGGGCTAGAGAACGTGCACCTGCATCTCTACGGAAAGCGCGAGCCCCGCGCCAAGCGCAAGATGGGCCATCTGGCCGCCACCGCCGACGACGCCGAGTCGGCGCGCACCATCGTCCTCGCCGCCGCACGCAAACTCTAAGTCCGCGCCATCGAGCCGTGCTCGAGGTCGGATCGCGCGCGCACGATATAGCGGCCGGGCGCCGCCTGGAGCGATATTGCCCTCAAGGGGAGGTCGCGCACGATGAGATCGTGCTCACGCCCTGTGGCGTGGTCGCCCGAGCACCCAACACGGGCTGGCCAACCGGTGTACTCGCCCAACATGGACCGAGACTGGGGCGCCGACCTGTTGGGAGCGGGAGAGAGTTTGTGCGCATTGTCCACGCGCTGGTCATGACGGCCGCCGTTTGCATGGCCGGGGTCGTTGCCAGTGGGCGGGCGTCTGCCCAGGGACGCGGGGGCCGCGGCGGGGGACAGGACACCAAGGACACCACGGTCAAGAAGCCCGGGGAGCCGGGTGGCCCCATGGACCCCGAGCGGCCGATCCCGTTCATGATCGAGCACCGCAGGGAAATCGCGCTGGTCGACTCTCAGGTCTCCAAGCTGGGCATCATCGCGAACCGACTCGACGCCGCCGACCGGCCGGTGCATCTGGCGCTCGATACGCTCCCCGCGGCCCCAACGGGGCCGATCGACTGGGCGCATATCACGCCGGCCGGCCGGGACAGCGTCATCGCACGACGTCGCATTACCAGCCAGGTGAACGCCACGATGCACGACAACGCCCTGGCCGCGCGAAACGACGCCTTTGCGGTGCTCACACCCGACCAACTCGCAAAATTGCGATCCGTGAACCAGCAGATCGTGAATAGGCAAGACCAATCCAGCCGTCCAAGTCCCGCGCCGTCCGGCGCAGGCCGCGGAGGTCAACCTGGCGCCGGTGGCAGGCCGTACTGATCGCGCGGCCCTGGCCGGATCGCGGCCGGTGGATCGGGTGAACGATGGGGTCGCCGACGAGCGACTCGTGGAGCTGGTGCGCGCCGGCGACATGGGCGCGTACGACAAGCTCGTGCGCCGGTATCTGCGGCGCGCCTATGTAGTGGCGTTTCGACTGCTCGAGCATCGCGAGGATGCCGAAGACCTGGTCCAGGAGACCTTCATGACCGTCTTGAGTCAACTGCACACGTACGAAACCGGTCGGCCGTTTGCGCCATGGATGTACCGCATTCTCATCAACCGCGGCCTCAATGCGCGCCGGTCGCGGTCGCGGCGACGCATGGAGGCGATTCCCGACGACGCGGCTGGACCAAGCCGTGAGACGCCCGACGTGCTGGCCGAACGTGCCGACGTGCGCGCCCGGTTCCAGGCGTCGTTGGCCTCGTTGCCACCGCGGCAGCGCCTAGTTGTCCAGCTCATCGAGATCGACGGACTCTCGCGCGGCGAGGTGGCCAAGGTCCTCGATCTCAGTGAGGCCACCGTACGGTGGCACGTCTGCGAGGCCCGCCGCGTCCTCAAGCGCGTGCTCGCGCCGCTCCGGATGGCCCAATGAAACCCGGCCGCCTACACGACCCGGTGCGTGCACTCCTCCGGGACACGGCACCGCCGACGCCCATCGAGAGCGTCAACTGGCACGCGCTGCACGGACGCATCATGGCCGACGCGGCCGCATTCGACTTCCCGGCACGACGGGCCACGCAGGCGCCGTCGTGGTGGGATCTGGCCGACCAGTGGGCCAGTATGGCCATCCCCGTTGGAATGGCCGCTGGCCTCATCGCCGCGCTGGCGCTGGCGCGCATTGGGCCGCGGCCCGATGTACGGCTGTCCGTGGTCGCGGCGATCCGTGGCGAGGTTCCCGTCTCGACCGTGACTGACCGACTGCTGGGACCAGACGCGGAACTCTGGTTCGCGTCAGCCACCGTCGGCGAATGACCAGGCTCTGGGCCGTGCATGAGGAGCCCATGCCGGTCGCCGATACGAGTTACCGGCGGCGGCGCCGTGCCGGCGTGGGCCTGATCGTCCTGGGTCTCGTCGCGGGCGCCAGTGGGCTCGCTGGCGCGGCCATCGAGCGCTACCTGATCGTACGCCACCTCGGGCCGCTCGCGCCGCTCGTCATGGGCACCGGCCCGGGCCAGGCGCCTGACGCGCACCATATCGCCCAGCGCCTCGCGAGCGAACTCGATCTTTCACCCGAGCAGCAAGGGCAAATCGAGGCGACCATCGGACGCCGGTTGACCGAGGTCCGCGACATGCGCGCCCAGGTGAGGGCCCAACTCCTGGGAATGATCGATTCCACGCAGATGGAGATCGATACCGTGCTGACGCCACCGCAACGAGCCAAGTTCCTGGAGTTGCGGCGCAGGCACGGCTATGTGGACTCGGCTGGCCACCCGATCAGGATGCCCGCCTTAATGAACCGATAGAACGGCGGCGGATCCGTGCGGGCCGACCATGACCGCTCGTCCCCGTGTCACGATGATGGCGTTGTACGACACGCTGTCGACGCGCTGCCAGCTGCGCCCCCAGTCGACGGACAGAAACGTCCCACGCGGGCCGGTGGCGACCGCGGTATCGCCACCCACGGCGGCGACGGCTGACACGTACGGCAGCACCCGCGCACTGTCACCAACGACCCAGCTCCGTCCACCGTCGTCGGTGCGCGCCACGTTGGGGCGCGAGGAGTCGGGCGCCGTGTAGTCGCCACCAACCGCCAGACCGTGCCGAGCATCGCGGAACGCTAGTGAAAACGCCCCCGAGCTGGCATCTCCGGCGGGAATCGGTAGATCGGCCACGCTCCAATGCTGGCCCGCATCGTCGGTCCGATAGACACGAGCCCTCGGACCACCGCCCGTCGCGAACCACGCGACCCCCGCCGGCCCAACGACCAGCGCCGTGTTGCTGGCAGCGAACGCGGCCTCGCCAGAGAGGTGCGCCGGCAGCGCGCTCGAGGGCACGCGACCCCAATGGGCACCACCGTCGCTGGTGGTCAGCAGCAGAAACGCCCCGTCGATCGGGTCACCGAGCGCGACCCCGTGATCGCGGTCCCAGAACGCGATCCCATCGAGGAACGCGCCCCGACGCGTGTCGTCGTACTGCAGTGTCCAGTGATCGCCGCCGGTCGTCGTCTTGTAGATGCGAGCCGTGTCGGCGCTGGCGACCATCGCGTACGCGGTCCCAGCTCCCACAGCAGCGACGCCGCGCAAATCGAACGACCGCGCGGCGGGCAGCGAGTCCCGAATCCATTCGGTACCGTCGCGGGACAGGAGGACGGTCCCCCCCGTCCCCGTCGCCCACACGGACCGCCCGTCCGGCGCCGCGCTCAGCGCCCGAAACGACGCCGTCGTGCCGGTCGGCACGCGCGTGACCGTGATCGCGACGGCCACCACCACGACAGCGAGCGCTCTCAGAGCGGCCCCGTGGCCACCTGCAGCCCCGCAAACCACGTGCGACCCGGAGACGGCTCGTAGTACTTGCCCGCCGCCGCGTTGATGGCAACCGACCCCACGTACGTGTGATCGAGCACGTTGTCGACCCCAAACACCGGCGACAACCACGGACGGCCAAACACCGCGATCCCCCCGGCGCGAAGATTCACGATCGCCCACCCGCCCGACGCGATGCTGTTGGCATCGTTCACGAACACCTTGGTCTGCGCCCGTGTCTCCGCCGTCACAAACGCCACGCGCCAGCGATACGTGGCGCTGGCCTCGATCTCGTTCACCGGGAGGCCCGGGATCGTGTTGCCGGCATACTGGAGCCCCGACTCGACAAAGTTCTCGTAGTGATCGCGCGCAAACGTGTACGCGGCCGCGAGCGACACCGGTCCGATGACCGTACGCGCGTCGGCTTCGATCCCGATGCGGCGCGTACGCCCGGCGTTCCGGTAGAACGTGCGCCCGTTGCTGTTGGGTATGACGTAAGAGATCAACTCGTCCTGCACCTCCGTGTCGAACCCCGCCAGATCATACAGCACCGGCACGACGGTCGGAAACACCCCCTTGAAGCCGACCTCGTACGTCCAGGAGTACTGGGGTTTGAGATCGGGATTGATCCCGCCGCTCCCACTGGGCTGCGTGGTCAGCTCGGCCGCCGTGGGCGTCTCGAATGCCGACGAGACGTTGGCGTACACCGAGTGCGTGGCGGCCAGACGCTCGACGATGCCGACCATCGGGCTCAACGCGTGCACCGTCGTCGACCCCGAGTTGGCGCCAACGTGATCGGTGACCTTGAACGTGATATAGTCGGCACGCAGTCCGGCCGATACGCGCGTCCGACTGCCCAGGGCAAGCTCGTCGCGCACATAGGGCCCGACGCTGGTGACAAGCTCTCGCTGGTTCAGGATGAGTTTCCCCTGCTCCTGCCCGAGCACGGGACACCCCGCGCCCGCCGAATCAGCGGTAGTGACACCGTTGCAATTGTCCCAGTTCTCGCGGCTATCGTTCTGCGCTGCGAGGTCGACCCCCGCGCTCACGCGCTGAGGCACACCAAACCGCACCGGGATCGTAGCCCGCACCGACCCGCCGACCACCGTGTGCTCGAGATCCACGATGGCGTACGTCAACGGGTTGTAGAGCGAGCGCGGACCGCCGTACAGCGTCGCCGTCACCACGCCGCTGTCCAACAGCGCGTGCGTGGCCGTGAGTCCGAGCTTGAGCTGCGTCACCGACTTGCGGGCCTCCTTGGTGACCGACAGCGGATCGGCCGACCGTGGGTTGGCCTGCAACTCCTTGAGGGTGAGCGCACCCGGATCGTCGGCGACCGGCTCGTCTAGCCCCATAATGTCGAACGCCAGCGCCGTGCCGGCGACTGCAGCCGTGGCACGCGCAAACGTCGACGTCAGACGCTGCTCCGAATACGCCCGATACCCATTCAGGTGCGTGTAGACCACGTCGCCGTCGTACGTCGCCGGACCGACCGTGCCGCCAGCCAGGCCGACATATCGTTGGAGGTCGTAACTGCCAAAAAATGCCCGACCCTGCGCGACCAAGGGATCGGTCGGTGGCGGCGCGGTATGAAAATCGATGACGCCACCAGACGCGTTGCCGTAGAGCGACGCCGCCGCCCCACGGATCGTCTCCACCTGGCCGACCAGCTCGCGATCCAGATAGTCGACCGCCGTCTGGCCATCGGGGTCCGTGAGCGAGATCCCGTCGCGCAAAATGCGCACGCTGCGTACGCCAAACTGCGAGCGGTCGCCAAACCCGCGGATCACGATGCGGGGATCCTGCGCCGGTCGTCCTCGATCAGCCGTGAACACGTCCGGAATGCCAAAGAGCGCGCCCACGAGTCGCGTATGGGGCTGACCGGGTCGGGCGCTGTCTGGCTGGACCGTCGAGATCGCGTACGGAATCTCGAGCGGCGACCGGCGCACGTCGCGGGCGATGGTGACCACCGGCGCGAGCTGGTGCGTGATCTTACGTGCGGTCGTATCCTGTGCGCCAACGGGTGCGCTGGCGAGTAAACCCACCACGAGCGCACAACGAGGGATGTTCACAGGGCGAAGACCTACGCACCATCGGCCCACCATGCAAGGCCCGGATAGTGCAGTTTGAACGTCACCCGGCCGCGGCCAACCCTCCAAACCGGCGCTCGCGATGCTGGAATTCGTTCACCGCGCGCGCCAGCTCCCCGGCGTCGAATTCCGGCCAGAACCGCGGCGTGAAATAGAGCTCGGCGTAGGCGCACTCCCACAGGAGAAAATCACTCAGCCGCTGTTCCCCACCCGTCCGAATGAGCAGGTCGACATCGGGCGCCGGATCCGAATGATGGACCGCACACAGCAGCTGGCCAAACTCCTCGCGCGTCGGCGGCACCTCCGCGCCCGACGCCGCGAGTCGGGCGGCGGCACACAGGATCGCGTCGCGCGACGAGTAATCGATGGCAATGCGCAACCACAGCTTGCGTCCGCCGGCCGTCGTGGCCTCTGCCTGTTCCACCGCCCGCACCAGCGCCTGCGGCAGCCGGTCCCGCCGCCCGATGATGCTCAACCGCACGCCGTTCAGCACGCACTGCTCGATCTCCTCGGCCAGCGAGCTCCGGAACAACCGCAAGAGCGTCGACACCTCGCCGGTCGGTCGGCGCCAGTTGTCTGCCGAGAACGCGTACAGCGTGAGCGTGCCGACGCCGAGCGACGACGCCGCGCGCACGATCTCGCGCACGCTCTTCACGCCCGCGAGATGACCCGCCGCGCGCGCGCGCCCGCGGGCATTGGCCCAGCGACCATTGCCGTCCATGATGATCGCCACGTGGACACCGGGGGGAGCCGCAAACGAAGTACTTTGTTCCATGAAGCTTGAAATCCAAAAAAAAGAGATGAGACGATATGAAGCGCTAACGATCTCGGGTTGCCCGTATCAGGACTTCCATCTGCTCGAGGTAGCTCTCCAGAGCCCGACGACCGGCGGCCGTGAGTCGAAACTCGGTGTGCGGCAGGCGCCCGGTGAATCGTTTCGTGCAACTGACATACCCGGCTTCCTCGAGCTTCCGCGCGTGCACGCTCAGGTTGCCGTCGGTGGCTTCCACGAGCTGCTTCAGTTCATTGAAGCTCAGGATGTCGTTGACCGCCAGCGCGCTCACGATGCCCAACCGGAGCCGTTCGTGAATGATCCGGTCGAGCGATGACGACGCACGCGCCGCCACCTGCGCACCATCGGCCCGCGCGGCCGCCGAACCCGCGCCCTTAGCCACCATGCCGCCAGGCGATCGCCGCGCCGAATGCGAGGTGCAGTCCGCCGAATCCCAACGCCAGAAGCCAATTGCCCCACGCGGCGGGCGCATACAACGCCGTGGCGCCCAACGCGAGGAAGCAGCAGCCCATCACCGGGACGATACGGACCGAGAACGTGCCGCCGGCGATCACCGCCGTGCCATAGAGCAGGAGCCAGATCCCCGGGAGGACGCCAGGGAGCGCCGTGTGGTACAGCGCCGCGGTGATGAGCGCGGCGACCAGCATCGGTGGCGTGAAACAGAGGACCAGCTTGCGACCCGGTCCGGACAGGAGCGGGACGCCCGCGCCACGCGCCTTATGCGCCATGGCCAGCAGTAGCACCACGGTGCTCAACGCGCCGCCCACGAGCCATGAC
>DATMNB010000090.1:0-22126 GCA_035569435.1 Gemmatimonadaceae bacterium
AGCACCGTCGTCTCCACCGAATGCCCTTCGTAGAGGTGGAGACGCCCCGCCAGCACGACGACCTCGCGACCGCCGAGTAGCCCGTGGACCAGCGATCCCACGTGGCCGGTCACACTCGGAAGCGGGACGCCGGGCAGGTCGCTGTACGAGACGCGCGTCGGGTGCTCGATGTGGTTGACGAGCCCCCCCAGGCCTGAGCCCAGCACGATCGCCGCGACGGGGGCCGTCGCTCCACAGCACACCCGTGCCGCAGCGCCCGCGCTGGCCACACGATCACGCACTACTTAATACCTCGATCTCACCCCGCACACTGGCGATGAGCGCCTGTCGCTCGGCGTACGGCAAAAACGCGCTCTCGAACCCCGTGAGCGCGATGGCCCCGAGCTCCTCGACCGTGAACCCCAGGTGCGTCGCCGCATGCACGTACTCGTCGGTGAGCGTGGTGTCGCTCATCAACCGATTGTCCGTGTTCAGGACGACGGGCAACCCGAGGTCGTAGTAGATCCGGAGCGGATGCGTCTCGTACGACCGCGTCACCCGCGTCTGCACATTGCTCGTCAAGCAAATCTCCAACGGGATCCGGCGATCGTTCACGTACTCCATGAGAGCCGGATCTTCGATAAGTCTAGTAGCATGACCAATGCGGTGCGCCCCGCACCGGTGGAGCGCCTGCCGAACGGACGCCGGCCCGTCGCCCTCCCCGGCGTGGCAGGTGCACGCCAGGTCGTGCTCGCGAGCATAGAGAAAGGCCGCGGCATGCTCGGAGGCGGGGTGTCCCAGCTCGCCGCCGGCCAGATCAAAGCCCACAACCCCGGCCCCACGATACGCGGCCGCCAGCTCGGCTAACTCCAACGACACCGCCGGCGATAAGTGCCGGAGCGAGCACACGATCACCCGGCCGATGATGCCGTGATCGCGCTCAGCGCGGGCCAGCCCCCGGACGGCAGCCTCGACCGCGCCCTCCAGCGACAGCGACTGCCGCGTATTGAGCACCGGGGCGTACCGTACCTCGATATAGCGCACGCCCTCCCGCGACGCGTCCTCGGCCAGCTCGTACGCGACCCGCTCCAACGCGTCCGCGCGCTGCAGCACGGCCAGCGTCGTCACGAACCGGGCGAGATAGTCCTCGAGATTGCGGGCGTCGGCAACCCGCATGTACTGGCGCAGCGCCTCGGGTGTGGCCGCGGGCATGCTCTCCCCGTACTCGGCCGCCAGCTCGAGCAACGTCTGCGGCCGGACCGATCCATCGAGGTGGCAGTGCAACTCGGCTTTCGGGAGCCGGCGAAGCCGTTCCCGGAGGGCGCCATCCGTCATTCCAGCGACTCGCCCCGCGCGCGGCGCGCCGGCAGGAGCCGGAAGATGGCGCCGGCCGTCACCGGCGTGTCGCTCGGCGTCGGCAGGCCGCGCGAGTCCGTGATCACCCAATCGCCACGCTCGACGCCGGACGCCACCTCCGGGTCGGCGGCACGGACCGCTTCGATCGCCGTCACCCCGCGCGGCACGTCGACTCCCGCCCCGTTCACGTATGCGCGGATAACGTCGATCATGTGCCCGTAATACTAGCAGTTGGCCGACAGTCGTGTTAACCTAGGCCGCGATACAGAACCGTGACCGGTCAGCGACTTTCGTGAAGGGACGCGCGCCCCGAAGCTATACGCGTGTTGCCCACTGCCCGACGCAGTTCCCTGCATGACCTGGAGAATATGATCGCGCCGCCCAGCAGCGAACGCGTACTGGTCGTCGACGACGAGCCGGATATCGTTGCTCTCGTCGCCTACCACCTGGCGAAGTCGGGCTATCGCGTGTCCACCGCCGCCAACGGCTATGATGCGTTGGGACTCGCCCGGCAGGAACGCCCCGCCCTCGTCGTCCTCGACCTGATGCTCCCCGGCCTCTCGGGGTTCGACGTCATGGAGCAGCTCCGCGCCGATGACGGCACCCGCGAAGTCGCCATTCTCATGCTCACCGCACGCAAAGACGAGCCGGATCGCATTCGCGGCCTGTCCTTGGGCGCCGATGACTATCTGACCAAGCCGTTCAGCCCCCAGGAGCTGGTGCTCCGCGTCGGCGCGATCCTGCGCCGGGTCGGCGCCGCCGGTGGCTCCGGGAACGACACGCTGGCGATCGGCCCGATTCACATCGATCGCGCCGCCCACCGGGTGAGCGTCGACGGCAACGATGTTGATCTGACCCCGACGGAGTTCAAGCTCCTGTTGACGCTCGCCGAACGGCGCGGCCGGGTCCAGGCGCGCGGACACCTGTTGGAAACGGTGTGGGATGCCGCGCCCGACATCCAGACGCGCACCGTCGACATGCACATCCAGCGCCTCCGCACCAAGCTCGGCCCCGCGGGAGAGCTGATCGAGACCGTCCGGGGCTTCGGCTACCGGCTCAAGGCGGGGCACTCGCGGACGGCATGACCCACCGGCCAACTTTGTTGTTGGCCGGGCTATGAGACTTACCCAACGCCTGCTCCTCGGTTCGCTGATCGTCGTCAGCGTGCTCGTTGCGTGCGTCGTTGGCGTCATCGAGTACCGCCTCAACGCGCGCATCGCCGACGTCAGTACGCAGAACCTCGTGCGCGAGGCGCGCAACGACGTCTATCTGTTCGGCCTCGTGGCGCTCGGCGTGTCGGCGGCGATCGCCTTTCTGTTCTCACGCGCCGTGAGCCGGCCGATCATCGAGTTGCGCGATGTCGCGCGGGCGTTGGCGGCCGGTGATCTGACGCGGCGGCCGTCCCTGACAGCACCAGGCGAAGTTGGCGACTTGGCCATCGCCCTGCACCGGTTGGCCGAGCAGCTCTCCGGGCGACTGACCGCGCTCGAGGAGGAGGAGTCGCTGTTGAGCGCGCTCCTCGATTCGCTGAACGAGGGTGTGATCGCCGTCGATGCCCGCCAGCGCGTGGTGCGCATCAACGCCATCGGCCGGCGGCTGCTCAAGGCGCGGGACACGACGCCGTTCACACTCGACCGGCTGCCGCGCGAGCGGGTGCTACGCGAAGCGCTTGGCGCCGCGTTGGCAGGGACCGTCACTGAGTCGATCGAGACCTCGCTCGATGGGCGAAACCTGGTCCTGGCCGCGCGTCCGCTGGCGGCCGGCGGCGCCGTGGTGGCGCTGCTCGATCTCACGCCGACGCGGCGGCTGGAGACGGTGCGGCGAGACTTTGTGGCCAACGTGTCGCACGAGCTTCGGACGCCGCTCACAGTCGTGGGCGGGTTCGCCGAAACGCTGCTCGATGAGTCGCTCCCGGCGCCCGAGCGGCGGCAGTTCGCCGAGACGATTCTGGTGAACACGCGACGGATGCAGCGGATCGTCGATGACCTGCTCGATCTGTCGCGCATCGAGTCTGGCGGATGGGTGCCCAATCCGGCGCCGGTCGATGTGCACGCGGTCGCGCTCGACGCCACCGCCGCGGCGCAAGCCGCGGCGACGGTGAAGGGGGTCATGTTCCAGGTGAACATCGCCGAGGATGCGCGGATGGCATTCGCCGATCCGACGGCGCTCAGGCAGGTGCTCACCAACCTGGCCGAGAACGCCGTGCGGCACACCACGAGCGGGACGGTGACGGTCTTTACGAAAGCCGATGAGAGCGGGATCTGGGTCGCGGTCGGCGACACCGGAGTCGGCATCAGCGCCGAGCATCTGCCGCGGATCTTCGAGCGCTTCTATCGTGCCGACCGGGCCCGGTCGCGCGACGAGGGCGGGACGGGGCTCGGCTTGGCTATTGTGCGCCACCTTGTCGAAGCCCACGGCGGCACCGTCAAGGCCGAGAGCCACCCCGGACGCGGGACGACGGTGTGGGCTTTCTTTCCGTCCCCGCTCATCGTGCCATCCTAAGCGCCCCGACGGGACGAATAGTCCCCTCCAATACGTCCTCGTTACACAGTAACGGGCGGTTCTTTACCGGTTGCATCGAGGGTTAAGGCTCCCTGACAACCACCGGAGCGCAACTTTGTCAGTAGTTCGCACACTCAGACGTGTCGGCGCCTTTATGGCAGCCGGCGTTGTACTCGCGGCGAGCGCTAACGCGCAGGGCGCGGATCTCACGGGAGCAGGCGCGACGTTCCCGTACCCCATCTACTCGAAATGGTTCTCCGACTACGCCACCAAGACCGGCGTCAAGATCAACTACCAGTCGATCGGCTCCGGCGGCGGCATCCGTCAGCTGACGGAAGGCACCGTGGACTTTGGCGCCTCTGATGCCCCGATGAGCGACGCCGAGCAGGCCAAGCTCAAGGTCCCGGTCATCCACATCCCGACCGTCCTCGGCGCCGTCGTCATCACGTACAACGTCCCCGGCGTTACCCAGCCCCTCAAGCTGAGCGGCCCGGTCCTGGCCGACATCTACGCCGGCAAAGTGACGCAGTGGAACGCCAAGCCAATCGCCGATCTCAACTCCGGCGTGAAGCTGCCCGCGCAGGACATCCTGGTCGTCCACCGCTCGGACGGCAGCGGCACGACGTACATCTTCAGCGACTACCTCTCCGCCGTGAGCGGCGATTGGGCCAAGGCGCCGGGCAAGGGCAAAGAGTTGCAGTGGCCGGTTGGCATCGGTGGCAAGGGCAATGAAGGCGTTGCCGGTCAGGTCAAGCAGACGCCCTACGCGATTGGGTACGTCGAGTTGGCATATGCGCGCCAGAACAAGCTGCCGTACGCCTGGATGCAGAACGCCACCGGCAAGTTCGTCGAGCCGACGATCGAGTCGGTCACCGCTGCCGCCGCGTCGGCCAACTTCCCGGCCACGACCGACTTCCGTGTCTCGATCGTCAACGCGCCCGGCAAAGGCTCGTATCCGATCTCGTCGTTCACGTATCTCCTCGTGCCGACGACGTTCGCCGACGCGGCCAAGGGCAAGAAGCTCGTCGACTTCGTGAAGTGGGCGGTCCACGACGGTGAGAAGGATGCACCGGCGCTCGACTACGCTCCGCTTCCGAGCAATGTGGTGTCGATCATCGATCAGCGGCTGAGCACCATCCAAACGGCCCAACGCTAGAGAACACGGCCGACTGCACATTCCCGGCCGTGACATCTTCGTGACGATTTAGGGGTCCGTTCTTTACGGCGGACCCGAATCGTTGCGGCTCATCTAACCGTCAGGAGCTTTCTCAGTGAATTTGAATGTCAGATGGGCGGCGTCGTCCACTCTCGTTGCGCTGATCGCGGTGGCACCCGCGATTCAGGCGCAAACGGGTGGCATGATGACCGCCGATACTAGTGGCCCGGCTGCGATCTACTTCAAGGGTGTTTCGATCGCACCGGTCGGCTACTTCGCGGGTGAAGCGTTGTTCCGGTCTCGGAACGAGACCTCCGATATCGGATCGAGCTTCAACTCGATTCCGTTTGGCAACGTCACCAACGGTCGCCTCACCGAGTTCCGTGGCAGCGGTCGGCAGTCCCGTCCCGCGTTGTTGGTCACCGCGAATCCCGCCTTCGCCAAGCTCACCGGCTATATCGAGACGGACTTCCTCAGTGCGGGCGCGTCGTCCAACAGCGTTGAGAGCAACAGCTACACGCTTCGTGTCCGTCAGTTCTGGGGCCGCGCCGCGTTCACCAACGGGTTCTCGTTCAGCTTCGGTCAGATGTGGAGCTTGATCACGACCGATAAGGTTGGCGCCGAGAACCGGCAGGAAGATCTACCGCCAACGATCGACGCGCAGTACGTGCCAGGGTTCGATTGGTCGCGTCAGTTTGGCGTGCGTATCTCGCAGAGTTTGTTCAACAGGCAGGCGACGCTCGCATTGGCGGCTGAAGGCGCGCAGATGACGGTTGGCGGCCATGGTGCGCCGATCCAGACGTTCATCGGCAACCCGGGCAACTCGCTGCTCAACTCGACGGCCAACTACTCGACCGACGTCGCGCCTGACGTGATTGCCAAGATCGCGTTTGATCCCAAGGGCTTTGGTCACTTCGAGATCAAGGGCATTGGCCGCCTCTTCCGCGACCGCCGCGTCGATCCGAACTGCACGCTCGG
Source organism: Gemmatimonadaceae bacterium (assembly GCA_035569435.1). GTDB lineage: Bacteria > Gemmatimonadota > Gemmatimonadetes > Gemmatimonadales > Gemmatimonadaceae > DASRDS01. The sequence goes on from DATMNB010000090.1 coordinate 5,972, forward strand.
CTGCAGCAAGACGGCCATCCGCGAGGGCGCTGGCGTCGGTGTCGGCGCTTTCTTGCCGATCGTGCCCAAGTACGTCGACCTCACCCTGTCTGGATTGTGGGGCACAGGGATCGGCCGCTACGGCACGTCGATGCTTCCTGACGTCGTCGTCCGCCCCAATGGCTTGATCCAGCCGATCCTGGCCGCCCACGCCATGGCCGGGTTGGACATTCACGCCACCAAGAAGCTCGACATCTACCTGTACGGCGGCGTCGAGTACGCCTATCGCACGGCGTATCAGACCAAGGCCGGGACGCCCACCACGCCCGCGACCTACGTTGGCTACGGCCAGCCTACGTCCAACAACAACGCCTGCGACACCGAGGCGGCGAACACCGGTCAGTTCGCGCCGGCCGTCATCGCGTGCAACGCCGACACGCGCGCGCTCTATCAGTTCACCCCTGGCTTCTGGTACCGCTTCTACAAGGGCCAGGCCGGTACGGTCCAATGGGGCATGCAGTACTCGTACACGAGCCGCAACACCTGGTCGGGGCTCAACGGCTACGCCCCCCAGGCCATCGAGAACATGGGCTTCACGTCCTTCCGGTACTACTGGCCGTAAGATTTGCGTCGCATGACACCGGGGGTTGTTTGCTTCCTCACGAAGCAGGCAACCCCCGCTGTTTTTTGTGGGTGTTTTGTGTGGTTTACGGGCTCGTTACAGTCCGAATCTCACCGGGTGTTCCACGCGGCCTAATTTCCGATGACTGCTTTAGTTGCGGAGCGACATGAATAGCAAATGGATGTGCGCGTCTGCGCTTATGCTCGTGGCCGCTTGCGGCAGTGAGAAAGGCAGTGGCAGCGCGGGCGCGGCCGGCACGACCCCGGCCGCCAGCGCGGCGAGTGGCGCCGACCTCACCGGCGCCGGCGCGACATTTCCGTACCCGATCTACTCCAAATGGTTCTCGGAGTACGCCACCGCAACCGGCGTCAAGATCAACTATCAGTCGATCGGCTCCGGCGGCGGCATCCGCCAGCTCACCGAGAAAACGGTCGACTTTGGCGCCTCTGACGCCCCGATGGGCGACGACGAGCTCGCCAAGGTCTCCGCGCCGGTCATGCACTTCCCCACCGTCCTTGGCGCGGTGTGCATCACCTACAACCTCCCGGACGTCGCCGCGCCACTCAAGTTGAGCGGCCCCGTCATCGCGGGGATCTATCAGGGCACAATCAAGAAATGGAACGCCCCCGAGATCCGCGCGCTCAACGCCGGCGTCAAGCTCCCCGATACCGACATTCTCGTCGTCCATCGGTCCGATGGGAGCGGCACGACCTACATCTTTAGCGACTACCTTGCGGCGGTCAGTCCCGACTGGGCCAAGGCACCGGGCAAGGGCAAGGAATTGCAATGGCCCGTCGGGATCGGCGGCAAAGGCAACGAAGGCGTCGCCGGTCAGATCAAACAAACGCCCGGCGCGATCGGCTACGTCGAGCTGGCGTACGCCAAGCAAAACAGTCTGCCGGTCGCCTCGGTGAAGAACGCCGACGGCCAATCCGTCGCGCCGACGGTCGAGTCAGTGACCGCGGCTGCCGCAGGAGTGGCACAGCACCTCGCCCCCAACTCGGACTACCGGGTCTCGATCGTGAACGCGCCGGGCGCCACCGCGTACCCCATCTCCTCGTTCACGTATCTCTTGGTGTACACGACCGAGCCTGACGCGACCAAGGGCAAGAAGCTCGTCGACTTCCTCCGCTGGATGTACACGACCGGCGAGCCGGAAGCGCCCGCCCTCGACTATGCGCCCCTTCCACCGTCCTTGATCACCCGACTCACAGCCCGGCTGGACTCGATCCAGGTCGGCCCGGCTCACTCGTGAGCGACGTGATCAGTCGAGCCGTCACGCCAACCACGTCGCCGCGTGAACCGGCGGCGTCGCACGCGGCGGCAACGGCGATTGCGGCATCGGCTGGCACGGGCGGCGAGGATGTGCCGCCGTCGGCGATCCAGGGATCGGCGATTGGCGATCGCATTTACTCGACGCTCATCTGGGCATTCGCCGTCTGCGTCCCGATCCTCTTGGCCCTCATCGCCATCGAGATCTTTGTCGCGGGCTGGCCGGCACTCCACCAGTTCGGGTTCAAGTTCCTGACCTCGAGCGCCTGGGACCCCGTACACGGCCAGTTTGGCGCCGCACCGGCGATCTACGGCACGCTCGTCTCATCGGCGATCGCCCTGCTCCTGGCCACCCCACTGGCGATCGGCGTCTCGGTCTTCCTCTCCGAATTCGCCCCGCCCTGGCTCCGGCAACCGGTGGCGTTCTTCGTCGATCTCCTGGCCGCGATTCCGAGCGTTGTCTACGGACTGTGGGGGATCTTTGTCCTCCTCCCCGTGCTGCGCCTCGGGGTGATGCCCTTCCTGCAGCAGACGCTGCACTTGAAGGTCATCCCCCTCTTCGCCGGCCCCGCCTATGGCCCGAGCATGCTCGGCGCCGGGCTCATCCTGGCGATCATGGTCCTCCCCTATATCGCCTCCGTCTCGCGCGAGGTGCTCATCGCCGTCCCCCGCGCCCAGCGCGAGGCGGCCCTGGCACTCGGCGCGACCAAGTGGGAGATGATCTGGGGCGCCGTCCTCCCCTTTGCCAAGTCGGGGATCATCGGCGGGATCATCCTTGGTCTTGGTCGCGCCCTCGGCGAGACGATGGCCGTTACGATGGTCATTGGCAACCGCGCGCAAATCTCGGCGTCGCTCTTCGCCCCGGGCTACACGATGGCCTCCCTCATCGCCAATGAGTTCAGCGAGGCGTCCGGCGACCTGCACCTGTCGGCCCTGATGGCCGTCGGGTTCGTGCTGTTCGTGATCACGATCATCGTCAACGCCGTCGCCCGCTGGCTGGTCTGGTCGGTGTCGCGCGGCGCCGAGGGCAGCGCATGAGCACGTCGGCGCTCTCGTTCACGGCGCGTACGGCGGCAACGCTCGGCCGGCGCCGAGCGGTGAACTACGTCATGGTCGGCGTGATCATCGCCCTGACCGTGTTGGCCACGCTGCCGCTCATCGTGATTGCGTTCTATCTGCTCAAGTTCGGCTTGGGCTCCGTGAAATGGCATTTTTTCACCAACATGCCCAAGCCGGTCGGCGAAAGCGGCGGCGGCATGGCCAACGCCATCCTCGGTACCGGCCTGCTGGTCGGCGTAGCGAGTCTCATTGGCCTGCCAATTGGCATCGGCGCCGGCCTCTACCTCGCCGAACACCGTGGCACGACCCTCGCGAACGCCGTCCGCTTTCTGTCCGACGTGTTGAACGGCCTCCCCTCGATCGTCATGGGGATCTTTGCCTGGCAGTTCCTCGTGCGGCCGTTGGGGCATTTCTCGGCGTGGGCCGGCGGCGTCGCGCTGGGCGCGATGATGATTCCCATGGTCGCCCGGACGACCGAGGAGATGGTGCGGCTCGTCCCGGTATCGCTGCGTGAGGCCGCGCTCGCCCTTGGCTACGCCCGATGGCGAACGTCGCTCACCGTGGTACTGCGGACCGCCAGCGCCGGCATCGTCACCGGCGCCCTCGTCGCCATCGCCCGGATCGCCGGCGAGACCGCACCGCTCCTGTTCACGGCATTCGGAAATCAGTTCTGGTCGACGTCGTTGAACCAGCCGATCGCAGCCCTCCCCCTGCAGATCTACACCTATGCGCTCAGTCCCTACGACGAATGGCACGCACAGGCCTGGGCCGGCGCCCTCGTCCTCATCGCCCTCATCTTCGTCATCAGCCTCATCGCCAGGTTCGCCACCCGCGGCCAGTTCGGCGGCGGGAGCGGTGATTGATACGGAGACGACACCGAGCACCACCGGCGTGAGTGGCGTCCACCACGTCGCCTCACCGGCGGTGGCGTTCCGGAACAAGCGCCCGAGCACACCCAAGGCGGTGGCCGCCGAGCAAGCCGGGCGCACCGGGCTGGGCGTGGCCAAGCTCGACGCCTTTTTTGGCAGCACGCACGCCGTGCGCAACGTCTCGCTCGATTTCCCAGAGCGGCTGGTGACGGCGATCATCGGCCCGTCCGGCTGCGGGAAGTCGACGCTGCTCCGATGCCTCAACCGGATGCACGAGACCGTGCCCACGGCGCGGGTTAAAGGCAAAGTCGTGCTCGAGGGGATGGACATCTACCATGAGGGCGTGAACCCGACCGAGGTGCGAAAGCGCATCGGCATGGTCTTCCAGCGCCCGACCCCGTTCCCGACGATGTCGATCCGCGACAACGTCGCGGCCGGACTCCGCGTGAAGCATCCCAAGGGCCATCACCACCGCTCGGCCCACGAGGTCGACGAGATCGTCGAGCGGGCGCTCCACCGCGCCGCCCTGTGGGACGAGGTCAAGGACCGCCTGCGCGACGCCGCCACCGGCCTCTCCGGCGGCCAGCAGCAGCGCCTGTGCATCGCCCGCGGGCTGGCGACCGACCCCGATGTGCTCCTCCTCGACGAGCCGACGGCATCGCTCGACCCGATCAGCACGCAGAAGGTCGAGGAGCTGGTCTACGAGCTGCGCGGCGTCATGACGGTCATCATCGTCACCCACAACATGCAGCAGGCGGCGCGCGTCTCCGACCGCACCGCGTTCATGCTCGCCGGCGAGATGGTTGAGTACACGGCCACCGGGACGCTGTTCACCAACCCGGCCGACCACCGGACGGAGGCCTATATCACGGGACGCTTCGGGTGACCGCGGGTACTGTCGTTTCGGCACCGCCGACCGGGGCGATTTCGGCCAGGGACTACTCGTTCTGGTACGGCGCCACGCAATCGCTGTTCGACATCACCCTGGACATCCATCCGCGGGCGATCACGGCGTTCATCGGCCCCTCGGGGAGCGGGAAATCGACCTTTCTCCGGTCGATCAACCGCATGAACGACACGATCCCCCACGTGCGGCACTCGGGCGACATCCTGATCGACGGCGAAGGGATCTACCGCCCCGAGGAGGACGTCTCCACGCTCCGCCAGCGCGTTGGCATGGTCTTTCAGCGGTGGAACCCCTTCCCCAAGTCGATCTACGACAACGTCGCCTACGGCCCGCGCATCAACGGCGTCCGTGACAGGGCGGAGCTGGACCACGTGGTCGAGAGCGCCCTCAAACGCGCCGCCCTGTGGGACGAGGTCAGTGGCCGGCTCCGCCAGAGCGCCCTCGGACTCTCGGGCGGACAGCAGCAGCGCCTCTGTATCGCGCGGACGCTCGCCAACCAGCCGGCCGTGCTCCTCCTCGACGAGCCGGCGAGCGCGCTCGACCCGATCGCCACGCAGAAGATCGAGGAGCTACTTTACGAGTTGCGGTCGGAGTTGACGATCGCTATTGTGACGCACAACCTGCAGCAGGCCGCCCGCGTGTCGGATTACACCGCGTTCTTCTATCTCGGCCGCCTGATCGAGGTCGATGAAACCGCTCGCCTCTTCACCTCGCCCCGTGAAGAGCGAACGAACTCTTACATCACCGGGAGATTCGGATGAGTCCCGCCGACGGCGCGCCTGGGTTCCGGCACTTCCATGAGCAGCTCGACACGCTCAAGGACCGTCTCATGACGATGTCCGAGCGCGCGGAAGGCTTGGTCGACCTCGCGGTGGACGCGTTGCTCAAACATGACAAGGACCGCGCCGACGCCGTCATCGCCGGCGATCGCGAGGTCGACACGTTGGAGCTCGAGGTCGAGGAGCTCGCCGTGGGCCTGCTGGCGCTCCAGCAGCCCATGGCCCGCGACCTCCGGTTCATCATCAGCGCCATCAAGATCTCGAGTGATCTGGAGCGCGTCGGCGACCACGCGGTGAACATCGCCCAGTGCGCCCTCCGGCTCGTCGCCATGCGCTCGACGATCATGCCCGATCCCGAGATCGAGGACATGGCGCGCCGGGCCAGGCAGATGCTGGGCGACGCGCTCGACGCGTTCATTCGCGCCGATGGGCTCCTCGGTCGCGAAGTGTGCAAGGCCGACGACGCCGTCGACTCGCTGCTCAACTCGGTGTTCCGGATCCTGCTGACCCACATGATGGCCGATGCGCGGACGATCAACCCGTCGCTCGAGCTGCTCCTGGTTGGGCGCAATCTGGAACGCATCGCCGATCTGGCCACCAACATCGGCGAGGATGCGGTGTTCCTGGCGGAAGGGAAGCAGATCAAACACCGCTACGAGGAGTACGAGAAGGAGCGTCTCGCCGGCGGAGTGGTCGGACACTGATGGCCGCGTCGGCCGCTATCGACCGCGCTGGCCTGAGTCGCGAGGAATCAGGCCGACGGATCGCGGCGATCGACATCGGATCGAATTCGATTCGGCAGATCGTGGCCGACGTGTCGCCCAACGGCACGATTCGCGTCGTCGACGAGATGAAAGCGGCGCCGCGCTTGGGCGCGGGGTTGAGCAAGAACGGAGAGCTGAGCGAGCGGGCCATGCGCGACGCCGTCGACGCCCTCGGGCGGATGTCGACACTCGCCGCCCAGCTCGGCGCCCGACGCATCGAGGCGGTGGCCACGAGCGCCGTCCGCGACGCCGTCAACGGCCAGACATTCCTCGAGCTCGTGCGCGCCGAGACTGGTCTACGCGTCCGCGCCCTCGTTGGTGAAGAAGAAGCCCGCCTCACCTTCCGGAGCGCCCTCGCCCACTTCGACCTGGGCCAGGGTCGCGCCGTCGTCATGGACATCGGCGGTGGCTCGTTGGAGTTGGCACTGAGCGCCGATGGGCTGCTCGAGCGACTCATTTCGCTCCCCCTGGGTGCGATCAGGCTGACCGAGGAGTATCTGGTCGGCGTCGCGCCCCGGCGCGGCGTGCGCGCCCTGCGTAAGGCCGTGCGCGAGGCGCTGCGGGGACAGCTCCCAGTGCGCGATTGGAGAGGGGCGCAAGTCATCGGCTCCGGCGGTACGTTCACCAACCTCGCGGGGATCTACCTCTCCCGGCAGGGCGTCCAGACCGCTCGCACGACACACGCCACCCGCGTCCCCCGTGTCGAGCTCGAGCACATCCTCGACGTCCTGCAGGACATGTCAGTCGACGAACGCGCCGCAGTGCCCGGACTCAACCCCGCGCGCGCGGACATCATCGTCGCCGGCTTGGCCGTGTCAGCCGAAGTCCTCGCCCGCGTCGAGGCCCGCGACGTCACCGTCTCGGCGTACGGCATCCGCGAGGGACTCCTCCTGGAGACCGCCCGCGTCGCGCCGACCGTGGCTGACCCAGGCGAGGCGCGCGAGCGGTCGGTCCGCGAGTTCGCCGAGCGGTCCCACTACGAGGAGCCGCACGCCCGGCAAGTGCAGCGGATCGCGCTCCAGCTCTTTGATGCGATCGGCGACCGGATCGGGTGCGCCCCGCAGGACCGCGCGGTGCTGGCCGACGCGGCGTTGCTGCACGACATCGGGTACCACATCAACTACAACAACCACCACAAGCACTCGTATCACCTGATCCTACACGCCGACCTGCTGGGGATGTCACCCGAGGAGCAGGTCGCCGTGGCCAACATCGCGCGCTATCACCGCGGCACGCGACCCAAGAAAAAGCACGGCAACTTTGGCCCGCTCGACCCGGCCTTGCGTCGTCGCATCATCCGACTCGCGGCCTTCCTGCGCATCGCTGATGGCTTTGACCGCGGCCACATCGGGGCCATCGACCGCGTCAAAGTCCGCTGGCTCGGCCGCGCCATGCGCATCACCGCAATCCCCAAGCCCGGCGCGGGCGACCTGCGCCTCGAGATGTGGGGCGCGAGCCGCAAGTCCGCCCTCCTCGCGAAGGTCGCTGGCGTCGCCATCGAAATCGTCGGGCCCGACGGGCAGGTCATCGCCGGCAGCAACGGGGCGGACGAGTCGGACTAACACCCCCAAAAACAACTGGCCCGCCAGACGCGCGCGCATCTGACGGACCTCAAGCCCCGGTGCTTTGGGGAGCCACCTGAAATTAAACCATCATAAGGCTGCGATCAAGGCCGACAGGCCGAGCGCGTGCAGCACACCGCGTTGAATGGCTCGGAAGTCGCCGCCCTCGATCATCGGGGCACGCCACCGACGGTCGTGGCGTAGCCGATCCAGCCGCACCGGGGCAACCGCCGCGAGCATATCGCACTTCGCCCAGACGTCGAGTGGTGATCGAAAGAATGAATACCGTTCCGCAGGAACGTGCACATCAAAGAGTTCCGGTACACGAGGCGCGGAAGTGCTGAGCGGTACGACCACGTAGGGCCCGCGATGTCGGCGCCAGGTCGGCGCGAGCACGACGACAGGTCGTCGTTTAACCATCTCCGGAGGAACGAAGGCCGTCCTGTAGTCGCACATCAAAACGGTTCCTGGAGGCGGCACAAAGGTGATTGGCATGTACCAACGACGGTACACCAATTCCGCCCCACCCACCGCATCACTATGGCACCACTAGTAGCCCCGCTTCACCACCAAAATCATCCGGCACCGCCGTAAGTCCCGGCGGCACGGTCCACGCGCCGCCGTCCACGCGGACATCGATCCGATACACCCCCTCCGCCCTCGGCACCGCAAGCGCAAACACCCCGGGCGCGATCTCTGGACACAGAATCGGCCGCCACTCGGTGAAGTCCCCCATGACCTCGACCCGACTCCCCGGCGGTTCATGGATCTCGACCGTCCGCCGCCGCACGACCTCCGCACCCGGCGCCGGATGCGACGCCACCGTGACCGCACCGACCCGCCCAAAGGTGACGTGCAGCCCCGCCGACGCATACCGCGCCCCGGGCAGCCCCCGCACGATGTCCGTCGGCGTCGACCCCGCCCCGACAACGAGACTCACGGTCGCGAACAACAGCACTTTCGCCTCGGCCTGCGCCCAACTCCGCGACCCGCCCCCGACCGCGCCGGCGCGAAGCCCCCCGGACGCCAGGAGCTCCAGCCGTTGCACGTCAAACCGCAGCGTCGCGACACCATCCGTGTACACGGAGTCACCGGCCCCAGTCCCCGTCACCGACGCGATGAGCGAGAACGGCCGCACCATCACCCACGCTCCAGCGTCCCCCCGTCCCACGCTGTGGACAGCATCTGTCCCCCCCAGTCCAGCCGTCGACACCCCGGCCGCTCCGCCAACCCAGACGCCAACCGCCGGCGCGAGCCGTATCGCAGCACGAACACCACCGAGCCCGGATGACACAGGCTCGTCATTCCGATACCAGCTGCTGCTCCCGTCTGCGCGCGCCGTGATGGTGACCGGCCCGGCCGCGCCGGTAAACGATCCACCGAGCTCGGCAAACGCACTGTTGCTCCCGCTCTGAAACCTCGTCAGCGCCGCATCCGTGTACACGGACACAGGCCCCGTGACGAGACTCAGCCCGGGAGTGACGGTAAACGCGCTCGACGCGAGGTACCCGTCATACTTGGCCCACGCCGCACTGGCATCGAGCGAGGCCGACAGCTGCGCGCCAACAGCCGCAGGCCGCCAACCGGAGACGGCGATCGCGGCAACGACGAACAGGACCGCCCTACTACGGGCGGCGCGGCCTCGACGGTGTGTTGGTTGACGGCGGCCCGCCGCCAGCCGGGTTGTTGCTCGCTGGACTCGAATAGAAACCCGACACATGGCCGCCGCCGCTCGTGGGAGCGGCGGTCAGCGAAGGTGGTGCGCCCGCTGCCGTTTCGCGGGCGAGGCTGACCAGAGCCGCATCGTTTGTGCCGTGGTTCGTGCGCGCCAGCACAATCGCCGCCGCGCTGTCGGGCCGCAAGCCGCGCGCAACCAGCTCCGACATCACCGCCAGTGGGATCGTCACGGGTTGTCCTCGGCGACTGTCCCTTACTTGGGTCACCGTGGCCGCGGGAATACCGGCCCGGATCGCCCCAGCACCCGCCGTGAGCTCATCGGGCGTGGCCCCCGACCCCAACGCCTGCCGCGCCGCCCCAAGGGTCTCCGCTAGGGCCCGCACCGCGCTGACGATTCTGTCGGGATCGGCGTGCTTGGCGGCGCCCTCCAGGGCCTTGTCCACCAGCGACGCCGAGGGTAGTCCGGCGGCGGTCGCTGAGTCGATGATGGCGGCAATGGCCGGCAATACCACGGGGTCGACGCGCCCGACCAGCGCCGAATCCGCACCCTGCGACCACGCCGTGCGGGCCGCCCCGGTGCTGGCGAGGAGTCCCAATGCGGCGGCACACATCAATCGCCCGGTCACGTCGCTCCGTGGACCGGAAGAACAGTCAGCACCGAATTCGGCGACCCAAAATCGTCGTCCACGGCCCGCGGTGCCGCGGGATCCGGGACCCACTGCACGCCGTCGACCACAAACGCATACACATGCCGCCCAGGCGTGAGGGGCACCGCTGCCTTCCACCGCCCTCCTGTGGCTGGCCGGCGCAGCGGCGTCGCGTGCACATCCCAGTGATTGAAGTCGCCGACGACAGTCACCTGGCGAGCCGTGGCCGCGTTCAGCGCAAATTCCACCGTCGCGCCGGCCGGCGCCACCGGCCTCACGGGCGTGAGGGCCGTCCGGGGCAGCATGAGAAGGAGCCCCGCGGCCGCGGCGACGCTCGCCATCCCCCCCCACACCCACGGTCCGCGCCGGCGATGCCGTATCCCGGCCGCCTCGGCCCGGACGCTCGCCATGATGCGATCTACCTGCGCGTCGGTCAGGACGACCGGCGTGCGCAGCTCCGCGGCGACGCGCTCGATGAGATCGTCTGGCTCACGCACTGTACACCTCCTGCAATAACGCACGGAGGCGCGTGACCGCCCGCGTCACTCGCATCTTGAGCGCGGACACCCCGACTCCCGTTATCTCGGCCATCTCGTCATAGCTCAACTGCTCGACGTGTTTGAGCACAAACGCCTCGCGTTGCGGCGCGGCGAGCTGCGCCAGCGCGCGGGCAATCTCGTCACGCCACGCCGCAGCATCCATCCACTCCGGCGTCGACGCCTTGTCGACGAGGGACTCGTCAAACACGAACGTGCGCCCAATCCGCCCACTCCGAACGCCAGCCGTCCGACAGCGGTTCAAGAGGATACTGAATAACCATGGACCGAAGCGCTCTGGATCGGCGCACCGCTCCAACGCCCGATAGGCGCGCAGGAACGAATCCTGCACGGCCTCCTCGGCATCCCGGCGATCGAGTAGTAGTCGTGCCGCATAGCGCATGGCCTGCCCGCCGTAGCGCGTTACCAGCACCTCATACGCGCCGACGTCGCCCGCCAGCACGCGGGCGATGACGGCCGCATCGTCCCCACCTACCGGACTAGACCCGGCCGCCGGGCGTTGCGTCACTCCCCCGTCGGTTGACTGGGCACCGGTGTCGCCAACATCGCGTCGGATGGCCGCCCCCATGGATCGTGTAACAAGATCTGGTGCGTCGACCGCTCCGGTTCCCCGTCTTCCGGGTGGCGCTGGTGGTACTTCCCATCTGATTCCAGCTCCCACGCTTGGCGATTGTCCGCCAGACACGTCGCCAGCACCGAGTCGAGCCGGGTGTGCAATCTGGCGTCGTCCACAGGGGTCACGCACTCGACGCGCCGCTCCAGGTTCCGCGGCATCCAGTCCGCGGAACCTATGAAATACTCCGGCTCCCCGCCATTGGCAAACATCCAGATGCGCGAGTGCTCGAGGAACCGCCCGATAATACTGGTGACACGAATCCGCTCGCTGAGGCCCGGTACCCCCGGCCGCAGACAGCAGATGCCGCGCACGATCAGGTCGATCTCCACCCCGGCGTCAGACGCTCGATACAACGCCTCGATCACGTCGGGGTGGACGAGGGCGTTCATTTTGGCGATGATCCGCCCGCCACGTCCATCGCGCGCCAGATCGGCCTCACGGTTGATCAATTCCAGGAACCGCGAGAGCATGTTCGCCGGCGCCACCAGCAGCTTGCGATAGAGGCGCTGCCGCGAGAAACCGGTCAGCGAGTTGAATAGATCGCTCACGTCCGCGCCGATCGACGGGCTGCACGTGAACAACCCGAGATCCGTGTACAGCCGCGCGGTCTTGGAGTTGTAGTTGCCGCTGCCGATATGCACGTACCGCCGGATGCCATCAGTGTCGCGGCGCACCACCATCGTACACTTCCCGTGCGTCTTGAGTCCCGGGACGCCGTAGGCCACATGGACTCCGGCACTCTCCAACGTCCGCGCCCAGGAGATGTTGTTGGCCTCATCGCCGCGAGCCTGCAACTCGACGAGCACGGCCACCTGCTTGCCCTGCTCGGCAGCCCGGGTCAGCGCGTGGACGATCGTCGCGTCCCCCGACGTACGATAGAGCGTCATCTTGATCGCCAGCACTGCCGGGTCGTCGGCGGCCACCTGGAGAAAGTGCTCGACCGACGCCGAGAACGACTCGAAGGGGTGATGGACCAGGATGTCGCGTTCGCGGATCTCGTCGAACAGTGACCGGCCGTCACGCATCTCCGGCGGCACGAGCGACGTGAACGGCGCGTCGCGTAGCTCCGGGAAATCGAGCGACGCGAGCGACATGAGGTCACCCAGGTCGAGGATCGGCCCCGGTTCCTGTACGTCGGCCTCGGTCAGCGGCGGCAGATTGGGCGTCGTGTCCTCGCGCAGCTCGTTCAACAACAACGTGCGCAAGTGCATGGGCATCGTCGGCTGCACCTCCAACCGCACCACTTCGCTGAACCGCCGCTCGAACACCTGCTGCTCGATCATCTCCAGCAGATCCTCGGCTTCGTCGACCTTGCGAACATCGAGGTCGGAGTAGCGGGTCACGCGAAACGCATACCACCCCAGGATCTCCATCCCGGGGAAGAGCGCGCCGAGGTTGGCGCCAATGACTTCTTCGAGTGGCACGAAGTGGTTGGGACGGCCAAAGGGCACCCAGCGCGGGAGACTCTTGGGCACTTTGACCCGCGCAAAGTGATCGGTTCGCCGCACGGGGTCGCGAATCTCGACCGCGAGCGAGACGGAGAGATTCGAGATGTAGGGGAAAGGATGCCCAGGATCGACGGCCAACGGCGTCAGCACCGGAAACACCTGCGACTCGAAGAACTCGTCCACCGCCAGCCACTCGGCTGGCGTGAGATCCCCCATCGAGACGAGCCGAATCCCGTGCTCCGCCAGCGCGGGCAGGAGCTGATCGTGGAGGCAGCTGCGCGCACTCGCCAACTGCTCGCTCACCACGTGGTTGACCGCCGTGAGCGACTCGGACGCCGTGAGTCCGTCGGGCGACGGTATCAGGACACCGGCCGCCACCTGTCGCCGCAGTCCGGCGATCCGGACCATGTAGAACTCGTCCAGATTGGTGCTGAAGATCGACAGGAACTTGAGCCGCTCGAACAGGCGGTTGCGTTCGTCGAATGCCTCGTGCAGGACGCGAGCGTTGAACTCGAGCCAGCTCACTTCGCGATTGAGAAAATGACTTGGTGCGGTCGCGGATTCCGTCGCCATTACCCGTGTGCCTCCCTCGTGCCGACCTCGATGCCGACCTTGATGTCGAATAGCTCTGCCACTGGTCGGGGTCCTGGTCCCATGGCGTCAGCGAGCGCGGCCCCCGCCGACGTCCCAATTCGTGTCGCGCCGTTGGCGATCAGCTGAAAGGCGGCCTCGGCGTCGCGTATCCCGCCCGACGCCTTGACGCCCAGCGCGTCCCCAACCGTCGTCCGCATGAGCGCCACGGCGGCAGTCGTCGCACCGCCCGCAGCGTGAAAGCCCGTGCTCGTTTTCACGTACCCCGCACCGGCGTTTTGCACCACCTTACATACCTGCACCAACTCGGCCGGCGACAGCAGTGCCGACTCGACGATCACCTTGACCAGGGCAGTCGGTGCCGCCGCCACGACCGCGGCAATGTCGCGCGCGACGTAGTCCCAGTTGCCCGCCCGCACCGCGCCAAGCGACGCCACCATATCGACTTCAACCGCGCCCTCGTCCACAGCCAATCCAGCTTCGCGCGCCTTGCACCGGGAATCGGACGCCCCAAGCGGAAACGCCACAACGCTCGCGATCGCAACGGGATGGCCCGTCACGGCCTCCAAGCACCGGCCGACCCACTGAGGATTGACGCATACCGCCGCCAGACGGTATTCCACGGCCTCCGCGCATAATCGGTCAATGTCGGCCGCCGTCGCATCCGCCTTGAGCAATGTATGATCGATGACCGAACCTAACCGTATCGAATTCGGCATCATGGCGACACGGTACGCCACGAGAGCCGATAGTTCCGAAGACGCATGAGATCGGGGTTCACAAAGAACTTGGCGAGGATGGCCCCTGCAATAAAGCCCCCAACGTGGGCCCAGACGGCTACCGATGACGACGCATCGGGGTTGATCACGTTCAGTTGGCTCACCCCGGCCAGCGCCTGGGTGAGAAACCACCATATGAGCACCAGCCAGGCCGGGAACCGGATGATGAAGATGATGAAAAACATCTTCACCCATGCTCTCGGATAGAGCACGAGATAGGCGCCCATCACCCCGGAGATCGCCCCTGATGCCCCGACCGTGGGGACCGGCGACGCGGGGTTGAAGGCGATGTGCGTCGCGGCTGCCACCAGACCACAGATGAGATAGAAGGCCACGAACCGGAGCCGCCCCATGCCGTCTTCGACGCTTTTTCCAAAGACCCACAGGTACAGCATGTTGGCCATAATGTGCAGCCAACCGCCGTGGAGGAACATAGAAATCAGCGGCGTCAGAATATTGATGGGGTCGTTATCGACCGAACAGACCAACTGCTGGCCATTGGCGGCCATGCCCATGGGAACCGCGGTTCCGAGCGGTGCCAGATGGGTCAGCTCGCCGGGGACCATCCCGGTGTTGCACACGGTCTTAGCGAGGTAATCCGGCGGGACTCCCCCATGCTGGTAGAAGATCCACACCGCGAAGTTGATCGCGATGAGCCAGTACGTCGCGGCCGGCACCCGGACTGTCGGAGTATCATCCCCAAGCGGTATCACGCTGCCTCTCTGTGCACAGGACGTGTCGGATTCGCTGCCACTTTGGCGCAGCGCGTAGGCCCCGAGATTGCTTAGGTCCCAGCAGACGTAAGCGTCATCATAGTTACGAGGCGCAGGGGTTCTTCTTCAGGGGTTCTAATGGCAGACAAAGTTATTGGTATCGACCTCGGGACGACCAACTCGGTCGTGGCGGTCATGGAAGGCGGCGATCCCGTGGTCATCCCCAACGCCGAAGGCGGCCGGACGACTCCGTCGGTCGTGGCGTTCACCAAGGATGGGGAGCGGCTGGTCGGACAGATTGCCAAGCGGCAAGCGGTGACGAACCCGCAGAACACGGTATTCTCGATCAAGCGCTTCATGGGCCGCAAGATGTCCGAAGTGCAGGATGAGATTAAGCGTGTGCCGTACAAGGTCGTGGCCGGTCCGAACGACGTCGCGATGGTCGAGGTCCAGGGCAAGCGGTACTCGCCGCCCGAGATCTCAGCCATGATCCTGCAAAAGATGAAGCAGACGGCCGAGGACTACCTCGGTCATAAGGTGGAGAAGGCCGTGGTGACGGTGCCGGCCTACTTCAATGATTCGCAGCGACAGGCGACCAAGGACGCCGGCAAGATCGCCGGTCTCGACGTCCTCCGCATCATTAATGAGCCGACGGCGGCCGCGTTGGCGTACGGGCTTGACAAGAAGAAGGACGAGAAGGTCGCGGTCTTCGACCTGGGTGGCGGGACATACGACATCTCGGTGCTCGAGCTCTATGACGTCGAGGGGTCCCGGCAGTTCGAGGTCAAGTCGACCAATGGCGACACGCACCTCGGTGGCGACGACTTTGACCAGCGGGTGATCGACTGGTTGGTCGCCGAGTTCAAGCGCGACCAGGGGATCGATCTGAGTAAGGATCCGATGGCGCTGCAGCGGCTCAAGGAAGCGGCCGAGAAGGCGAAGATGGAGCTGTCGTCGACGCAGTCGACCGACATCAACCTGCCCTTCATTACGGCTGACCAGACGGGGCCCAAGCACCTGAACTACACGCTCTCGCGGTCCAAGTTCGAGCAGCTGGTCGATGATCTCATCAAGCGGACGATTCCGCCGATGGAGCAGGCGCTCAAGGACGCGGGGCTCAAGCCCACCGAGATCGACGAAGTCATTCTCGTCGGCGGGTCGACCCGGATTCCCAAGGTCCAGGAGATCGTCAAGAATTTCTTTGGCAAGGAGCCCAACCGGAGCGTCAACCCCGATGAGGTGGTGGCGATCGGTGCGGCGGTGCAGGGTGCGGTGCTGACGGGTGAGCAGAAGGACGTGCTGCTCCTCGACGTG
>DATMNB010000091.1:0-6411 GCA_035569435.1 Gemmatimonadaceae bacterium
GCGGGCGTTGGCCTGGCTCGACACGAATGCCAGGCGGCGGGCGGGGTCGAGGGCGATGGCGTGGGCGCCGATGACGCCGGGCAACGCGATGCGCGCCGCGACGCTGTCGGTCTCGGGGTCGATCACCGCGAGCTCGGCGCCAACGGCGATGAGGACGCAGGCGCTGACGGGATCATACGCGGCACCGGCGACGGATCCGCCTAACGGGATGCGGGTGAGGATCTGGTTGGTGAAGACATCGAGGACGACCACGCCGCTGCCCTGGCCGTCGGCGACGAACAGGCGGCGCGGGTTGGGCGCGTAGGTGACGGCGATCGGGTAGCCCACGTCGCTCGTGCGGGCGAGCACGGCGAGGGTGCGGGCGTCGACGACGATGATCTCGCCGTGGCCGGTCGCGCCGGCGTAGACGCGCTCGAGCTCGGGCGAGGCCAGGACGCCGGAGACGCGTTGGACGCCGTCGATCGTGCCAGCGACGGTGCGCGTGCGGACGTCGACGGCGATCAATTGATTGGCGTCCATATGCGCCAGGAACAGGCGGTCGGTCGCCGTGTCGAGGCTCATGCCCTCGAAGCGGACGGCGGGCCCGGGAAGCGGGATGTCGCCGACGGATCGCAGCGAGAGCCCCGTGGGCGCCGGTGCGGAGAGGTGCGCGGCTTGGGGCACCGCAAAGGCACGGTGCCCCGGTAAGCATGAGGGGAACCCCGCGAGCAGCGCCGCCGCCGCGGGGAGGATCAACACGTGATCATGAATTCGAATTATCGAGAATGGCGCCGAGGGCGGCTCCCAAGAGACCACCCTTCACCGTCGCGGCGGCGACCGGCTGGTCCGCGGCCTGACCGACAGGTGGGTGATAATACATCGACTGAATCCCGATGCGCCCAGGGCCCGTGAAGCGATTCCAGAAGATCTGGCCCGCGCTCGCCAGCAGACCGGTGGCGAGTCGCTGGAACTGGGTTTCCATCTTGACCGAGTTGTCCTTGTAGATCCATCCACCGGGCTCGATGTCCAACTGCTCGCCCGCGGCAAGTTCCACAGTGAACACATTGCCATATCCGTGGAGCCAGACGATCCCTGGGCCCTGCGTCGCGGTGAACGTGTCGATAAAGAATCCGCTTTGCCCAAACAGCATGTTGGAGATGCCTTGGACGCGCTGGAACGTGTACTCCACGGCGCCGGTGGCGGCGAGGAACTGATGCTCGCGGACGCTGACCGACATGCCGGGCTGGAGGTGCAGCGGGACGATCTGGCCGGCGCCGTCGCGACTGAACGCGATGTGTCCGGGGCCGGTGGCCTCGGTCATGAAGATCGGCAGGCCGGCGAACACGCGCGAGATCGCGCCTTTGAGGGCCTTCACGCCGATGTCGACCTGCGGGTGCTTCCAGAGGAGCACGTGGTGCTCAAAGTAGAGCGGCATCTGCTGGAGCTCGACGTGCAGGACGGGGACGAGCTCGCCTTCCAAGTGGTAGGTCACCCCGCCGTACTGTTCGTCGTGAATCGTCGTCGGGTGCAGCGTGGGAATGGCCATCGTCACTCCGGTCGAATGGGGTCTCACACCGTACGCATACCACCGTCGCGCGGTGTCAGCAACAGGGTTTCGAGATCGAGGTCTTCCTGTACGGTCCGGAGCACGTCGTCGCCGATCGCCCCGGTGTCGCGGAGCGCGATCAGCGCCGAACGCTCGGCGTCGAGCATGGCCCCGCGCAGGCGGAGAAACGCGTCCGCCCGGTGCTCGGCGACGTTCCGCAGGTGTTCGACGATCGGGGCCTCGGATGGGTCATCGCGCGCCAGCTCATCGAGCCGTGCCAGTCCGGCCTGGGCCACGGCGATGCGGGCCATCGATTCCTCGTCGTTACGTTGCTGACCCTGGAGTCCGAGCGCCCGGGCCAGCGGGGCGAGCGTCACACCCTGCACGACCAGTGTGCCGAGGATGACGGCAAAGGTCAGGACGATGATCACGGTGCGAGCGGGGAACGGTGTGCCGTCGTCGTCGGTGAGCGGGAGAGCTAGTGCCAACGCCAGCGAGATGCCGCCGCGGAGCCCCGTCCAGCCAACAAACAGGACGCCGCGCCATTGGCCCCTCGCCCGCGAGAGCCAGTTGCCGGGGAAGATCCAGGCGAGGCGCACGAGGATGACCGTCGCGGTGATCACCGCTGCCTGCGTCACGATGGCGCGGGAGCTCTCGCCGCGCACGTGCTGCATGATCAATGGGAGTGCCAAGCCGATGAGGATGAAGCTCAAGCTCTCCAGCAGAAACGAGACGACGGTCCACAGGCCGGCCGCCTGGAGGCGGGTGCGCGCCGTGACGATCGTCGGCTCGACGCGGCCGAGATAGAGGCCCGCGGTGACGACGGCCAGGACGCCCGAGGCCTCGAACCGGTCGGCCGCCAGGTAGGCGACGTAGGGGGTGAGCAACGAGATCGTGTTCTCGAGATCGGGCGACTCCGGCAGACGGCGCCGCACGGCGGCGATGAGGATCGCGACGACGAGTCCGATCGCGACGCCGCCGAGGGCGACGAGTGGCAGGTGCAGGGCGGCGGTGCGGAGCGAGAAGGTGCCGGTGACGACCGCGGCGACGGCCAGGCGATAGGCCACGAGGGCGGTGGCGTCGTTCACCAGGCTCTCGCCCTCGAGGATCGTCATGATCCGCCGAGGGAGGCCGAGGCGGCTCAGGACGGCGACCGCAGCCACGGCATCGGGCGGCGCGACGATCGCGCCGAGGGTAAACGCCGCGGGCCATGTCATCCCAGGGACCATGGCCACCGCGACGGCGGCGACGGCGGCCATCGTGAGGAGGACGGGGATGGTCGCGAGGAGGCCGATGCTGCGCCACTCGCGGCTATAGTCGCGGGCGGAGGCGTTGAGCGCCGTCCAGAAAAGGATCGGCGGGATGAAGATCAGGAAGATCGTCGATGGTTCGAGCGTGACCGGCGGCAGGTGCGGCACGAACGCCAGCAGCCCGCCTCCCAGGACCAGGAGGACAGGGCGCGGGACGTTGATGCGGCGGGCGAGGAGGTCCAGCAGGACCGCCACGCCAAAGAGGACGACAACGAGTGCGATCGCCGGCACCCGGGGTCAGTCGCCCCGCGACAGCCCGAAGTGGTCCGCGAGTGCGGCGTAGAGGCGGGCGGCGACCGGGCCGGGGCGGCCGTCGCCGACTGGGCGTCCGTCGAGCGTGACAACCGGCATCACGTCGTTGGTCGTGCCGGTCACAAAGAGTTCGGTGAGCCTGGGGATGTCGGTCGTGAACATCGGCTCCTCGCGCACGGTCAACCCGACGCGGGGGGCGAGCTCGATGACGACCTCGCGTGTCACGCCGGGCAGGATGTAGTTAGTGCGGGGCGACGTGTAGACCTGGCCATCGATGACGCCGAACAGGTTGGTCGACGAGCCTTCGGCGACCACGCCGTCGCGGACGAGGAGGGCCTCGTAGGCACCGGCGGAGATGGCGGCTTGTTTGGCGAGGACGTTGGGGAGGAGGTTCACCGTCTTGAGGTCGCAGCGCGCCCAGCGTTGGTCGGGGACGGTGATCGCGGCGACGCCGGTGCCGCGATAGCTGTGCGGGGGGGAGAACGGCGCGGCGCTGACGTAGACGGTGGGGGGCGTCGTGGCCGGGGGGAACTGGTGCGTGCGCGTCGCGGCGCCGCGCGTGACCTGCCAGTACACGAGGGCTTCGCCATCCGTCAGCTCGCACTCGGCGAGGAGTCTGGTGGAGATGCCCAGGAGCGCGTGGGCCTCGGCGGGGGGGAACGGGAGCTGGAGGGCGGCCACGCCGCGTTCCAGGCGTCGCATGTGGCGCGCGGGCTCGATGCAGGCGCCGCGGACGGTGCGGGTGACCTCGTACACGCCATCGCCAAACAGGAAGGCGCGGTCTTCGACTGAGACGCGCGCCTCGGCGCGGGGGATGTACTGGCCGTTCAGGTAGACGATATCAGGCATGCGTTTAGTGTAGGCCCTGATCGAGCATCCGCGCTAGCCAGGGTCGCAAGGTGGCTTCGTGTCGTGTGGCGTCGCCGTAGAGTGAGATATAAACGCCGCAATGATAGCTCTCGCGGCCCGGCTCGTTCTCGATCAGGACGAGGGCATCGCCGTAGGCTGGCAGTGTGCCCCACAGGCGATCGGGCGCCTCGCTCGTGCGTACACGGAAATCGTCGGGTGCGTTGGCGCGGACCTGGTTGAGGGCGGTCTCGCGCGGGACGAACGCGTCGTCGCTCCAGCGGAGGTGCCGACCCTCGTCGCGGACGTCGACGGTGCCGGAGTATTCGCCACCCGGATACCACGAGAACGTCATCTGTTCGCCAACGGTGGCAGAGCCGGTGACGACTGGGGCGAACCAGCGGGCGATCTCCTCGGGGGTGGAGATCGCACGCCAGACCTGCTCGGCCGGGGCGTGGATCTCGACGGGGAGCTCAATCTTTCGCATGGGTGGGGTGTCCGGCGATGAGGAATCGGAAAGGGCGTCCGGTGGGGGCGTCGGGGTCGTGGTGGCGGGCGACGAGGCGTGCGAGGCAGTCGGCCAGCTCGGTGGCGAAGGCGTGTTGGGCGGCGGGCGAGGCGAAGCGGACCTCAGTTTCGAGGGTCAGGGTGGGGAGGAGCTTGCCGGCCGCGGTCGCCTGGTCTGCCAGCGCGGCGACCTCGCCGATGGTGCGGCTGGCCGCGGAGAGCAGATAGGCGGTCGAGAAGCGGTCGCGGATCTCGTCGGTCGTGGCGCCGAGGGCGCCCAGGGCTTGGGGGGCGATGACGTAGTGGGTGGCGGAGGCTTGGAGGAGGTGTTCGACGTAGTTGCCGCGGCGGCGTTCGCCCACTGGTTGGATCAGGCCGGCGGCCTGGAGAGCGCGGATGTGGTAGCCGACGCGTTGGCGGGGGGCTCCTAGGCGGCGGGCGACGGCGGCGGCGGAGTCCGGCTCGCGGAGCTCGGCCAGGATCTGGAGGCGGACACCGTCGAGGAGGGTGGCGGCTTGGGAGGTGGATTGGAGGACGGCGAGAGAGTCGGGCGTGGCAGGCATGGCAGAGAATATTGGCCGGACAGATTATTCTGTCAAGTAATCGTTTCTTGACGGCTGAGGCCGTCCATCGAGCTTTGGGGAATGACAATGGAGTTCGACAGCGCCACGCCGGTGGCGGCCGTCACGTGTGCGGCGTGCAAACGTCCGGTTGGCGCCGAGTACTACAGCGTGGGCAAGTCTGTGGTCTGCGGCGCGTGCAAGGCGGCGACCGAGCAAAGCGCGCCGGCCAAAGCATCGCCAGCGGTGCTCGCGCGCGCAGCGCTGTTTGGCTTGGGCGGCGCGATCGCCGGGGCGCTCATCTACTATGCCGTGCTCGCCGCGACCGGGTACGAGATCGGGATCGTGGCCATCGCCGTCGGCTTTCTCGTCGGACGTGCGGTACAAATGGGCTCGCGCGGTCAACGCGGCCGCGCCTTCCAGATCATGGCCGTGATACTGACATACATCGGGATTGGGGCCGGGTATGCGCCTCAAGCCTTCAAGCATGGTGATTTCACCGTGATCAGCGGGATCATTGTGGCGGTGGCGTTGCCGATCATGGTCGTGGTGACCGGATTCCCGCAGACGATTCTGACGGCGATCATCATCGCGGTCGGGCTCCGGCAGGCGTGGCAAATGAATCACGCGCCGCCGCGGCCGGTCTTTCACGGTCCGTTCCGAGTGGGCGGGGGCGCGGCGCCGGCGTGACGAGCGGCGTCATCACACAGCGCCGGCGCCCGTGCGTGCGGTGCGGCACTGAGCTGGCGGCGACGCTCGTCAGCTGCCCTGCGTGCGGGGCCCTCGTGCATGCCGAGACGCTCAAGACGTTGGCGGCCGACGCCGAGGCGGCTGAGCAGGCCGGCAATAAGCAGGTGGCGCTGACCAAGTGGCGCGCCGCGCTCGAGCTATTGCCGCCGACGAGCGAGCAGCACGCGGTGATTGTCGGGCGGGTCGACGCGCTGAGTCGCGGGGGCAGCACGACGGCGGCGCCGGGGAAGCCCGCCGGGAGCCCGCTCAAGCGGGCGTGGGCGGCGGTGCTGTCCGGGGCGCTCCTGGTATTGTCGAAGGCCAAGCTGCTGTTGCTCGGGCTCACCAAGCTCGGCACGATCTCGTCGATGCTGCTCTTCCTCGGCGTCTATTGGAGCCTGTGGGGATGGCAGTTTGCCCTAGGATTCGTGGTGTGCATCTACATCCACGAGATGGGGCACGTGGCCGCGTTGGGGCGGTACGGGATTGCGGCGAGCCCGCCGATGTTCATCCCGGGGCTTGGGGCGCTAGTGCGGCTCAAGCAGTCGCCGGCTAATGTGCACGAGGACGCCAGAGTGGGCCTGGCGGGGCCGATCTGGGGTCTCGCGGCCGCGCTGGCGGCCTAGGGGATCGGGTTGGCTACGGCGGCGCCGATCTGGATGGCGATCGCGCGGACGGCGGG
>DATMNB010000092.1:0-13586 GCA_035569435.1 Gemmatimonadaceae bacterium
GGTGGCCGAGATCAAGAAGCTCAACCGAGCTTCTTGATCTCGGCGACGATATCGGTGAGCTCGCGCTTCTGCCCGGGCGTCTTCTCGACATGCGCCCACCGGACGTGACCAGTCTTGTCGATCAGGAAATACGCCCGATTCGAGAAGAACAGCTCGGGCATCAGCACCCCATATGCCCGCGACGCGTCCCGCTTGAAGTCGCTCAGCAGCTCGGTCCGCAGATGGTGCTTCCCCTTGAACTCGTTGAGCGTCGGCACGGAGTCGACACTGATCGGTAGGACCTGCACCCCGTACCCGGTCAGCGCATCGAAGTTATCGCGAAACTCGCACAGCTCGGCCGTACACGTCGACGTAAACGCCAGCGGAAAGAACGCCAGGAGCGCATTGGTCTTGCCCCGTAACGCTGACAACGTGACGGGCTCGCCACTGGTGGACGCCAGCGTGAAATCGGGTGCAACGTCGCCGACCGCGGGAACGGACACTAGGAAGACCTCGGTAAGTGTGAGTAGCGGGAAGTCTACTCGATCTTGACGCCTCGAGCGGGTAGCGGGATCTTCGATGTCCATACGACCCAGCCGGGAGACGTCATGCGGTGCACCGTGCTCGCTGTAACGGCCGTGCTAGCGACCGTCGCTCATGCGCAAGGCAGTTTCGAGGGCGTCGTGACGTATCAGATCACGACCAAGAACGGCACCCCAATGACGCTCGACTACTTTGCCAAAGGTGGCAAGGTCCGCATGCAGCCGCACGACACGTCGTCGATGGGCGGGATGTTTGGCGGGATGATCATCGACATGGACGCCAAGACGCGGACGATGATCATGCCGACCCGGAAGATGTACGTGACCCGGCCCATCGTCGATGCGACTATCACGGAGCACATGGACTCGTCCATGCGCAACACCAAGCTCACCAAGGTGGGCTCCGAGGTCGTGGCCGGCGTGCCGTGCGACGTCTACAAGACCAACGCTCCCGGCAGGCAGGACTCGGGCACGGTCTGCATCGCCCACGGCATGGGCAACTTCGCGATGTTCGGGATGGGCACCCCGCTCGGCCAGATGGAGCAGCGCATCCAAGGCCTCTCGGCCGCGGCCTCGGGCGGGTTGTTCCCCCTCAAGTGGACCGGGACCAACGACAGCATGGTCGCCACGAAGGTCGAGCGGAAATCGCTCGATGCCGCGCTCTTTGTGCCGCCGGCTGGCTATACGCAGATGCAAATGCCAGCCGGCATGCGCAGCAAACCATAAGGACGTGCGGGACTAGTTCCCCTGCACGGCCGCCGTCGTGGCGGAACCACCTGCCGCCGGGAACTTGGCGACGATGGCGCTTACCGTCTTCGCCAGCTCGGCGGTGTACGTGGCCGGATCCCGCGAGACCTGCGCCTTCCCTTGCCCGCGCCAGAGTAGTTCTTTGGTCGCCGGATCGATCACGTCCACGATGACTGTCCCCTCCGTGTACGCGCTCACCGTCTGCACGGGATAGCCCGCGCTGCCCCACCACCGGTGGAATCCCCAGTACGAGTAGCCGTAGTCCCAGTCGGTCACGTCGAGCTTCTTCTGCGCGCTCGCGTAGTACGCGACCGCAAAGCTCGGTGACGCCGAGTCCGCCGAATACCCCTTGGCCTCGAAATCGCTCAGCAGGTCCTGGCGGAGTGTTTGGTTGGCAATCGAGTTCGACAACATCGGATCGTTCCCGGCCGTGACCGCGTCGGCTTTCTTGGCCGTCGGTGTCGCGATCACGAACGTGTGCAGGTTGGCCAGATGCGCGTCCGGCGCTTCCGTGGTCCGGACATTGACGGGGCTGCAGGCCGCCGCGACGGCAACCGCGATGACAGCGAGTGCTACAGGCTTGGTTGACATGCTCATCTCCGTGTGTGAGTGGACACGTGGTGAGTCTAGCGAAATCTGCCCGACGGCACCGTTCCCGGACTTCGTACTCTTTGCCTTCCCCAAATTGGGAGGCCGAGGAATACCCGTCGCGGCAATGCCGGCGGCGCCTTTGCATGGATATCCTGCGACCGTAGTCCCACGCCCTCTCACTACGGAGTCGTAGATGTCACACTCAACCAATGTTGCACTCGCGCTCATTGTTGCGGCCGCATGGGCACCCATGACCGCGACGTCGCAGTCGCCGCCCCCATCACCGCCACCATCACCGTCGTCTTCGCCGCCACCGGCTCAGCAGCCGCAGACGCCGCAGCAATTACAGCAGCTGGTGGCCCCGATCGCGCTCTATCCGGACGCGCTCGTTGCGCAGATCCTCGCCGCGTCGACCTATCCGGCCCAGGACGTCCTGGCGGACCGGTGGCTGCAGGACCACCCAGCCCTCAAGGGCGATCAGCTCGGTGATTCGGTGAACGCGCAACCATGGGATCCCAGCGTGAAAGCGCTGACACAATTTCCCTCGGTCCTCAAGAACATGGACGACAACGTCTCCTGGACCTCATCCCTTGGCGAAGCCTACGTCAATCAGCAGGCCGACGTGATGACCGCCATCCAGGTGATGCGCCAGCGCGCCCAACAGGCGGGCAAACTGAAGAGCGATTCACAGGAGACCGTCACCAGCTCCAACAAGACTATCGTCATACAGCCGACGAACCCCGACGTCGTCTACGTCCCGGCGTACGACCCGTGGACCATCTATGGTGGACCAATCGTCGCGTATCCCGGTTGGGTCCCCGTCCCGGGCATCTACTTTGACGGGCCCGCGTTTTCGTGGGGCCTCGGCATCGGGATCGGCCTCGGCGTCTGGGGCGGATTCGATTGGGGCTGGCACCACTGGGGCGCCGACTGGCATGGCCACGGCGTCGAGTTCAATCACAACCACTATGTCTCGCGGAGCACGACGTTCATCAATCGGCGCACCGTGGTCAACCGGTCAGCTCCCCACTTTAGTCACGCCGGTGGCTTCAGTCACGGCGGTGGCTTCAGTCACGCCGGTGGCGTCGCGCACGGGTCGGCCGGATTCGGCGGCCAGCATGGCGCAGGCGGCATGCATTCCTCTGCCTTCAGCGGTTTCAACCACGGGGGATCCACGGCAGGCTTTTCGGCCCGTGGCCACACCAGCTTCGGTGGCGGCGGCGGCTTTCATGGTGGTGGCGGCTTTCACGGCGGTGGCGGCGGCCACGGCGGCGGCGGACACCGGTGATTACCCTACTCTCAGAGGATAGCACAATGGCACGCATACTCTCGCGCCTCGCGTTCGCCGCCGCGATGACGTGGTTGCCGCAGGTGGCCACCGCCCAAACGTCGGGACAGCGGACGTTCGCCTCGGCTGGCGAGGCCAGCCAGGCGCTGGCCTACGCCCTGCAAGGCGACGATCGGCAGGCGCTGACGGGCATCCTCGGCGCCGACACCAATCTCATTGGGCGTGGCGACGACACCCTGGACCAGGCCGACCGACGCCTGTTCGTCGAGAAATACCAGCAGATGCACCGCCTGACCAAGGAGGCGGACGGCGACGTGCTGCTCTTCATCGGCGCGGAAAACTGGCCGTTTCCCGTTCCCCTCGTGTCCAACGGCGGGCGCTGGTACTTCGACGCGGACGCGGGCAAGCAGGAAGTGGTCTTGCGCCGCATCGGTGAGAACGAGCTCGAGGCCGTGGCCACGAGCGAGGATCTGGGACACGCGGCACACGATAGCACCCCGGCGCTTGTGAGTCCCACACCGATGCACGGCTATTACTATCGGGTGCTGGATCGCCGCGGCACCGTCGTCGCATACCCCGCCGCCTACCGGTCGTCGGGCGTGATGACGTTCCTGGTCAACTCCAACGGCGCCGTGTACGAGCGGGACCTGGGCCCGCGCACGGAGCAGATCGCGTCCGCACTGCGGAGCGCCACTCCGGGCAACGGCTGGCGGCGCGTGCAGTAGCGCCGCCGGGACCTACAGCCGCCGGGACCTACATATGAATAATGCCGCGCTGAAGCGCTACCATAACCGCTTCAGTGCGGCCTGCGGCGTTCAGCTTGGCGAAGATGCGCTTGAGATGGATCTTGACCGTCTCGTCCGTCCGACCGATCGCAATGGCGATGTCACTGTTGCTCAGTCCCCGGGCCAGGAACTCCAACACCTCACGCTCCCGCGGCGTCAACTCGACCCGCGGCGTGTACTCGGCCAGACGACCCGCGACGACCGGCGGGATGACGCGCTGGCCGCGGTGGACCGCCCGCACCGCGTCGACGACGACGGTGGGCAGCATGTCCTTGAGCAGATAGCCCACGGCCCCGGCCTCGAGCGCCCGATGGATGTCGTCGTCGCCCTCGTAGGTCGTGAGCGCGATGATCCGCGCCGCGGGAAACTCCGCCCGGATGGCGCGAATCGCCTCGACACCGCCGACCCCGGGCATCCGGAGATCCATCAAGGTCACATCCGGCTGCTCTGCGCGATACAGCGCCAGCGCCTCCGCCCCGTCGCCAGCCCCACCGACGAACTCCAGGTCGGACTCCTCAGCGATCACGGCGGCGAGGCCAGCACGGACGATCGGATGGTCGTCGGCGGCAATGACGCGAATGGATGGAGAGCTCATGGCTTTAAGTGTATGGCCGGTCGCGCCAGCCGCCGATTCCCGGGCTGCGGGGTCCTGCGATTCCCCATTCGGGGAACGCCTCACGCATACGGCACCGCCAACGACACCTCCGTGCCCCGCCCCTCCGCGCTCACGATGCGAAGCGTGCCGTTGATCTGCTCGCTCCGCTCCCGCATCCCGAGCAGCCCCCAATGCCCCGCGTAGGATCGACGGGAGGGGTCGACCGCGAACCCGCATCCGTCGTCCCGAACGGTGAGCCGGACCGCCCGTCGCTCGTACGCCAACGTCACCCACGCCCGATTCGCGGACGCGTGCTTGACCGTGTTGGCCAACGCCTCCTGACACACCCGGAGCAGCACACTTTCGGCTTGGGGTCCGACGGGGCGCGGACGTCCCGACACGGTCCACTCCATCGGGAGCGCCGCCCCGGCGACCGTGAGACGCGCGGCATTCTCCAGCGCGACCGGGAACGCGCCGTCGCCATCTGACGGCGCGCGCAGGTCCCACACGGCTTTCCTGGCGTCCACCAGCGTCCTCTGCGCGAGCACCAGCACATCGTCGAGCGGCTGCGTCGCTTCGTCCGACGCGTCGAGACGCCGCGTCGCCGCGCGGAGCGACAGAGCGACGCCGGTGAACCCTTGCAGCAGCGTGTCGTGAATCTCGCGCGCCAATCGCGTCCGCTCGGCGAGCACCGCCGCGAATCGCGCTTCGAGCACGCGCGTCCGCGCCCGGAGCGCCGCGGCCACCAGCGCCACGGCAGTGATGACGCTCCCGATCACAAACCACGGCGTGCGATAGAACGGGGGCGTGATGCGCAACGCGACCCCGGCCTCGGCCGGGTTCCACGGCCCGTCCGCGCCCCGCGCCGTGACATGAAACCGGTATTGCCCCGGCGCCAGATTCGTATAGGACGCCGTGCGCGCCGTGCCCGCGTCGACCCACGTCGTGTCGAACCCGTCCAGCCGATAACGGAACCGGACGCGCGGCCCGTCACGCAGGCTCACGCCCGTGTACTGAAAGTCGAGATGGCGGGCGCCTGGCCCGATGTTGAGCGGCGCGCCCAGCGGCGCCGGGTTGCCGTCGATCGTGACCCGCTCGACGTGCACGCGAGGCGGCTCTTCATCGACGCGGATCTCGAGCGGGTCGAACGACACGAGCCCGCGCTCCATCGCAAACCAGAGCTCTCCGCTCGCCGTCGTGGCCGTTGGCCACTGCGCGTCGATCGCCACGTCCGGACTCGGGAGCCCATCGACCGGTGTGAACACGAGCACGGAGTCGAGCCGGGCCGATCGGCCATTGGCGGTTGAGTCGGCGACCGCGTTCAGCTCGGCAAGTGGCACGCGCGTGAGCCCACCCAACCCGGCGAACCAGAGGTGGCCGCCGCCATCCTCGGCGATCGCCGTCACAACATCGGGTGCCAGCCCGTGCTCGCGGCCGAGCGTGACCAACCGGCCACCGGCGATACGCGTCACACCACCGGGGGTACCGGCCCACATACCACCGCCGGCATCGCCGTGCAGTGTCGTCACCGCACCCGTGCGATAGTTCGCGATCGTGCTATCGACGCGCGACACCCCCTTCCGCGTCCCCGCCCAAATCACGCCTCGCTCGTCCTCGGCGAGGCAGAGAACGACACTGTCGGCCAAGCCCCTGTACGTCGTCAGTCGATCGTGCCACAGTCGCTCGAGTCCGGCGTTGGTGGCGATCCAGACACTCCCTGACCGGGCGGCCAACACCGCGTTCACGGGACCGGTCGCGTACGTGCGCCAGGCGCCGGCGCGATATCGCAGGAGACCCGACCGTAGACGTCCCATCCAGACCGTGCTGTCAGCGGCGACGGCGATCGACGTCACCACGTCCGGTGACAGTAGGACGAACGCCCCGCTATCGGCGTGTGCGCGCCGATACAGACCACCCGTCCGCGCCGCCATCCAGAGCGCCCCGGACCGGTCGATCGCGATCGCGCCCGGCACGTCCGTGGGCAAGCCGTTCCGGGTCGTGAGCGGCGACATCTGCACCACCCGGAATCGATTGAGCCCGTGCCGGGTGCCGACCCACACGTTCCCCCGCGTGCCGACAAACACGCACGTGACATCATCGTTGGAGAGGAGACCACTCCGCGCCGTGATCGGCGTCAGGCGGCCGGCGGCATACCTATACAGGCCATTGCCTCGTGTGCCGATCCACAGACCCCCGTCCCGATCTTCACCGAGAGACGTGACGGGCGCATACTGGGCTGCACCAGCAACGCGCACGCGCGAGATGCGACCCGAGACAATGTGGGCCACCCCGGTGGCCGTGCCGACCCAGAGCGTCCCATCACTGGCGCGGAGGATCGATCCAACGCTCTCGCCCGAGAGGAGTCGCGTCACGGTTCCCTGCGTTGGGCGCACGAGGACCAGCCCTGCACCCTGGAACCCGAGCCAAAGTTGACCGCTATCGCCGGCGACAATCGCCTCCCCGGCAGCCTTGGGGAGGCCGCCGATGGATACCGTCGCCAGGCGCCCCCCGTCCCGCCGCAGTAGACGGCCGTGATCGGTGAGCGCCCAGAGGGTGCCACTCGAATCTTCCGTCAGGCCGGCAATCACCTCACCGACAATGGAATCATCCAGCGCGGCATCGCGGACCATGCGCCCGTCAGCGTATCGCACCAACCCCCGATCGGTGGCGATCCACAGGATTCCTTGCATGTCCTCATGCATGGGCTGGGACGCGTCGTGGTCGAACGTCGCGAATCGGACCCCGTCGAACCGCGTGAGACCCGCGGCGGTGCCCAACCAGAGGTATCCGTCGCCACTCTCCGCGATCCGCGAGACGACGTTGCTGGGCATCCCATGTTCAGCTCGCCACACGTCGACGCGGAATCGGCCAACGGCGACCGCGGCCTCCTGCCCATGAGCGACGCCGGCGCAGGCCCCAGCATACGCGACGGCCGCGGCGAGCAGGAGTGATCCGCGCATATCCCAGAATATACCCCGAATGGGGAGGGCCAAGACTCCGCACCGAGGTAATCCTGCAAGGGGCGCCGCGTGCCCACTGTTCATGCACCATGATGAAGATCGTGATTCTCGCCCTTCGGCGACCGTACACGTTCATCTGCGGGGCGATTCTCGTCCTGATCTTCGGCATCTTCGCGATCACGCGGATGCCGATCGACATCTTCCCGACCATCGACTTGCCGGTCGCGACGGTCGTCTGGACCTACACCGGGATGGACCCGGAGCAGATGGAGAAGCGGATCACGACGTTCACCGAGCGCGTGTTCTCGAACTTCGTGAGCAACGTCGACCACATCGAGTCCCGGACGTACGATGGGGTGGCGGTGATCAAGCTGTACTTTCACCCGGGCGTCAACACCGGCGTGGCGATGGCGCAATTGACGGCAACCGCCCAGACGGTCCTCAAGAGCCTGCCACCAGGGACCACGCCGCCCGCCATCGTCCTGTACAACGCGACCGATGCCCCCGTCCTGCAAGTCGGCGTGGGCAGCAAGACATTGAGCGAGGATGTGCTCAACGACGTGGCCGGGACGACCGTGCGGACCCCTCTCGCGACCGTGGGCGGCGTCACTATCCCGCCCCCATTTGGTGGCAAGCCGCGCTTGGCGATGGTGGACATCGACCTCAACGCGTTGTACGCGAAGGGATTGAGTCCCAACGACGTCAGCACGGCGATCAATAACTCGAGCGTGATTCTGGCCACCGGCACGGCCAAGATGGGGAGCAAGGAGTACACGATCGGGATGAATACGGCGCCAGACACGATCCAGCGTCTCAACGATCTCCCGATCAAGGTCGTCAACGGCGCGATGGTCTACGTCCGCGACGTCGCCAACGTGCGGCTTGGCGCGGGCGTGCAGGTTAACATCGTCCGCCAGAACGGCCACCGCGGCACCTTTTTGTCGGTCCTCAAGACCGGCGGCGCCTCGACGCTCGCCGTGGTCAGCGGCATCAAGGCCATGCTGCCACACCTGCGTCAGCTCGTCCCGCCAGGCGTCGACCTGACGATCCAGGCCGACCAGTCGATCTTCGTCAAAGCGGCGATCACCGGCGTCATCACGGAAGCGTGCATCGCCGGATGTCTCACGGCGCTCATGATCCTGCTGTTCATCGGCAGTTGGAAATCGACGCTCATCGTGGCGACGTCCATCCCCCTCGCCATTCTGTGCTCGATCATCTGTCTCATGATCTTAGGGCAGACGCTCAACCAGATGACGCTTGGCGGGCTGGCCCTCGCCGTCGGCATTCTCGTCGATGACGCCACCGTCGAAATCGAGAACATCAATCGCCACGTCGAGATGGGGGTCCCCATCCTGCAGGCGATCGTCGATGCGGCGAGCGAGATCGCGACCCCCGCGTTCGTCGCCTCGCTGTCGATCTCGATCGTCTTCATGCCGATTTTTCTGCTCACCGGACCAGCGGCGTCGCTCTTCCGGCCGTTGGCGATGGCCGTCGTGTTCGCCGTGATGGCGTCGTACCTGCTGTCGCGGACGATCGTGCCGACGATGGCCCACTATCTCTTGGCCGGCGACGCCGAGAAGGCCGTGCGGCACGAGCAGGCACCGCCGCCGGGACTGTTCGGACGCGTGTACCTGCGGTTCAACCACCAGTTCGAGCAGTTCAGGCACGGATACTTCGATCTGTTGGCCTGGGTCATGGCGCGCCGTCGACTCGTGCTGATCGCGGCAGGCGCCTTCTGTCTCGGCACGTTTGTCCTGTTGCCGTTCATCGGCGAGGATTTCTTTCCGTCGGTCGACGGCGGGCAGTTCGATCTCCACGTCCGCGCGCCGGCTGGGACCAAGATCGAGTCCACCGAGCAGATCTTCGAACGCATCGAGGCGACGATCAATCGCGAGATCCCCGCGAGTGACCTCGATCTGGTGTCGGACAACATCGGCCTCAACACCAATCAGATCGCCCTCGCCACCGGCGAGCCGGCGACCCTCACCGCCGCGGACGGCGACATCCTCGTCGGCCTCAAGGCCAAGCACAAGCCAACGATTCAGTACATTCGGCGCCTCCGGGAGGTGCTCCCCCGGGAGTTCCCCGGCGTCACGTTCTTCTTCGCGCCGTCAGACCTGGTGAGTCAGGTGCTCGACCTCGGGCTCCCCGCGCCGATCGATGTGCAGGTCTATTCGGGTGGCGTCGACAAGCGGCCCGCCTACAACGTGGCCGTGGCCCTGGCGGCCAAGATCGCCCGCGTCCCCGGCGCCGTCGATGTGCGCGTCGGCCAGGTGATGAACTATCCCGAGATCTTCTACGCGGTTGACCGGGATCGCGCGCAGCAGCTTGGGCTCACCGAGCGCGACGTCGCCTCCGACGTGCTCGTGTCGCTGTCGTCCAACGGACAGATCGCGCCCAACTTCTACGTCGATCCGAAGACCGGCACCAGCTACCAGATCACCGTGCAGACCCCGCAGTACAACATGTCGTCGATCGACCAGGTTGCCGCCACACCGATCACGCCGACGGCCGGACTCGGGACATCGCCCGCGCCGCAGCTCTTCGGTAACCTGGCGAGCCCGGTCCGCCGCACCGAGATGGCCGCCGTGGACCACTACAACGTCAATCCGGTGTTCGACGTCTACGCGGCCACCGATCGCCGCGACCTGGGCGGCGTGGCCCGCGACATCGACCGGATCGTGGCCCAGGCCAAGCCGACGCTGCCCCGCGGGGCCCAAATCGTCGTGCGCGGCCAGGTCCAGAGCATGCGCACCTCGTTCTTGGGTCTCGGGGTCGGCATCCTCGGCGCGGTGATCCTCGCCTACATCCTCATGGCAATCAACTTCCAGTCCTGGCTCGACCCGTTGGTCATCGTGCTGGGGCTGCCCGGCGCCCTGGCCGGGATCCTCTGGATGTTGTTCGCCACCGGCACGCCGTTCACCGTCCCGGCCCTCATGGGGACGATCATGGCGGTCGGCGTCGCGACGTCCAACAGCATCCTGCTCATCGTTTTTGCCGAAGACCAACGGCGCACCGGCCGCTCGGCCATGGAAGCGGCCATGGACGCTGGATTCACGCGGCTGCGCCCGGTGTGCATGACGGCGCTGGCCATGATGATCGGCATGATGCCCATGGCCCTCGGGCTGAGCGACGGCGGTGAAGAGAATGCGCCCCTGGGTCGCGCGGTCATTGGTGGTCTCATGGTCGCCACGGTCTTCACGCTGGTCATTGTTCCCGTCCTCTACACCATGATTCGCACTGGGCCGGCTCCGGTCGAGACGGTCGTGCCGGAGGTGAGCAGCTATGAGCGGCACTGAGACGGCACCAACGCCACGGGCGGTCCCGAGACGGCGTCTCACGATGATTGGAGGGGCGGTCGTGCTCCTGCTTGCGGGTGCGATGGTCGCCGGGACGCTCCCGCGCATCGCCACGCAACACGCGCTCGCCCGCATCGCGACACGCGACACGACCCCGACGGTGAACGTCGTGACCGTGACGCGCGCAGCCGCGGGATCCGCGCTGACGCTGCCCGGGACGGTCCAACCCGTGCATCAGGCGGCGATCTACGCCCGAGGCACGGGCTACGTCAAGCAATACTTCGCCGACATCGGCAGCACCGTGCACGCGGGGCAGTTGCTGGGCATCATCGAGACACCGGATCTCGATCAACAACTCGCCCAGGCCCGCGCCATGCTCCGGCAAGACCGGTCCATGCTCGGCCTCAACCAGATCGAAGCCACCCGGTGGCGGCAACTGGTGCGCGACAGCGTCGCCACGCAGGAGGAATACGACATCAAGCAGCAGGCCTTCCAGGGCTCGGAGGCCGCCGTCATGGCCGACCAGGCCAACGTGGATCGGCTGGTGGCGCTTGTCGGCTTCGAGCGGATCGTGGCGCCGTTCGATGGCGTGATCACCGCGCGCAACATCGACGTGGGGTCATTCGTCACGGCGGTCGGCACGCAGAGCGCGCCCCTCCCGTCCGGCGGCAGTGCGGCGCCGAGCAGTCTGTTTCAGATGACGCAGATCGACACCATGCGCGTCTATCTCCCAGTGCCCGAGGCCGATGGACCATCGGTCCGCCCGGGCCAAACGGCTGACGTGCACATCAGCGAGCTGCCCAACGCCCGGTTCACCGGCCACGTCGTACGGACGGCCCGCGCGGTCGATCCGACGGCACGGACGCTCCTGACCGAAGTCCAGATCATGAACGACAAGCACTCACTCATGCCCGGGATGTACGCGCAGATCACCCTCGGGTTCGACCGTCAGTCGCCGCCACTCACCGTGCCGGCATCGGCGGTCCTGTTCCTGCCCGCGGGCCTCACGGTTGCCGAGATCGGCACCGACCACACCGTACACCGCCATGCCATCGAGGTCGGGCGTGATTTTGGCTCGTACTTCGAGGTGTTGAGCGGGCTCACAGACGGTGCGACGTTGCTCGACAATCCGTCCGACGCCATCCCCGACGGCACGCGCGTCCAGTGGCAGGCGCACGGCGACACGACGATCAGCCGCCCGGTCCAGGTGCACTAAGCGGAGGCGCGCCCCCCGATCCGCTCGTGCACCACAACCTCGCGCATGGCCGGAATCCGCGCATACTGCTCCGGACGCCGCATCTGGTACACGACCGGCTGGAAATGATCGGCGAACTGGCGCCTTGCGTTGTAGACGGACGAGAACTTGAACAACATCCGCAGGAAGTTGGTCTGCCCGTGTGCCAACTGGCCGGCCAGGATGCGCGCGACGGCGAAGGCCGTCCGCCACCCCATGAACTTGCGATTAATGATCTCCTGGCTCTCGACGAGCTGGGCGTAGAACTCGTCGAGCGGCAGCCTCGTCGCCGTCACCGCATGCTGGATGTCGTACAGCCGGTAGTCGGTCGACGTGAGCGGACGGTCATTCTGATAGAACAGCTCCGTCCCCGGATACGGCGTGGCCACCGTGAGGTGCACGACCTCCGGCACGGTAGTGGCCCACTCGCGCGCGCGCTCGAAGTCCGCTTTCTCCCACCGCGGATCCGTGATCAGGTTGATCGCGACCTGAATGCCGAGCCGCCGCGCAATCGCCAGTGCCTCGAAATTCTGGTTTGGCGTGACGCGCTTGCGGAACATCTTGAGCTGCTCGCCGTCCAGCGACTCCAACCCCAGGAACATGTACTGGAGGCCGAGCTTCGCCCAGCGGGCGAATACTTCCTCGTTCCGAATCAACACGTCACAGCGGGTCTCGAGATAGAACTGCTTGCGGATGCCGCGCTTCTCGACCTCATCGGCGATCGCCATGCCGTGCTCGGGGTGGACAAACGCAACATCGTCGACGATGAAGCAGTTGGGCTCCCGGATCGACGCCAACTCATCGACGATCGCCTCGGGCGATCGCGAGCGGTAAGACCGGCCATAGAACGTCCACGCCGAACAGAACGAGCAATCCCACGGGCACCCGCGCGTGAACTCGATGCTGGCGCACGGGTCGAGCTCCCCGATGAAATACTTGCGCCGCCGCCGTGTCAGATCGCGCGCCGGGCGGAACCGATCGAGGTCGTCAAGCAGCTGCGCGCGTGGCCCACGGACGCGGGCCGTCACGACGCCAGGCACCCCGTCCACGTGCGGCAGCGCCGCGAGCAGACTCGGCGTCGTGATCTCGCCCTCGCCGGTCACGACCGCATCGATCGCACCGTCCGCGTGCGCCAGGATCTCCTCGGCGATGAACGAGCCGCTATGTCCGCCCGTGAAGACACACGCGTCCGGGAGCACGTGTTTCACGGCCTTCGCCAGGTCGACGACTTCCGGGACGTTCGCCAGATAATTGAGGGAGAATCCCACCGCCTCAGGACGGAACGCCGAGACCTCGCGCAGCAATTCCTGACGCGTGAACACCTGCAGGTCGACGATCCGGACTGTATGGCCCGCCGCGCGCACCGCCTGCGCCACGCACTCGATCCCCAGCGGCTCGAGGCGGAGATACACTTCCGCGTACATGAGAGCGCTCGGGTGCACCAAGAGAACACGCATACGCACCGCCGACAATTCAAGAAGGCCCAGGATTGTTCCCCGGGCCTTCCCACTAGCAATTCGCGGGCTTGGGCAATTGTGTTCGATGGCTTGATCAGATCGGTCGAGC
>DATMNB010000093.1:0-4111 GCA_035569435.1 Gemmatimonadaceae bacterium
CCGACCTTCCGACCCATGGAATCGAGCAAATCCGCCTCCGGCCCGGTGAGCGCCCACCCGCTCTCCCCGCACCCATAGATCTGGACGCCAACACCAGTGACGGTGAGCAGCAGTCGCGAGCCGGCCGGCGGCTCGAGCGACGGCGACTGCGCGCGCGCACTGGCACCAACGCACAGCGACAGGGCGGCGACAAGCGCGATGAGAGGAGATCGGGTCACGCGCCCAAGCTACGTGCCCCCGCCTCCGCCCGACAAGAGGACGTTCGCCACCCGCGTCACTGGCGCCCCGCCGTTCGGCGGAATCGTCGACACGACGAGGCTCACCACGCCGTTCACCGGATGCGACACCGCCTGCTGCAGATCATCGACCGTCCGAATCGGCCGACGGCCAGTGGGACTCATCGCCGCGACAATGATGTCTCCCGGGAAGAGCACCCCCAACGCCGGCCCGGTCGGATCGACGTGCACCACCGCCAGCCCCTCCGTCCCACCCTGCAACCCAAACTGCGCTGCCACTTGCGGCGTCACCTGCTGCACACTCACGCCCAACTTCTTGCTCGCGACCCCAGCGCCAGACTCCTCGCCGGATGACGCACTCGCCAACGCACTCGCCGCCGGCGGCTCACCCAACGTGAGCTCGAGTGTCTTACTTGTCCCAAACCGCCTGACATCCACCGACACCGTCTGGCCCGGATGGTACCCAAAGATGAGACGCTGCAGATCCGACACCCGGTCGATCTGATGATGATCCACCGACACGAGCACGTCCCCCGGCTGAATCCCCGCCTTGGCCGCCGGACTGTTGGGACTACTCAAGCCTTCGATGAGCACCCCCCGAATCTCATGCAGCCCGGCGGCCTGCGCGTCAGCCGGCCCGACGTCCTGTACCGCCACACCGAGGATCGGATGGCTCACGTGCCCCGTTTTCCGCAGCTGGTCCATGACGATCTGCGCGATGCTGATCGGCACCGCGAACCCATACCCCGCATACACACCCGTTGGACTCGCGATGGCCGTGTTGATCCCGATCACGCGCCCGTGCATGTCGATCAACGGCCCGCCCGAGTTCCCCGGGTTGATCACCGCGTCGGTCTGCAGGAAATCCACGATCGCATAGCGCGAGGCAAAGAGTCCGGTGAGCGACCCGCCACGCCCCTTGGCGCTGATGATCCCCGACGTGACCGTGAAGTTGAGGCCGAGCGGGTTCCCCACCGCCAACACCTCATCGCCAACCTGGACCGTGCTATCGTTGCCAAGCGGCAGCGTCGGCAACCCCGACGCATCGATCTTCACTAACGCGACCTCGGTCGAGGGATCGCGACCAACGACGTGCCCGGCAAAGATGCGCCGGTCAGACAGTCCGACCGTCACGCGCTTGGCGTCGGCGACGACGTGGTTGTTGGTGAGCAGATACCCGTCGGACGTCACGATGAACCCAGACCCGAGCGCCTGCCTGGGTGCCGCACCACCCTGATCGCCGGGTCCCCGTCGGAGTCCCGGTGGCAGCAACCCCGGCGGAATTAGCCCCGGCGGGATCCCTCCACCGCCACCGCCTTGCTCATCCTCGCCGGTCGTATCAGGCGGCAACACCGACTGGATCGACACGACCGCCGGCGTGACCGCACGCGCAATCGGCGCAAAGCTGCCGGGCTCAGGCGCCACCGCCGACGGATTCTCGGCAACCGAGCCGGTCGCCGTCGTCAGGCTCAACTGGTGGTCGGATGTCCGATCCGAGGTCGTGTTCGCGTCGCGCGCCGCGCGTCCACACGTGACACAGAGCCCTGAGACCAGGACCACCCCAATCCGTCCGCGCATCGCCGCCGTCCTCGTTCAAGTCGAAGCACACGAATACGGCAAGACTCGGGCTACCCTGACCCGCCGTGTGCCCGATCGTGTATAGGTCGGTTGAACTGGCTGTTGATCCTCGCCAGCGGCGCGTGGGGCGACTCCAGTAACGACTCCATGAGCGATGACGACAGCGGCCCCGCGAAATAATGCCCCTGCCCGAGCTCACACCCCATCGCCTGCAGCTCCCGCAGCTGCACCGCCTGCTCGATCCCCTCGGCGATCGTCCGCAGCTTGAGCGTCTCCCCAAGCTGGATGATCGTGCCGGCCAACGCGGCATCCGTGACTCGACTCCCCACATCGTCCACAAACGGCTTCGCGATCTTCAGGATGTCGATCGGAAACCGCTCGAGATAGCTGAGCGACGAATACCCCGTCCCAAAATCATCGATCGCCAGCGTCGCCCAGGGGATCGACCAGTTCGTACGGGTGCCCATAGATCGCCGGCCGGCCGTTGACCATCGTCGGGAGCACGACGAGATACCAGATGGCAATGCCGCTCCCGAGCAGGACCGCCAGAACGTCGGTGACAAACTTCCAGCGCTCGTTGGGCGCCCGGCGCGCCATGGGGATCGAGAGGAGCCCCGCGGCGAGCACCGGGAAGAACGCCAGTTTGCAATGGCGGGACAACCGAGCTCGGCCACGCCGTGCGGGCATTACGTGCGGGGCATCAATAGAATCATCCGAACGATGGATACCGGGAACCGGCCCCACCGGCCAATGTACTCATTGCCCTTGAGCATTATGGGCGTCCACCCCCCAGGGAGAGATGCTGAATGATCACACTCGAGATCAACGGAACGTCCCACACCGTGGACGTCCCGACGGACATGCCCCTCCTCTGGGTGCTCCGCGATGTGGTCGGGTTGACCGGCACCAAGTTCGGCTGCGGGATCTCCGCCTGCGGCGCTTGTACGGTCCACGCCGACGGCCAAGCGATCCGGAGTTGCGTGACGCCAGCCTCGTCACTCGTCGGCAAGAAGATCACGACGATCGAGGCCGTCGGAAACACCCCCTCCGGCGCGGCGATCCAGAAAGCCTGGCTCGACCTCGAGGTCGTCCAGTGTGGCTACTGCCAGTCGGGCCAGATCATGTCGGCCTCAGCCCTGCTGGCCCAAACGCCACACCCGACCGACGCCGATATCGACGCAGGCATGGCGGGCAACATCTGCCGGTGCGGCACCTATGTCCGCATCCGCGAAGCGATCAAACAGGCGGGCCACTCCAACACCGTCGCCACCACGGGGGCTGCCTCATGAGCGCCACACAGATCGGAATATCGCGGCGCAACTTCATCACCTTGACCGCGGCAGCCGGCGGCGGGCTGCTGATCGGGTTCAGCCTGCTCGACTGCGCACGCGAGACCGACCAGACAGCGGCGGTCTTCGAGCCCAACGCGTTCATACGCGTGGGCGGCGATGGCCACGTCACGATGTTCATGCCGCAAATCGAGATGGGACAAGGGACGTACACATCGATCCCGATGCTCATGGCCGAAGAGCTCGAGGTCGACCTCCCAACGGTCCACGTCGAACACGCCCTGCCCAACGACAAGCTCTATGCGATTTCCCTCTTAGGGTTCCAGGCGACGGGCGGTTCGACATCGATTCGTGGCTGGTGGAAACCACTCCGCGAAGCCGGCGCGACCGCTCGCGTCCTCCTCGTCTCGGCGGCAGCCGCCAAATGGAAAGTCGACCCGGCCTCGTGCAAAGCGGCGCACGGCGAAGTGACGCATAGCCCCACGGGCCGCCGTCTCTCGTACGGCGCGCTCGCCGACGCGGCCGCGGCGTTGCCCATGCCCAAGGACGTGCCACTCAAGGATCCCAAGGACTTCACGCTCATTGGGACTCCGGTCAAGCGCCTCGACTCGCCACCCAAGGTGAACGGCACGGCAATGTTCGGGATCGACACGCGCGTGCCAGGCATGCGGATCGCCACCGTGTCGGCCTGCCCGGTGCTCGGCGGCACACTCGCCAGCGTCGACGACACCAAAGCCCTGGCGATCCCGGGCGTGCATCAAGTCGTGAAGATCGACAACGCCGTCGCCGTCGTCGCTGACCATATGTGGGCGGCCAAGCAAGGACTCGCGGCGCTCGACATCAAATGGAACGACGGCGTGAACGCCAACCTCACGACGGCCGACATCGCGCGCGAGTTGGAGGCGGCCTCGCTCAAGCCGGAAGGGGTCGTCGACCGCCACGACGGCGACGTCCACAAAGCCTTGGCCGGCGCCGCCAAGAAGATCGAGGCGGTGTACGAGCTCCCGT
>DATMNB010000094.1:0-20870 GCA_035569435.1 Gemmatimonadaceae bacterium
GAGGCCAACGCCGCGCGGGCGGGCGTGGCCGACGACATCGAGGTGCGGACGTGTGCGGTGTCGGCGATCGCGCCGCCTGCCGGGCCAGGGTGGTTGGTCACGAATCCGCCGTACGGACAGCGCGTTGGCGATCCGGTGGCGATCCGGAACCTTTACGCTCAGCTCGGTCAGGTGGCGCGGGCCAAGTGCGCGGGGTGGACGGTTGCGCTCCTCGTGTCCGACTTGCGCGTGGCGCGCCAGACTCGCCTAACGTTGACAGAACGTTTGCGTACGACCAACGGGGGGATTCCCGTCGCGCTTGTTTCGGGGCGGGTAGATTAGGGCGTGTCCGATACCTCCCGGTTCGAGCCGGTCTCTCGTCACGTCCTGTGTGTTGGACGGCATCGATTCTTGCGCGATCATCTCGTGCGGGTCTGGAAGAGTTTTGGCGTGGAGGCGGATGGGTGTGTGGGGCTCGAGGACGGGTGCTTGGGCACGGTGTATGACGCCGTGCTCTGCGACTACGACCTGCTGGCGGAGCTCACGCCTCAAGAGTGCGCCGACTGCCCGACGCTCAAGGGCGGGCCGATCATCGCTACAAGCCTCAACCATCGGGCCGATGAGCTGCCAGTATTGGGGCTCCCGGGTGTCGTGGGATTTCTCTATCTCCCGGTCCTGACCCGCGAGGCGGCGCTCGCGGCGCTCGACGAGGGGCAGGCGCGGAAGACGGCGGACTAGGGCGCGTAATAGTGATGGGGGACCTGACGGTGCGTCGACGTTCATTGACGCATGTCGTGCCGGTCAGGGGCATCATTCCTCGCGCTGCTGGTGCCGGGCGATCCCGCGCGGGGGTATCGCGCGGGGCAGTTGTCCGAGGAGGTATACGCGCTGTGGGGGATCACCACGACGTGTCGGGTCGTGGGGGTCGTGCAGTCAGCGCTGGCGCACATCTGGGCGGGCCGCGGTGAAGACGACGCGAATATTGTATTCGACGGGCGGACCGGCGTCTTCGAGCGTCCTCTGTATGCGGGCCGAAACCGTGGGCGGCTGTGGATCGTAGGAGCAGTGGCAGAACACGCACGATACGTGTGCTTGATGCTGAAGTTCGTGCCGGTCAGTTCATCACGCATGGGCGTTGATGAGCTGTGGATCTCGACCGGGTTCACGATGGGCGATCGGCGTTTGACGGAGTACGTAGGCAGTGGTATACTTAAGAAGCTGTGGGGCGATACTGAAGGCGGAAAATCGTGCCCCGCCGGGCCCGAAAGGGTTACAGATGCCGGATAGAGTGCGACCGGCCAGATCTCCCCACAATCGAAAGGCCGTCCCAAGTGATCGGGACGGCCTTTTTGCACGTCCATGCACCCTGTCGCGCCTGTAACTGCGAGTGCTGGGGACGCTACATTTAAGCACTATGCAGTCACCACCGATCACTAGCTCCGCCTTCAATGACGGCTATATCGCCGGCATCTATGAGGCATATCGTCGCGACCCGGCTTCGGTTGATGAGTCGTGGCGCCAGTACTTTGCGCTCGCCGAGCGGCTGGTTGGCGCGGCGCCCGGCCCCGTCACAGACGCGCGGCCGGATCCTGGACTGCTCAAAGTCGCGGCGGGGGTCGGGGCGTTCCTGCAGGCGATCCGGACGTACGGGCACTTTGCCGTCCAGCTCGATCCGCTCGGCGAGGCGCCGTTAGGGGCGCCGGAGTTGACGCCGGAGTTTCATGGGATCACTGAGGCGGATCTCGAGCGGGTGCCGGGGAGTGCGGTGGGGTTTCCGCACATGGCGACGGCCGCGGATGTGGCGCGGCGGCTCCGGCTCCGATATACGACGACGCTCGGGTTCGAGGTGACGCACTTGGCCGAGGAGGCGGAGCGGAAGTGGTTCCGCACGATTCTCACGGCCGAAGAGCTCACGCGGCCGCTCACGCCGGCCGAGCAGCGGGCGGTGTTGCAGCGGCTGACCGAGGTCGATGGGTTGGAGCGGTTTCTGGCGCGGGCGTATCCCAACGCCAAGCGGTTTGGGATCGAGGGGTCGGATGCACTGGTGCCGATGCTCGATGCCGTTATCGCCCAAGGGGGCGGGCTGGGGGCGACGCACGTGGTGATCGCCATGGCGCACCGCGGGCGGCTCAACGTGTTGGCGCACATTCTCGGGAAGCAGTACGCGAGCATCTTCGAGGAGTTCGAGCAGAAGCATGGCGCCGACGTCGATCCCGACAGCGCCACGGGCGACGTGAAGTACCATCTGGGGGCGCATGCGACGCGCACGATCGCGGGCGGACGATCGGTCGAGGTCACGTTGCTGCCCAACCCGAGCCATCTCGAGGTGGTGAACCCGGTGCTCGAGGGCGTGGCGCGGGCACTCGAGCGCGATGGGACGATCCGCGACGGGAGCCCGGCGCGCGACGAGATGCGGGTCGTGCCCGTGTGCGTGCATGGCGACGCGGCGTTCCCCGGGGAAGGGATCGTTCCCGAGACGTTCAACCTGTCGCGGCTCCCGGGATACCGGGTGGGCGGCACGGTGCACATCATCGTGAACAACCAGATCGGGTTCACGACGGAGCCGATCGACGCGCGGTCGACGCATTACGCGAGCGACGTGGCCAAGGGGTTCGACGTGCCGATCGTGCACGTGAACGCTGACAACGCCGAGGCGTGCGTGATCGCCGTGCGGATCGCCATCGCGTATCGGGCGCAGTTCCACAAGGATTTCCTGATCGACCTCGTCGGCTATCGGCGGCACGGGCATAACGAGGGCGATGAGCCGGCGTTCACGCAGCCGACGGAGTACGACCGGATCAAGGTCCATCCGACGGCGCGCACGGTGTGGAGCGAGCGCCTCGTGCGCGATGGGGCGATTACGGCCGACGCGGCGCAGGGGATGGAGCGCGAGGTCATGGGCGGGCTGTCGCGCATCCACACCGAGGCCGCGGCGGGGACGGCGGCAGTCGAGGCGCAGGAGCACGTGTTCCCGGGCGTGGTGCGGCCGGCGTCGGCCGAGACTGCGGTGGCGCGGGAGCGGCTGGCCGCGCTCAATGAGCGGTTGCTGTCGTGGCCGGCGGAGTTCACGCCGCACGCGCGGTTGGCGCGGCAGTTGGCGCGGCGGCGGGACGCGTCGAGTGGTGGGCCGGTGGATTGGGGGTTGGCGGAGGCGCTGGCGTTTGCGTCGCTCGTGAGCGACGGGACGTCGATCCGCCTCACGGGGCAGGACGCCGAGCGTGGGACGTTCTCGCACCGGCATGCGGTGTTACATGATGTGAAGACGGGGGCGCGGTACACGCCATTGCAGCATCTGCCTGGGGCTGGGGCGTTCGAGATTTTCAATAGTCCGCTGTCAGAGACGGCGGTGCTGGGGTTCGAGTACGGGTACAGTGCCGCGGCGCCTGATACGCTGGTCCTCTGGGAAGCGCAGTACGGTGACTTTGTGAACGTCGCGCAGCCGATCATCGATCAATTTCTGGCGGCGGACCGGGCCAAGTGGGGCGAGGGGTCGGGCGTCGTGCTGCTCTTGCCGCACGGCTACGAGGGCGGTGGGCCGGAGCACTCGAGCGCGCGGCTCGAGCGGTTCTTGCAGCTCGCGGCCGAGGGGAACATGACGATCGCGTATCCCTCGACGCCGGCGCAGTACTTCCACGTGCTCCGACGGCAGGCGATGGCGGCGGTGCGGCGGCCGCTCGTGCTCATGCAGCCCAAGAGTCTGTTACGGC
Organism: Gemmatimonadaceae bacterium; assembly: GCA_035569435.1. Classification (GTDB taxonomy): domain Bacteria; phylum Gemmatimonadota; class Gemmatimonadetes; order Gemmatimonadales; family Gemmatimonadaceae; genus DASRDS01. Next base: position 3,687 of record DATMNB010000094.1, read on the forward strand.
TCGACCGAGCGGCGGTGACGCTCGACGCGTTGGCGAGCGGCGGGTTCCGGCCGGTGTTCGATGATCCCGCCATCGTGGCGGATCCGGAGCGGCGGGCGCGGGTGCGTCGTGTCGTCTTTTGTACGGGCAAGATGTACTACGACCTGACGGCCGGTGAGCGGCCGGAGCATATCGCGATCGTGCGGGTGGAAGAACTCTATCCGTGGCCGCATGACGAGATCGCGGGGTTGATCGATCTGTATCCTGCGGCGGACGATGTGGTGTGGGTGCAGGAGGAGCCGAAGAACATGGGCGCGTGGACGTTTGTGGCGCCGCGGCTCCGGGCGGCGACGGGGAATGCGCTCGTCGTGCGGTACCTTGGGCGGCCGGATCGGGCGAGTCCGGCCGAGGGGTATCTGGCATCGCATCAGCGCGAGCAGGCGCGGATTGTACGGGAGGCGTTGGCGCCGGGAGCGCCGATCAGGGCGCAAGAGCACCCTGCGCGCCAGAATGTGGTGACGGGCGGCGTGTGAGGCGTCCCCGGATTGGTATGGCGGCCGCGCTCATCGCGGCGGCTGGGGCATGCACGTCGGCGCCGCGCCGGGTAACGGCGCAAGAGCAGGCGCATGGGCGTGGCGTCGTCGCATTAGGCGAGGCCATCGATGGGCTCGATGTGACCACGCGGGTGCTCATGATCGCCGCGCATCCGGATGATGAGGATTCGCGGCTCATCGCGTGGTTGTCTCGTGGGCGACATGTCGAGACTGCTTATCTCTCCCTCGCCCGTGGCGACGGCGGGCAGAATCTCATCGGTGATGAGCTCGGCGAGGCGCTCGGGGTCATTCGGACCGAGGAGTTGCTGGCGGCGCGGCGGATCGATGGGGCGCATCAGTACTTTGGGCGGGAATTCGATTTTGGGTTCTCCAAGACGGCCGCCGAGACGTTTCAGCATTGGCCGCATGATTCGGTGTTGGGCGATGTGGTGACGGTGGTGCGGGCGTTTCGCCCCCAGGTGATCATTGCTGTGTTCACCGGGACGCCCGTCGATGGGCATGGCCACCACCAGGTGTCGGGGATTGTGGCGCGCGAGGCGTACGACGCCGCGGCGGATACGGTGCGGTTCCCGACGTCCAAGTATGGGCCGGCGTGGACGACGTCCAAGTTCTATCGGGACCGGTCGTATTTTGGCGCCGGGGACTCGGCGCTCACGATCGATGTCGGCGGGTACGATACGCTCCTCGGCGTGACATACCCGGACATTGCCGCCCGCAGTCGCAGTCAGCACAAATCGCAGGGCATGGGGCAGATCGCGCGGCTCGGGCCGGCGAGCGCATCGCTCTACCGCGAGGCGACGCGTGTCAATGCGTCGACGCCGCGGGGCGCCGAGCGGTCGATGTTCGATGGGATCGATACGACGTGGAAGCGGGTGGGCGCCGATTCGTTGGGGATACTGGCGGCGCGCGTGCAGCGGTCGCCGTGGGCGACGGATCCGGCGAGCGTGCGGCCCGCGCTCGAGGAGATGTTGCGGACGATCCAAGCCCTCGAGAAGCGCGAGGGTGCCAATGACGTGCTGACGACCGCGCACGTGATGCGCCAGCGCGTCACGGCGGCCCTGCTCGCTGCATCCGCGTTTGACGGGCAAGCCAACGTCGCGCACGATGTCGTGGCGGTCGGCCGGGACAGCGCCCGCGTCGTGCTCGGTGCGAACATGACGCAGAGTCAATGGAGTGATGGCCCCATCCGGCGTGCGGCCGATACGGTCATCGACGTCGAGGATACGGCCGTCACCCAACCCTGGTGGCTCGCCACACCCCGGGTCGGCGATTTGTTTGGCACGCCCGTCAGTCGCGTCGCGGAAGACGAGCGGTTGTCGAGCGACCTGGCCGTGTCGGTCCAGATGCCGAGCCGGTTGACGGTGTCGACGGAGGTGCCCGTGCTGCATCGGTATGGCGACCCGGTGAAGGGCGAGATCGACCGGCCGCTGGCCGGGGTGCCCGCGCTATCGGTGACGCTCGACGGGACGGTGGCCTACGCACCGGCTGGCCGGCGGATGGACCGCTGGGTCCGCGTGCTCCTTCGGAGCGGGCTCGATGCGGCGCAGGACGCGAGCGTGCGGCTCGAGTTGCCGGCGGGGCTCACCGCCGACTCGGCGCGGCATGTGGCGCTGCCAGCGTACGGGGTACGGCGCGTGGAGTTTCACGTCACGGGGACGATGCCGGCCGGGAACGGCGCGATCGCGGCCGTCGCCGAGGTGGGTGGGCAACGGTATACGCGCGGGTATGTGGCGATCGAGTACGATCACATCCGGACGCAGCGGATGTACCGCGATGCGGTCATGCAGGTGCACGCGGTCGACGTCGCCGTGCCGCTGGGGTTGAACGTGGCGTACATCTCCGGGGTCGGCGACAATGTGGCGCCGGCGTTGGCGTCGCTCAGCGTGCCGGTGACGGTGATCGACACATCGGCGCTGCTGTCGGCGGATCTGTCCAAGTACTCGACCGTGGTCGTGGGGCCGCGGGCGTATCAGGCGAGTCCCGATGTCGCCGCGGCGGCGCGGAAGTTGTTGGATTTCGCGCGGGGCGGGGGGACGCTCGTCGTGCAGTATGGGCAGTACGACATGACCCAGGACGGGTACATGCCGTATCCGATCACGATGGCGCGGCCGGCCGATCGGGTCACCGACGAAGGCGCGGCAGTCACCGTACTCGATCCGAAAGCGGCGGTGCTCACCTCGCCCAACCGGATCGGTACGGGCGATTGGAGCGGGTGGGTGCAGGAGCGGTCGCTGTACATGCCGCACACGGCGGACCCGCGGTACAAGACGGTGGTCGCCATGCACGATCCGGGGGAGAGTGACAATCCCAACGGGATTCTCATCGCCCCGCTCGGCAAGGGCATGTACATCTACACGACGTTGTCGTTCTTCCGACAGTTGCCCGCCGGCAACGCGGGCGCGGCGCGGTTGTTTGTGAATTTGCTGGCCGCGCGCCAGTGAGGTGGGCGGCCCTCGGACTCGTTCTGTGTTGCGGGTGCACGCACGATCACCGGACGCCGTTGGTGGTGTACTCGCCGCACGGGAAGGCGTTGTTGCAGGACCTCGCCGGGCGATTTCAGAAGGCGCATCCTGAGATCGACGTGCAGTGGGAGGACATGGGGTCGCAGGACGTGCTCGATCGGTTGCGCGCCGAGTCGGTGAATCCGCAGGCGGATGTGTGGTTTGGGGCCCCGGCGGATGTGTTCGAGCAGGCCGCCGCGGAGCAGCTGCTGGAGCCGTACACGCCGAGCTGGGCGGAGTACGTGCCCGCGGAGGCGCGAGACAGCGCGAATCGGTGGTATGGGACGTATCTGACGCCCGAGGTCATCGGGTACAACTCGACGCTCGTGCCCGACAGCGCCGCCCCCAAGGATTGGGACGATGTCGTCGATCCCCGGTGGAAGGGCAAGGTGCTGCTGCGCGATCCGGTGGCGTCGGGGAGTATGCGCGCCATCTTTGGGGCGATTCTCGCGCGGTCATTGGCCGCGACCGGGTCGACGGCCGCCGGGTGGAACTGGTTGCGCCGGCTCGATGCCAACACCAAGACGTATGCGTTCAGTCCGACGATTCTCTATCAGGAGCTCGGGCGTGGCGAGGGCGCGGTGACGCTCTATGACATGCCTGACATCGCGACGATACAAGAACAGTTGCACTTTCCGGTCAAGTACGTGATTCCGGCGAGCGGGACGCCGTTACTCGTGGACGCGATCGCCATCGTGCATGGGACCAAGCATCGGGCCGTCGCCGAAGCGTTCTATGAGTTTGTGACGAGCGAGCCCGCGCTCGGCGTGGCCGCGCGGGATCACTTTCGGATTCCGGTGCGGACGGATCTCGCCGAGGATTCGCTGCCGGCGTGGGTGCGGACGGCGCGGCAGCAGATCAAGCCCATGGTGCTCGATCGGCGGTTGATTGCCGATAGCCTGCCGGGCTGGATGCGCTATTGGGAGGCGAACATTCGGCGGCGTGGGACCAAGGCGGCTGGCGGCGCGGTCGCCGCCGCGGAGCCTTGATCCCGCCTGTGGCCGCCGGGTGTCTCAGGCTGCGTGGGATCACGCGGCGGTTTGGCGGGACGACGGCCGTGGACGACGTGTCGTTCGACGTTGCGGACGGGGAGTTATTGGCGCTGGTCGGGGCGAGCGGGTCGGGGAAGACGACGACGCTGCGCATCACGGCCGGGTATGAGCCCGCCGACGGGGGGACGGTCGAGCTGGATGGGCGCGACATCACGCGGTTGCCGCCGCAGCAGCGGGACTTCGGGATGGTGTTCCAGCACTACGCGCTCTTTCCGCACCTCTCGGTGGAGGGGAACGTGGCGTTTGGGCTGGAGGCGCGCGGGGTGGCGCGTGGCGAACGGCTCTCGCGCGCGCGGGCCGCGCTCGCAGGGGTCGGGCTCGAGACCGCCGGGTCGCGGGCCGTGCAGTCGCTCTCCGGGGGCGAACAGCAGCGGGTGGCGTTGGCACGTGCGCTGGTCATCCAGCCGCGCGTGTTGCTGCTGGATGAGCCCTTGTCGAATCTCGATCCGACGCTCCGGCGGTCGACACGCGATGAGTTGCGTGCGCTGCTGCGTCGGCAACGGGTCACGGCTCTCTTTGTCTCCCATGATCAGGAGGACGCCTTCGCCATTGCTGATCGCGTGGCGCTCCTGAGTCGAGGGCGACTCCTGCAGCTGGGTTCCCCCGAAACGCTCTATGATGAACCGGCGTCACGGACGGTGGCCGAGTTTGTGGGGCGGGCGACGTTGTTGCCCGCGATGAGCGACGGGACGCACGCGGACGTCGTCGTGGCCGGAGTCGTGAGGCGTGTGCGGATCAGCGGCAGGGCCGGTGCGGTGTTGGCGGTGCTCCGTCCCGAGTCGATGGGGTTCGCGCCGCTCGACTGGCCCGATGCGTGGCCCGGGGTCGTGCGGGTGCGGCGGTTCGCGGGGTCGGCGTACGCGTATCGCGTGCAGCTCGAGGGCGGGCCCGAGGTGGAAGTTGCCGTGCCTGACCGGCTCGCCGACGAAGGCGACCGCGTGGCGGTGCGCATCGTGCGGGAGCCGGTGGCGGTCGTCGATCCTTAAGATGTGGACGATGCGGCGACTGCTTTCCTCCTGATGAAGACGTAGGGAAGCGTCGGGAGCGTATTGGCGTTGGCGGCCTGACGGAAGAACGCCGCGGCCTTGTCGGTCTGGCCGCTGCCCTGGTAGGCGAGCGCGGTGCTATAGAGGACAAATGGATCCTGCTGGTTCGCCTGCATGAGCTCGGCGACAGCCTGATCGAATTGCTTCTCCTGGAGCGCGATCGTACCGGCCAGTTCGTGGGCCTGACGGATCCGGACGTCGTTGTGTCTCGCGTGGGCGCCGTTCAGGTAGTCGGCGCACATCGTCTTGGCCGTCGGCAGATCCTTTTTCCTGAGCGCGACGCGTGCCAAGTCGTAGGTGCTGGCGAGTTTCGCGTCGTCCTTCACGTCCGTGGAGAGACCGGAGGCGAGGACCATCGTCCGCGCCATCTCATAGTGCGCGCGCGCCTCGTCGGGGCGGCCGGCGTCGAGCAGGATGTCCCCGGTAGCGACGTTGTCGGCGGCCATGGCCGCGGTGTCGGCACTCTTGGTCGCGATGGCATTGTAGTCCGCCATGCGCTTGAGTGCCTTGGCCGTCAGGCCCGCGTCGACGTAGATCATGACCTGCGTGAACATCGCGTTCCGCCGGTCGCCGTCATCGCGGGCGGCGTCGTAGAGCTGTTGCGCTTCGCCGATCGCCTCGTTGGTGTGGCCCTTGAACATGTCGTCCGTGGCGATCCCGACGTGCGAGCTGCCGAAGTGGGGATCGATCGACAACGCCTTCCGGTACTGCGCGATCGACTCGTCGAACCGGCCGGTTTTCATGAGGAGCTCGGCGTACGAGTCGTACGGGTTGGGATCGGCGGGCACGAGGGCGATGTACTTCTTGAACGCTACCTCGGCGTTGGCGTTGTCGCCGATCGGGCGGTAGGCGTAGCCTAACGAATTGTACGCCGGCGAGTAGTTGGGGTTGATCTCGATGGCCCGCTTGTATTCGCCGATCGCTTGATCGTACTGCTGGCGCGCGACGTAGGTATTGCCGAGGATGAAGTGGGCGCGCTCGTCCTGCGGGTACTTGGCCGCAAGCTGCTGGGCGTAGTCCAGGGCTTTCGTCGGATCGGCGTTCGCCGCGGCTTGGAGCTGCAGGATCATGAGCCGTTCGCCGTCGGACGCTTTGTCGGCGCGGGCGACGGCCTCGTTCAGGTGCGCGAAGAACTCTTTCGGCGTGGGTGACGCGAGCGCGAGGTCGTAGTGCACCAGGGCGAAGTTTGGGTCGAGGGCGGCGGCCTGGGTGAACATCTCCCGGGCGTCGTGCGCCCGGAGCTGGTCCGCCAGCGCGCGTCCCTGGACGTAGCGCGATCGCGCGTCTTCGGAGGTGGTGGTGATCGAGATCTTGCTGGCGGCGACGTCGCCGGCGGATGCCGACGTCGCGACGGTGGGCGTCGCCATTGCGTTGGCGGCGGAGTCGGCCTGCTTGGCGCGACAGCCGGCGAGGATGGGGACGAGTAGAGCGGTGGCGAGCCGGGCGAGTGATGCAGTCGTGGGGCGTGGCACGGCGTCCTCGTGGGGTGGGGGCAACGTTACGATAGGACCTCACACCGTCGGCTGGGATCGGGGCGCATGGGTTCGCACAAGACGCTGACATTGTTCAGGGGAGGCTATCTTACGCGCGTGGCACACCGACGCGCGTCATGGCTGGCAGTTGTTCTGCTGGCGATCCTGTTGTGGACGGTCGCGTATCCCAACGCGGCGGTCGTCATCTCGAGCTTTGGGCACGGGCTCGAGTACTGGCGGGAGTTCGTGCACAGCCCGGCGGATCGCGAGGCGCTGTGGACGAGTCTCTGGATCTCGGTGGCGTCGGTGGTGACGGCGACGGCGATCGGGGTGCCGTTGGCGTTTCTGTTGACGCGGACGGAGTTTCGGGGGCGGCGGTTGTTGCAGGCCGCGGCGACGTTGCCGGCGGCGTTGCCGCCATTGGTCGGCGTCATCGCCTTTCTCTTCTTGTACGGCGAGAGTGGCGTGGTCACGCGCGGCGTGCAGGCGCTGCTCGGCCGGCGCGATCCGCCGTGGACGCTGAGTGGCGGGTGGGCGATCGTGTTTGTGCACGCGTACACGATGTACGTGTACGTGTATCTGTTCGTGGCGGCGGGGCTCGAGCGGTACGACACGTCGCTCGACGAGGCGGCGACCGGGCTCGGCGCGGGTGTGGCACGGCGACTCTGGCGGGTCACGATTCCCTTGCTCACGCCGGCGCTGGCGGGCGCGACGCTGCTGGTGTTCATGAGCTCCCTGGGGTCGTTCTCGGCGCCGTACATCTTTGGCGGGGGACTGCGCGTGCTGGCGACGCAGATCGTCACGTCGCGCCTGAACGGCGCGACGGGGATCGCGTCGGTCGAGACGACGGTGTTGGCGGTGAGCGCCATCGCGGCGCTCGGGCTCTCGCGGTGGATCGAGGGGCGGCTCCGCTATACGGGGGCAACCAAGGGTGGGTCGCGGCCGGTGCGGCGAGCGCTGGGCACGCCGTGGATGCGGATCGGGGCGCCGACGCTCGCGACGATCGTGGTGGCGACCGCGGTGTTGCCGCACGCGATGATCGTGCTCGTGTCGTTTGCGCGGGATGGGGCGTGGACGACGCAGGTGTTGCCGCCGGCGTATACGTTCGAGAACTACCGGCGGTTGGTGACGGAGGCGTCGTTGTGGGCGCCGATTCGGAACAGTGTGACGATGGCGGTGCTGTCGACGGCGGCGGCGGTCATGGTGTGCGCGGCGGCGGCGTATCTGCTCGTGCTCCGCCGAGTGCCGGGGCGACGATTGTTGGCGTTACTGGTGGCGTTGCCGTGGGCGTTGCCGGCGACGGCGGTGGGGATCGGGCTGGCGTCGACGTTCAATGTGAACGACCCAATGACGCTCCGGTTTCTCCTGGTGGGGACGTTCTGGATCTTGCCGCTGGCGTATTTCGTGCGCGGTGTGCCGCTCGTGTCATCGGCGGTCGAGGGGTCGCTCCGGCAGATGGATCCGTCGCTCGAGGACGCGGCGCGCGGGCTCGGCGCGGGGTGGTGGCTGACGTGTCGCAAGGTGCTGTTGCCGGCCGCGGGGCCGGGGCTGATCGCGGGGGCGACGTTGGCGGCGATCACGGCCGTGGGGGAGTTTGTGGCCAGCGTCGTGCTGTACACACACGCCAACCGTCCGATCTCGGTCGAGATTCTGGCGCAGTTGCGGGACTTTTCGTTTGGGACCGCGGCGGCGTATAGCGTCGTTCTCATCGGTATCGTGCTCGTGATCACGCTGGCGACGCGCCTCATAGCGCCGTCCTATCAGGGACAAAATGCCGCGGTCTCGAATTTGTAGGGTATGGCAACTGTGATGGCGGAACGCGTGGGGACACCGGGCGCGACTGGGGACGGCGGGGCACCGCGGAAGCGTGTCGTGATCCTTGGTGGAGGGTTCGCGGGGTACACGGCGGCGAAGCGACTGAAGAAGGCGCCGGTCGATATCACACTCATCGACCGGACCAACCATCACACGTTTCAGCCGCTCCTGTATCAGGTCGCGCTGGCGACGCTCAACCCGGGCGACATCGCGGTACCGATCCGGTGGTTGCTCAGGCATCAGAAGAACGTGGAAGTGCTCATGGCTGAGGCGACGGCCATCGAGCCGGACCGGCGCGTCGTGATGCTCGACGGGCAGGCGGATTTGCCGTACGACTATCTCATCGTGGCGACGGGGAGTCGGCACTCGTACTTCGGGCACGGCGAGTGGGAGGCGATCGCGCCGGGGCTCAAGAGTATCGAAGATGCGGTGGAGATTCGGAATCGGTTTCTGCTGGCGTTTGAGGAAGCCGAGCGTATCGAGGATCCGGTCGAGCAGGAGGCGTATCTGACGTTTGTCATCGTCGGCGGTGGGCCGACGGGCGTGGAGCTGGCCGGGTTCATTCCCGACATCGCGCGGCATGCGCTGCGGTCTGATTTCCGGCGGGCGGACACGTTGAAGACGAAAGTGTTGCTGCTCGAGGCGGGGCCACGGATTCTGCCGTCGTTTCCGGAGTCGTTGAGCGAGAGGGCGCGGGAGGATCTCGAGCGGCTGGGCGTGCGGGTGCGGACGGGCGCCATGGTCACGCGGGTCGAGGCGGACGCGGTCGACGTGGGGGACGAGCGGATTCCGACGCGGACCATTTACTGGGCCGCGGGGAATCAGGCGTCACCGTTGGCGCGGACGCTGGGCGCGCCGCTCGACCGGCAGGGGCGCGTGTTGGTGGAGCCGGATCTGTCGGTGACGGGGCGTCCAGAGATTTTCGTCGCGGGGGATCTGGCGGCGATCAAGGATCCGCACGGCCAGTGGGTGCCGGGGGTGGCGCCTGCGGCGAACCAGATGGGGTGGGATGCGGCGGGGAACGTGTTGGCGTCGCTCGGTGGGCAGGCGCGGAAGCCCTTTAAGTACTTCGATAAGGGGAATTTGGCGACGATTGGGCGGCATCGGGCCATCGCCCAAATCGGGCCGCTCAAGCTGCATGGGCAGATTGCGTGGTTCATGTGGCTCTTCATACATATTTTATATCTGGCCGGATTTCGGAATCGCGTAACCGTTCTGATCCAATGGGCTTACGCGTATCTGACGTGGCAGCGCGGGGTTCGGCTGATCACGGATCATACGGCACAGGTTCCTGCGGGGCGGGCCACCGTCCCCAGGTAGGTCCCCGTGACCGATTCCTGACTGGTCTCGCGGGTGATCAGTCGGTAGGTTGCTGGTCGATGGCTGATTACACTGTGCGCGCGACTCGTCGTGCGCCGGCGCTCGTCTTGAGTGGCCGGCCGGGAGACGAGGGCGCCGAGGGTGCGTTTCGGTTCCGGATTCCGTTTCCGCCGGTGCCGACGCTTGGGGTGTATGCGGCGCACGCCGTCGAGCGGCGGGCGAAGAAGGTCTATTTCGCGGTGCTCGACGCGATGCGGACTGGGACGGTGGATCCGGCGGCGCGGGCGCGGTTGGCCCGGCTCATCGCTGAGGCCAAACCGCGGGCTGACGACGTGCTGCGGCACCTCATGCGGGTGCTCGATGCCGTGGCGCGGCATGCGCGGGAGACGGGGCGGCCGCTCATGCCGCAGCCGCCGGCGCCGTTGACGGAGCTGTCGGTCGAGTTCATCGCGACTAGTGCGCCTGCGGTTGGGCGGTCGGCGGCCAATGCGGTGAGTGAGGTGTTGCAGTGGCCGCTCGAGTGGCTGCAGACGCGGGGGGTCGCGGTGCAGAAGGGGGTGCAGGTGTACTGCGGGGATCGGGTTGAGGTGAGGCGGTAGGGGGACCCAGCGCACGAACGCCGAGCTTGCCAACGAAGCCGTCGCTCCTCAACGTAGTGGCCGCGCCGTACGGCGAGGCTGGTCTCACGTCGGGCGCCGCGCCTGACGCTTGAAGGGATTCACGACCGGGACGTGGGCGAGCCGAAAATGATCTTCGTTCCGCGTCGCGACCGTGAGGCCGCGCTCTAGGGCGGTTGCCGCGATGAGCATGTCGACCGGAAACTGCGGATTGGCGTCCACGAGCACGCCCCAGCGAACAGCGATCTCGGCGTCGACTGCCACGAGACGCTGCGCGTAGTCGGTCCGGAGGCGATCCAACCAAAGCTGCAAGGCATCCGCGTGATCGGGGTTATCGCGGCGACGCTTGGCGATCCCCCTCGCGATCTCTCCGATCGTCAGAACGCTCAGGAAACTCGAATTGGCTGGCAACCGAGCGAACCAGCCTGTGACATGCGGATCTGGTCGCGGGCGACGGAGCTCAGAGACCACATTGGTGTCGAGGAGATACACGGGTGGCGTGGTTCAGCCTAGAGGTCGACGTCACGCGGGTCGATCTGAATGCGCTCGAACTCGTCGTCCGCGCCCGTCCCCTGCTTTGGAATCGCACGGAGAAATGCTTCGAATGATGGGCGCGGCGCCTCGACGATCGTGGCGACGCGCGTGTAATCCCTATAGGACATGACCACGGCGGTCTTCACCCCCCGTCGCGTGACGAGCTGCGGGAGTCCGTGCAGGGCGGCGTCGACGACCTCACTCAGCTTGTTCTTGGCGTCCTGCAACGACCATTCGCGAGTCGGGGCCGGTGCGGATGCGGTTGGGCGTTTTGGCAGATCGTCTCCTGTGCTGGCTAGACTAATAATCTAGCTCGAACCGTCCATTTGCGGTAGTCGAGCCGAGATGCCAATCTCAAGGCCCAGCGACCCGGGGCGCCGGCAATGGCGATCGAGACCGATTCGCACGGCGGCACGCCCAGGACAGTCCTTCTAGCGTACGGTGTTGCGGAGAGACCAACGAACGCGCGATCGGTGACGCGAGTCCTGCGATACGGCGCCGTGCTGGCCTGCGCTGCGCGCCTTGGGGCGCAGGCGGGCGACGTTGGTGCGTCCGGGCACGTCGGCCGCGTGCACTTTGCCGTGACCTGCCGAGCGCGATCGCAGGTGGATTTCGACCACGCGGTGTCGCTGTTGCACTCGTTCTGGTACGAGGAAGCGGAGCCTGCCTTTCGTCGAGTGGCCGCGAACGATCCGGCGTGCGCGATGGCGTGGTGGGGCGTGGCCATGAGTCGGCTGCATCCGCTGTGGGATCCGCCGACCGACACCGACCTCGTTGTCGGTCGTGCCGCCGTTGCCCAGGGCATCTCGGCCGGCCCGGCCACTGCCCGCGAGCGTGACTACCTCGGCGCGATCGGCGCGTACTACGACGACACGGCCGGCCCGAGTCACCGGGCCCGCATCGCGGCGTACGAGCGGGCCATGGGGGTGCTCGCGGCGCGGTACCAGGCTGATACCGAGGCGCGGATGTTCGCGGCGCTTGCGACCCTTGGCCGTCTGGCAGCTGACCCGCGACGAGATACCGCAGTATCCGAGCAGCGGACCGTCGGCGAGACGCTCGAGGCGTTATTCGCCCTCGCGCCGCTGCACCCAGGGTTGGCGCACTACGTCATTCACGCCTACGACACGCCGTCCCTGGCGACGCGCGGCCTGCCAGCGGCGCGGGCCTACGCGCGGATCGCCCCGGCGGTACCGCACGCGCTGCATATGCCGTCCCACATTTTCACGTTGCTCGGCCTGTGGGATGCGTCGATCGCCTCGAATCTCCGCGCGGTCGCCGCCTCCCGCGCGTATGAGCGCGCGGAGCACTTGGGCGGCGCGTGGAACGAGCGATTGCACTCCATGAACTACCTGATCTACGCCTATCTCCAGCAGGGCCGGGAGCGCGAGGCGGCGCGCGTCGCGGCCGACTTGGCCCAGGTGACGGTGGTCGTGCCGGCGTCATCGGCGTCTGGTGATCACGCCCTTGCCGAGATTCCGGCGCGATACGCCGCCGAGCGTGAGCGGTGGGCCGACGCGGCGCATCTCGTCGTTCGGCCGGCCCCTGGGCATCAGGAGGCGGAGGCGATGACCTATGCGACACGGGCGATCGGTGCGATCCATACCGGCGACCTCGCGGCGGCGCGCGCGGATTCCCTGGCGCTCGCGGCGATCGCGACTGATCTCGACGCGCGGGGTCGCGCCTATTGGGCTCGCACGGTGGATGTGGCGCGCCTCGAAGTCGGCGCCTGGTTGGCGCACGCCGAGGGTCACGATACGACAGCCGTGGCGCTCGCGGCGCGGGCGGCCGACCTGGAGGACGGCACGCTCAAGAGTCCGGCGATTCCGGCGCCGGTCGTGTCGGCGCGCGCGCTGGAAGGCGAGCTGCTTTACGCTACCGGCCACTTTGCGCTCGCCCGCGCATCGTTCGAACGCGCGCTCGCGCGGGAGCCCAACCGCCGACGCCCGTTGGTCGGCGCCGCGCGGGCCGCCCGCGCGGTCGGGGATACCGCTGCTGCGCGGCAGTATTACGCGAGTCTGCGGCGGCTGCTCCGTCGCGGCGACCGGGATCTGCCGGAGCTGGTCGAGGCAGGGACGTACCTGGCGAATCAGGCCGGCCAATAGTGGGTCGATCGCTCGACGCACGTGACCGCTTCCCCTAGTATTGGCCATGCATCGTCCCCTCCATCATCTCGCGATCCTGTTCGCGCTCGCGGCGCCGGCGTTCGGCGGCCGCCTCTCCGGTCAGGAGCCTTCCGACTCGGTCGGGCCGCCCGGAGTCGATACCGTCGTCGCGCGCGTGTTGACGGGCTTCATCTCACATGAGCGGGCCGAGAAGGGGATTCCCGCGATCTCGATCGCGCTCGTGCGCGGCCACCAGATCGTCTGGGCGCGCGGGTTTGGCTGGGCCGACTCGGCGGCGGGCAGGGCCGCGACCGCGACGACCGTGTATCGCGTCGGCTCGGTCTCCAAGCTGTTCACCGACGTTGGGATCATGCGGCTCGTGGAGCGCGGGTCGCTCGACCTCGATGCGCCGGTCGAGCGCTACGTCCCCGACTTTCACCCCACCAACCCGTTCGGCGGGCGGATCACGGTCCGGGAGCTTACGTCGCACCGCGCCGGGCTCACCCGCGAGCCGCCGGTTGGCAACTACTTTGACGACAGCGGGCCGTCACTGACGGCCACCGTCGCGAGCTTGAATCGCACGACACTCGTTTACAAGCCCGGGACACACGCCAAGTACTCGAACGCCGGGATCGCGGTCCTCGGCGACGTCCTCGAGCGGACGCAGCACGAGTCGTTCTATCCGTACCTGGAACGCGCGGTGCTGCAGCCGATGGGCCTCGACCAGAGCGCATTCCGGCCGCGCCCGGATCTCGTGCCACGGCTGGCCAAGGGGAGCATGTGGACGTTCGACGGGCGGCGATTCGACGCGCCGACATTTCAGCTGGGCATGGGGCCCTGCGGGAGCATGTACAGCACGGTCCTCGACCTCGGACGGTTTCTCGAAGTGCTCTTCGCGCGTGGGGTGGCGCCGAACGGCACTCGGGTGCTGGCGGCGCGGACGCTGGACACGATGTGGACGCCGCAGTTCGCGGCGCGGGGCGCCACGACCGGCTTTGGCATTGGGTTCGACATCGAGCGGCTCGACGGACACCTGGCTGTCGGCCACGACGGCGCCATTTACGGGTTCGCCACGACGTTGCGCGCGCTGCCGGACGATTCGATCGGCGTGGTCGTGGTGGCGACGCTGGACGGCGCCAACATGGTCACCGATCGCATCGGTGACGCGGCCCTGCGGATGATGCTCGATGTGCGCGAGGGGAAGGCTCCGACCGCGCCCGACACCACGAGTCCGCTGCCACGTGCCCGCGCACTGGCGCTCGCTGGACATTACACGGGCGCGCATCGTAATGCCGATCTGACCGAGTACGAGGGGCATCTGTATCTGTCGCCACTCAGCGACATCGCGCGCGGCGAGCTGCGGGTTCCGACGCACCCGGGTCAGGGCGAGGAGTTGGTCGTCGATGACGTGCTGTCATACGGCACGCGCGTCGTCATCCTCGGTGATGGCCGCATCGTCGTGGCGTCGGACACGCTGCGCCGCGCGGCGTCGACCGTGCCGCCGCCGGCCGCGACGGCGTACGCGTCGCTGATCGGCGAGTACGGGTGGGACCACGACGTGCTGTACGTGCACGAGCAGGGGGGGCATCTCCACGCCCTCATCGAGTGGTTCTTCGACTATCCACTCGAGCGCGTGTCCCGCGACGTGTATCGGTTTCCGGCGTACGGGTTGTACGATGGGCAGGAGATTGTCTTTCGACGCGGCGCCGACGGTCGGGCGACCGTCGCGACGGCGGCCACGGTTCCGTTTCCGCGCCGCCCGCTCCCGCTGGACGACGACCGCATCAACGCGCGCATCGCGCCCGTGCGTGGCATCGCCGATCTGCGCCAGGCGGCGCTCGGTGCGACTCCGCCGGCCGAGTCCGGGCGATCGGCCGCGGTCGACCTCGTGGAGCTGCGTGGGATGGATTCGACCATCCACTACGACATTCGGTACGCGACGGCCAACAATTTCATGGGCGCGTCCTTCTATACCTCGGCGCACGCGTTCATGCAGCGGCCGGCGGCCGAGGCGGTCGCGCGCGTCTCGGCGACACTCCATGCACAGGGGCTCGGCCTCGTGATTCACGATGCGTACCGGCCGTGGTACGTGACCAAGATGTTCTGGGACGGGACGCCGGTGGACAAGCATGTGTTCGTGGCCGATCCCTCGCAGGGATCCCGGCACAACCGCGGGTGTGCGGTCGATCTGACGCTCTACGACATCGCGTCCGGGCGGCCGATCCGTATGACGGGGGGATACGACGAGCTGACCGATCGGTCGTATCCGCTGTATCCCGGCGGGACGTCGCGGCAACGATACTACCGCGACCTGCTGCGGCACGCCATGGAGGCGGAGGGGTTTACGGTCTACGAGGCGGAGTGGTGGCACTTTGACTATCGGGACTGGCGGCGGTATCCGATCGGGAATGTCACGTTTGAGGCGCTGACCGCGCAGACATCGACGGGCGCGCATGCATCGCCTCCGTCACGCCAGCGTTGATCAACGCCTCGATGCGATGGGGATCAATCTCGCTATGACCACACTCGTCGCCGCCGAACCACAGCTCTACGTCCGAGACATCGCGGCCTCGGCCGAGTTTTACTCACGGACGTTGGGGTTCTCCGTCGTATTCACCTTCGGCGAGCCACCGTTCTACGGCCAGGTGTTGCGCGACGGCGCACGATTGAACCTTCGCCAAGTCGACAATCCAGTCGTTGATCCTGCCCGGCGCGACCGCGAGCAGTTGCTCGCCGCGTCAATCACGCTGGATGATGCAACGCCGCTCTTTCTCGAGTATCAGAACGCGGGCGTTGAATTTGTTCAACCGTTGCGGACCGAACCGTGGGGCGCACGAACGTTCATCGTGCGTGATCCGGACGGCAATCTCCTGCTGTTCGCCGGGCGAGTAGAATAACCGCTGAAGCATTTTGGGAGTGGATGGACCTGGCATCCCTTGGCGAGCCGGTGGTTAGGTTTTGAGGCTTGACGCCATATATCCATACGGATATATTTGTCCTCGTGAAGCCTGTACGATTCGTCGGGAACTCGTTGAAGTGTTTGCGCGAGTTTCCTGACGACGCGCGACAGGACGCCGGCTATCAGCTGGACAAGGTGCAGCGGGGCGGTCAAGCGGATGATGTCAAACCGATGCCCGCGATCGGCAAGGGAGTGGAGGAAATCAGGGTGTGGAGCGACGCAGGCACTTATCGTGTCATCTACACTGCGCGCCTCGCTGACGCCGTGTACGTGTTGCACGCGTTCCAGAAAAAGACACAGGCGACGTCCCGGCGTGACCTGGATCTCGCGAAAGAGCGCTTCGCTCAAGTGATGAGAGGTCGATCATGAAGAAAAAGATCGCGATCGAAACCTACGCCAGCGTGTGGGACGCCTTGGCGGACACGCCGGAACAGGCCGCGAATCTGCGCGCCCGTGCAGAGCTCATGCAGAAAATCGCGGCGATCGTCAACGCGCGTGGCTGGACCCAGACCGAGGCAGCCACCCAGTGCGGTGTGACTCAGCCCAGAATCAACGATCTGCTCCGAGGCCGGGTCTCGCGCTTCTCGCTCGACGCCCTCGTGAATATCGCAACGGCGCTCGGACAACGCGTACACGTCGAACTCGAGGCGGCCTGACTTCTTAGCGGAGCGTCTCGATCAGGTCGTGCGCGTCCTTCGCCGCGGCGCATGTGCCCATCGCGCCGAAAGTAGCACCGCCGCTTCGTAAGTAATCGGGAGTAATCGCGAGCGCGGGATTTGAACCCGCGACCCCCTGAACCCCATTCGGTTCTCGGGGACGACTTCTACAACCTAGTTTGGCGCCGTTCAGAGGAAAGCCGGGCGTCGGGTCCGATTCTCAACGCCCAAATGGCGGTGGTTGCCGGCAGAAACGGGCCCCCAGACGGGCCCCCAGACGGGCCCCGGCAACCATCGTAAGGCAGGTATTTGTCGCGAGCTGCAGGTCGAGTTGCAAACGCCAGAATATCGTCGATAGCGATCGCCCACTCTGAAACGGGCTTACCGTCGTCGCTGACCGTGCGTCTCTCCTGAACGTGACCGTAGGATCTCGGACATCGAATGAGCATGTCAGCTGATCTCGCAGGAGCAAGTGATGTTGGAGTCGGACAATCCCCTCCTCTCGCCAGGCCGGCCACCACACATGCCACGCCGCACCATTCCCGCGGTAGGAGGTCAAGAACGCCGTTCGCGGCTC
>DATMNB010000095.1:0-12936 GCA_035569435.1 Gemmatimonadaceae bacterium
TTCGTCCGCATGTCGCTCGGCGGCGTGCGCGACGAGGCGGAAATCAGGGGCCACCGGCGGACCTATATAGGTGCCATGCCCGGGCGGATCATCCAGTCCATGCGCCGCGCCGAGTCGGTCAACCCGGTGCTCCTGCTCGACGAGATCGACAAGCTCGGCGTCGACTATCGCGGGGATCCGGCGGCGGCCCTGCTTGAGGTGCTCGATCCCGAGCAGAACCGCACGTTCACCGACCACTATCTCGAGGTCGACTACGACCTGTCGCAGGTGCTGTTCCTGACGACGGCCAACTCGCTGGCGACGATCCCCGATCCGTTGCGTGATCGGATGGAGGTGCTGCGCCTCGCGGGCTATCTCGACCACGAGAAGCTGGCGATCGCCGAGCGCTTTCTCGTTCCTCGCCAGTTGACGAGGAACGGCCTCCAACCGAGTGAGGTGTCGCTCGATCGCGGCGTGGTGCCGGCGATCGTGCGGGGCTACACGCGGGAAGCCGGGGTCCGGGAGCTCGACCGGCGACTGGCGCGGGTGGCGCGCAAGCTCGCCCGCCGCAAGGCGGCCGGCACGCTGGACCCGGCGCCGCTCCTCCCCGACGCGCTCCATGACCTCCTCGGCCCCGCGCCGTTCGATCCCGATGATCTCACGATCGAGGACGCGATCGGCGTCGCGCGCGGGCTGGCCTACACGTCGGTCGGTGGCGAGACCCTCGACATCGAGGTCAGCGTCGTCCGCGGGCGCGGCCGGCTGCAGCTCACTGGCACGCTCGGCGAGGTGATGAAAGAGTCGGCGACCGCGGCCCAGAGCTACGCCCGCCGCCGGGCCAAGGCGCTGGGCATCGATCGCGACTTTTACCGCACGCGCGACATCCACGTCCACATCCCCGCCGGCGCGACGCCCAAGGACGGCCCGAGCGCGGGGATCGCCATCGCCACGGCCATTATCAGCGCGCTGACGCGCCGGCCGGTGCGCGGGGACATGGCCATGACCGGCGAAATCACCCTGCGCGGGCGGGTCCTCCCGATCGGGGGGCTCAAGGAGAAGTCGGTCGCCGCCCACCGCCTCGGTATTCGGCACGTGGTGATCCCGCACGGGAACGCGCGCGAGATCAGCGAGCTGCCCGCCGAGGTGCGGACCGACACGACGTTCCACCCCGTGCGGTCGATGGACGAGGTGCTGGAGCTCGCGCTGCGGCCCATGACCCAGTCGCCAACCGTCGAGGACGTGCCCGCCAAGTCGATCCTCGTCGCCCCCCTTCCTGTGCCGTCGCCGCGCGCGCGGCGGCCCGTGGTCTCGGCGCCCGCGGCGCCGCCACCCATCGCCGGCTCGTGACCGAGGGGCACCCGCCCGCCGCTGACCCGCTCCCCATACGAGAACTGACGTTCCTCGGGCCGATGGCCGCGGCTGGCGGGTGGCGGCCACCTCCCACCTTGCCGGAAATCGCCTTCGCCGGCCGATCGAACGTTGGAAAGTCCTCCCTGATCAACCGCCTGGTGCGCCGCAAAGCGCTGGCCCGGGTGAGCAAGACCCCAGGTCGGACACGAGAGATCAATTTCTTCCAGGTCAACGACCTGTTCGTGCTGGCCGACCTCCCCGGCTACGGCTACGCGCGGATCGCCAAGGCCCGCCAGGCCGAGTGGCTCCCTCTCATCGAGGGCTACCTCCGTAACTCCGAACGGCTGCGCGGCGTGGTGCAGCTCCTCGACATCCGGCACGATCCAACGGACGACGATCGGCTCATGCTCGACTTTCTATCTGAGTTGGGCGTGCCAACGGTCGTCGCGATCACCAAGATCGACAAGCTCGGCCGTCAGGCCGCGGTTGATCGCGTGGCGTCCCTGACTGCGTTGCTTGGATTGGACACCGATCAGGTGATCCCCTTCAGCGCCGTCACGGGCGAGGGCCGCGACGAGTTGGCGTCGGCGCTCGTGACCCTCGTCGGGAAGCCTGGTTAGATTGAATGCATGACCTATCTCCCGCTGCGCTCCCTCTCGCAGCCTCCTGACTCGCCGGTGATGGCCGAGTGGCTCGGCGCGCTCGGCGACGCGTTGGCCGACCCGAGCACGGACCGGTCAGTCCTCTGCCGCCGCACGCTGGCCGAGCTGGCGTACCCCGAGTATGCCGCCAACTGGGAGACGGCGGTCGCTGATCCGAAACTGCCCGCCGGCACACGCCTCGCGCTGGCAGCGCTCGACCCGCGCAACGTGACGCTCGAGCCCGAGTACTACTCCGACTGCGACGACGCGCGCTTCCAGCCCGTCAAGCCGTTGTTGTGGCTGTGGTACTCGTTTGACCGCACGCCCGTCGGTGGGCAGAACGTGGAGCTGGGTGTGCATCTCCGCCGACTGCTCGCCCAGTACATCTTCAAGCGGGTCGGCGAGAACTTCAAGGCGTTTCAGCACGTCGAGTTCTCGTTTGGGTACAACCTGGAGGTCGGCGACAACGTCGTCATCCACCGGCACGTCCTGCTCGACGACCGCGGTGGCATCGTCATCGGCAACAACGTGTCGGTGAGCGACTACGCCAACATCTACAGCCACACGCACAGCATCATCGACGCCCGGGACGTGACCAACGCCGTCACCGTGCTCGATGACGGCGTCCGGATCACGTACCACGCGACCGTGCTGGCGGGCGTGCACGTCCACTGCCAGGGGATGGTCGGCGCCGTCGCGGTGGCTACCAAGGATGTGCGGCCCTACCACGTGAACGTTGGCATCCCCGCCAAGAGCGTGCGCATCAAGCCCAACGCGCCGCTGGATGGCGAGGACTGCCTCCCCGCCTCCAGAGCGCGCCAGCAGGGCTGACGTCAGCGGTTGCTTTTCGCGCGTAGCGGCCTGACGCCCCCGGCCAAGCTGCCATAGGTTGGACCTCATGCGCCGAGCATTCCTGGCTGTCGTTGCCGCCCTCATTACTGCTGCTCCGGTTGGGGCGCAGGTCCACACGTTCCACGTCGACACGTTCGCCTTCGAGAGCGGCGTCACGCTTCCCAATGCGACCATCGTGTACGCGACGTACGGCCATCTGAACGCCGCGCGCGACAACGCGGTGCTCGTGCCGTCACACTACATGGCCGACCACCACGGCTACGACTGGCTCCTCGGGCCCGGCCAGGCGCTGGATACGACGCGCCACTTTGTCATCGCCACCGAGATGTTTGGCAACGGCCACTCGTCGAGCCCGAGCAACACGCTCGAGCCCTATCACGGGCCGCGGTTTCCCGCAGTGACCATCCGCGATAATGTGAACGTCGTGCATCAGCTGTTGGTCGACTCGCTCCATCTGACGCACCTGCAGGCGATCGTCGGATTCTCCATGGGCGCCGAGCAGGCGTTTCAGTGGGCGGTGAGTTACCCTGACTTTGCCGACCGCATCGTGGCGACGTCAGGGACGGCCCAGTGCTATCCGCACGGCGTGGTGCGACTGGAAGGGCAGATCGCCGCGCTCGAGGCCGACGCCGCGTTTCAGGACGGCGACTACACGAGCGAGCCGCGCCGCGGCATGCAGGCCTACGGCACGGTGTGGGCCGGGTGGCTCTTCTCGCAGGAGTGGTGGCGGCAAGCGCTGTGGCGGTCGGACACGTCGATGGGCCGGTCGGCGGAGGAGGTGATGGCCGGGATCGTGCGCGGGTTCACCGACAGCATCGACGCCAACGACATGATTCTCCAGGCGCGCGTGTGGCAGCACCACGACATCGGCACGACACCTGGCTACGGCGGCGATGTGGCGCGGGCGCTCGCGGCGATCCGCGTACCGGTCCTGTACATGCCGAGCGAGACCGACCTCTACTTCCCGATCACCGACGCCGAGTACGAGCGGCAATTTATCCGGCAGGTCACGTTCGCCCCGATCCACTCGCTGTGGGGCCACCCCGCCGGCGCCGGCGCGAGTCCCGCCGACCTCGCGTACCTGAACAAGACCATCAGCGCATTTCTGTCCGTCAATAAGTCGACCGCCAGCGCGCAACCCGTTCGAGCACGTCCGTCACAGCGATCCGCGGCATCCGCCCAGGGCGGCGCGTCCAACTGATCGGACCCCGCTCGCCAGGGTCGTGGTAGGCATCGACGATCAGGTCGTGGAACTTGCGGTACGGGCCCGTGCGGCGCGGGTCGGCATTGGACATGAGCGTGATGACCGGACGGTCGAGCGCCACGGCCATGTGCACGGCGCCCGTGTCGACCGAGATCACGAGCTCCGCGCCGCCCAGGATCGACACCAGAGGCCTGAGCCCTGAGCCAAGCGCGTCGTCCACCGGCGCTTTTGCCAGAGCCTTGATGGCTGCCGCAGCAGCCTTGTCCCGGTCCGTCCCGGCGCCCACCAATACCGGCCGCAGGCCGTAGACGTCGTGGAGCGCGTCCGCCACGGCCGCCCACCGGTCGGCGAACCATTCCCGGTCCGGGTCGCTGGCCCCGATCGCGAGCGCCGCATATCTCCCGTCGGGCGCCGATGGATCGCCCGCCCATGGTCCCAAGTTCCAGACGACGGGCTCGATCGGCACACCGAGCGCGGTGAGGAACTCGAAGTACTGATCCTGGACGTGCTGGCGTTCTGGGTGGGCGGGGATCTTCTGCGTCGTGAACAGCCAGTTGAGATCCCGCGCGCGGGCGCGGTCAAATCCCAGCTTGGTGTGGGCTCGTGTGACGGCGGTGACGATCCCCGCCTTGAACGCCACCTGCAGATCGATGAGGAGGTCGAATGGCTCCAGGGCTCGCGCCGGGGCGAGCGATCGGCGCGGGTCGATCTCGACGAGATGATCGATGGCCGGATGGCCCCTGACAAGGGACGCAGGGCCTGACTGGAGCAACCATGTTATGTTATTGGCGCTATTGTGTCGCTTTAATGCGTTGACAATTGGCAATACATGCACTGCATCGCCGATGGCGCTCAGCATTACAACGCAGATGCGCATCGATCCAGAACGGCATCCACGCTGATCGTCGCCATGCGCCGTTCTCTTTGCACTGGAGCACCAAATGCGCTCACTATCAAATCAGTATAGCGCCTATATGGCCCCACTATAGCCGGATCGTTGTATCCGATGAGACTTACTACCGGACGCTCCAACGCCACGGCCATGTGCAGCGGCCCCGTGTCGAGTGACACCACGAGCGTGGCACCATTCAATATCGATACGAGCGGCCTGAGCCCCGACCCCAACGCGTTCCGCACGGGTGACCGTGCGGTCGACAGAATCGCCCGAGCGGTCGCTTGCTCCCGCGCAGACGTCCCGCCGACCAGCATTGGCACCAGAGCATGCCGGTCGTACAGGGCGTCGCACAACGCCGCCCAGCGGTCCGGCAGCCAATCCTTCTGAGGCCGGCTCGTACCGATCACCAACGCCGCGTACCGCCCCCCGTCGGGCGGGGGCGGGTCGCCCGTCCAGGGGCCCAGGTTCCACACCAGCGGCTCCGCGGGCACCCCGAGCGCCGCCAGGAACTCGAGATACTGATCCTGCACGTGCCTCGGCCCGGCGCCGGGCGGCATGGGCGGGATCTTTTGCGTCGTGAACAGCCAGTTGAGGTCACGCGCCCGCTTCCGGTCGAATCCCAGCTTGGTCCGCGCCGGCAGCAACCCCGTCAGGACGCCGGCCTTGAGATACACCTGCAGGTCGAGCAACACGTCAAACCGCCCCAACCCCACCTGCCGCCGCACCTCGCCAAACGCTCCCCACCCCCGCCTCCGGTCAAACACGATCAGCCGATCCAACGACGGATGCCCGGCCACGAGCGCCGCCGGCCCGTGCTGCGTCACCCATGTGATCTCCGCGTCCGGCCACTGCCGCTTGAGCGCCGTGAGTAGCGGCAACACGTGCACGGCGTCGCCCAGTGCGCTCAACATGACGATGCCGATCCGCTTCATACCCGGTACGCCAGCCCCAGCTTGGCGATCGACCGGCGGAGCCGCTCCCGATTGGCCTCGTCGGCCCCTCGCGTGCGAAACACCACGCGATCCACGTCGATGACATAGGCCGCGAGCTCGCCGCCACGCTCGGCGAGCAGGATGTTCTTCGCGTTGAGATCGGGGTGGACCGCTCCGGCCTGCGCCAGCGCCGTGAGCAACGTCTCCACTGCGGCGTTGGCATCCGGCGTCGCCGGGTGCGCCGCGAGATCACGCGTATCGGCGATCTCCCGCGTCACGACATCGGCGCGGCGGAGACCTGGGCCCGCGTGATACACGGCATAGGCAACGACCTCCGGCGTGCGGACGCCGGACGCCGCGAGCCGGAGCGCGACCGCCAGCTCATGCGGCGCCCGCGTCGGCGGCAAAAACAGGTCTCCTGTCAGGGGGGCGAATAGCCCCCCGTGACGGGAGTGGCGCACCACGACCCGTACCCCGTCCCAGGCAATGCCATACGCCACCGCGCGACCCACGTACTCGCGCCGGCCGGATGTGCTGGCCGCCATCGCGTAGAGAGCCCCGCGCCCGAGGAGCGAACTGACCACGGGCGCGAGGGCCTCGAGGGCCACGGCCTTGATCCTGGGCCGGCGGAGGGAGACGTAGCCCGCGGGGAGGTCGAGCGTCAGAGCCGCACCCGATACACCGGTACGGGCTGCGCCTTCCCCTTGAGCTCGAGCGGCGGCCGCTCTTCCAGCGCGGGCGCCGCCCGCAACGCGCGCCGCATGTCGTCCGACAACAGGATCTCCCCCGGCTCGGCCGCGGCACAGATGCGACTCGCCGTATTGACCGTGTCCCCAATCACCGTGAACTCCAGCCGCCGCTCCGACCCGATGTTCCCGGCAAACGCTTCCCCATAGTTCAGCCCAATCCCGATGCTGAGCTCCGGCCGCCCCATCCCGCGCCATTTCACGTTGAGCGCCGGCAACGCATGCATCATGTCGATGGCGGCATGCACCGCCCGATCGGCGTCGTCCCCAGACCCGAGCGGCGCGCCCCACTGCGCCATGACGGCATCGCCCATGAACTTGTCGAGCGTCCCCCCATGCCGGAACACGCAATCGACCATCTCGGTGAAGTACTCGGACAGAAAACTCGCCATGTCGTCCGGCGTCATCGACTCCGACAGCTTGGTAAACCCACGAATATCACTGAACAGCACCGCGACCGGCCGCTTATCCCCACCCAACCGCACGGCCTCAGGCGACTCGGCGATCCGCGCCGCCAGCGTCGGCGCGAAATACCGCTCAAAATTGCTCCGCACCACGATCTGCTGCCGGAGCGCCAACGCGAACTGCGCGTTCTCGATCGCCGCGGCCGCGATGCTCGCAAACGCGATCAGAAACTCTAGATCCTCACCGTCAAACCGATGTGTCGACGTCACGTTGTCGACGTACAGCACGCCGAGCACCCGCCCCTCGTTGCCGCCGCCGACCAGCGGCGCGCACATCGTGGACCGCACCCGCTGCATGAGAATCGACTGCCCGCCAAATCGCAGATCCTCGGGGGCGTTGTCGGACAGGATCGCCACCTTGTCATGCACCGCCGTGCGCACGATCGACTGGGGCACGCTGCGTTGTTCCGCCTGCCCCTCGCGGTCGCGAGACACCTTGGGCACGTGCTCGCCCCGCTCGTCAGCCAGCAGAATCGACACGTAGTCGACGTCGAAGATCTGCAGGCAAAATCCCGCGATCGTCTCCAGCAACGCGGCGGGATCGATCGTGCGGGTCAGCCCCTTGGACACCTCGAGGAGCAGCGACAGCTTCTGCGCCAGCTTCTGCTGGTCCGCGGCCGCTGGAGGTTGACCGACCGGCATCTGCAGCACGATCGTCCCGCTCAACCGCGGCGCCACCACGGGCGGCGGCGGCAGCGTCGGCAACGGACTCACCTCGGTGAGCCGAAACGGCACCTTACCAAACGCGACGACATCCCCAGGCGAGAGCCGCGCGCTCTCGATCTTGGCGCCATTCACAAACGTCCCGTTGCTCGACCCTAGGTCCCGCACCTCGACCCCCGACTCGCCGCACAGCACCTCGGCGTGCCGCCGCGAGATCGTCGGATCAAAGACCGGGATGTCGCTCGTCAGCGCCCGCCCGACGACGAGCAGCGCACCGACCCGGAGGTCGTATGTCTGATCGCCGGTGGCGGTCGTTAGCCGGTACGGCATGACCCCGGCTCAGCGGGCAGCACGCACCTGGCCGATGGCGGTGAGCATCGCGCGCGCCTTATTCTCGGTCTCATCCCACTCGCGCGCCGGATCGGAATCGGCCACGATCCCGGCCCCCGCCTGCACCGATGCCACCCCGCCGGCGATCACGCACGTGCGAATCGTGATCGCCAGGTCCATCCGCCGGTCGCCGCCGGCGATATAGCCCACCGCCCCGGCATACGGCCCCCGGCGCTCGGGCTCCAGCTCGTCGATGATCTCCATCGCCCGCACCTTGGGCGCCCCAGTCATCGTCCCCGCCGGAAACGTCGCCCGGAAGACTCCAATCGCCGAGCCGTCACCGGCGACCATCCCCTGCACCTCACTCGTGATGTGCAGCACGTGCGAAAACCGCTCGACGATCATGAATTCCGTCACCGACACCGTCCCAAACTCGGCGATCCGCCCCACATCGTTCCGGCCCAGATCGACGAGCATCACGTGCTCGGCACGCTCCTTTTCGTCGGCCAGGAGCTCCGCGCTCAACGCCGCGTCCTCCGCCGGCGTGTGTCCCCGCGGCCGCGTGCCGGCGATCGGCCGGAGCGTCACGCGCCCGTCGGCGACGCGCACGAGGAGCTCGGGCGAGCTCCCGACCAGTTCCATCCCATCGAGCACCAGGTGGTACATATAGGGCGACGGGTTGAGCGCGCGCAGCGCCCGGTAGAGCGCCGCCGACGAGAAGTCGTACGGGACGTCGATCCGTCGTGCTAACAAGACCTGAAAGGCGTCACCGGCCCGGATGTACTCGCGAATGCGCTCGACGTCGCACAGAAATTGTCCCCGCTCGTACGTCGACCGGCCGACCGCGGGTGGCGTCGCCGGATCGAGATCGAGCGCCGGGAGCGCCGCGCTCGCCCGCAGTCGGTCCACTGTGCGGTCCACGTCGGCGGCACCGGCGTCGTACAGCGCCCTGAGCGTCGCGTCGGTGCACCCGGCCGGCACGGGGACGCTCACGACGACCCGCACACGCGCGCGCAGGTTGTCGATGATGACAACGGCACGCGTGAAGACAAACAGCGCGTCGGGCAGATCGAGACCGCGTGGCGGCGGCGACGGCAGCCGCTCGATGTAGCGAACCATGTCGTAGCTCAGAAACCCCACCGCACCGCCCCAGAAGGCGCCCAGCTCGGCCGCCAACGCCGGATCGTCGGGCGGAGCGTCGGCGGCGATGCGCACGCGCAGATCCTCCAGCGGATCCTCGGGGCGACGCGCCCCGTGCCATCCACGATCGGCCGTCCAGTCCTCCACGACCCCGTCGCGAAGACGCCAGGCGTTCCGCGGCTCCGTGCCCATGAACGTGTAGCGCGCCCACGTCTCGCTCCCCGCGGGTGCCGATTCGAGCAGGAAGGCGAACGGCTCGCGCCGCAGCTTGGCAAACGCGGACACCGGCGTGTCGGTATCGAGCAGGCACTCCCGCCACACGGGCACAATGCCCCCGGAGCGCCGTGCCGATTCGGCCAGTGCGCGAAAGCGCTCAAACGATGGCTGCATCGTCTTAAGGTATATTTGTGCCCGTCATGCGCGCCATCGTCCCTCTGCACGCGCTGTTGCTCTTAGTAGCGGCGGTGCCGGCGCGCGCGGCCGCGCAGCAGTATAACGATGCACGCACGCGCGCCCTCGTCGAGCGGGCGACGACCCTCCGGAACCGCCAACTCGCCGATACCGGGCTCCGAGACTACCGGGCCACCGCCCACGGCTACGTCACCTTCCTCGCCCAGCTGGGCGAAGGCCTCACCGAGCCGCCCAAAGTCGTCAAAGCCGACGAGCTCGTCGACGACATCTACTGGCAGGCCCCGTCCTTCAGCAAGCAAGTCATCGAGGGACGGCGTGACACGCTGCTCCTGCCGACCGACATCGTGTATCACCGCGACCACCTGGGGATCTTTCTCAACAATCTTCCAGCCGTGATCCGCGTGGGCGACGGCGACGAGGTGCGTGACGTCCCACACCCGCTCTCCAAGCCAGGCCTCGCCGCCTACGACTTCGCCATCGTCGACTCGCTCCGCACGCGACTCCCCGATCAGACGATCGACGTCTACAAGGTGCTCGTGCGGCCGCGCACCGATACACAGCCCGGGATTATCGGCACGATCTACCTCGAGCCGCGCACCGGCCAGGTCGTCCGCATGGCGTTCGGGTTCACCCGCTCGGCGCTCCGTGAGGCGGAGCTCGAGGACATTTCGATCGTGCTCGAGAACGGTCTCGTCGACGGGCGGTTCTGGCTTCCGCGCCGCCAGACGATCGAGATCCGCCGCACCGGCTCATGGCTGGACCTGCCGGCCCGCGGGATCATCCGCGCCCGGTGGGAGATCTGCTGCTACGTCATCAATCACGGAATCGACATCTTGCCGCTCGCACGCGGGTTTGAGATCGACTCGGCGCCACACCGGGGCCGGAGCATGTACCCGTGGACGGGCACCATCATCGATTCCCTCCCACCCGGTGTCAGCGTCGCCACCGATGCCGACGTCGCACGCGTCGAGACCGAGGTCCGCGATCAAGCGCTCGCGCGCACCCGGTCGATCTCGTTGTCCGCCCGCTCCATCTCCGACTTCATCCGCTCCGACCGCGTCGAAGGCCTCGCCCTGGGGCTCGGCGGCACCGTCCGGCCGGGCGACGGGTTCGCGGCAACGGCGTTCGGCCGCTACGGATTCGATGATCGGGAAGGCCACGGTCAGTTCCAATTTGGCTGGCACCGCGCCGACGGCCTCGGACTCGGGCTAACGGCGTATCGCGATTTCCGCAACGCGGGCGATCAACCGGAGACGTCGCTCCTGATCAACAGCTTTGCAAGCCAGGAGTTTGGCTCAGACCGCACCGACCCATTCGATGTCCGCGGGGTGGGCATCTACGCCACCGCCCCGCGCTGGGGCGGTCTCATCTGGCGCGTCGGCGTCCGCCGCGAGACCGAGGCGGCCCTCGCCATTCACGCGCGGTCGGCGCTCGGCCACTTTGCCGCCACGATCCCCGCGGCCGGCCTCTGGCAGACCGCGCTCACCTTGAACATCGAACGTCCGACATTCGCCGGCCCCTGGGGCACGGACATTCACGCCACGCTTGCCGCGCGGTACGAGTGGAACCCGACGACGGTGGGGCGTGTCGCTGGGTCGGCGGAGATCAGCCGCCCCATTGGGCATGACAGGCTGGTCACGCAGACCACCGCGGCATTTGTCTCACGCGGCCCGATCCCGATCCAGGACGCGGTTTATCTCGGCGGCCCGGTGACGGGGCCAGGGTACGACTATCACGCCTTTGTCGGCGGCCTGGCGGGCAGCGAACACGTCGAATGGCGATTCCCCATCCCCGCACCCTCGATCACCATCGGCCGCTACGGCGCGACGCCCCACACCGTCACGCTCGCGCCCTTCGCCCACGTCGTGTATCTCGACCGACCCGACCCGATCCCGCTCCGCACCAGTCTGACCGGCGAGGGCTGGTATCCTTCGCTCGGGCTCGGCCTGCTCGCGCTCTGGGACGTCATGCGATTCGACGTCGCGCGCGGACTCCGCGACGGACGGTGGACGTTCTCGTTCGATCTTACTCGTGATTTGTGGGGGATCTTCTGAGCATGGCGGCCGCGAGGAGCGCCGCGCCGCAGCACACGGCCACGTCGGCGATGTTGAACGTCCAGAACCGCGTCGACCCGACGCCGATATCGATGAAGTCGACCACGCCGGCCGCCGAGCGAACGCGATCGACGGCGTTGCCGAGCGCGCCGCCCGTGAGTAGGGCAAGGGCCACGACGCGCCATCCGTCGTCGGGCTGCGTGTCACGATAGAGCAGGCCGATGATGCCGACCACGAGGAGCGCGAGCGCGGTAAAGCCCCACCGTGAGTAGGGTCCGAGCGTCGTGCCCATGGCCGCGCCGGGGTTGAACACGAGGGTGAAGCACAGAATGTCGCCCAGCACGCCGTGCGGCACGTGTGGCGTGAGATGCGCCACGGCCCTGTCTTTCGTCGCGCAGTCGGTGAGCAGAACGGTGACGGCGACGGGCCAGAACGCCCACGGCTTCTTCATGACCTGTAAGATCGTCATACCTTACGCTGAATGACAGATGCTCTTCCGGTGGTCCGGCCAGTTGTCCTATTGGTCGAGGACGAACTACCGCTCAGGCGGGCCATGCGCGACGTCCTGCAACGGGAAGGATTTCAGGTGCTGGAAGCCGGCGACGGCGCCGAGGCGCTGACCGCGATCGACCGGGCTACGCCGGACGTCGCCGTCCTCGACATCAATCTGCCCGTGCTCGATGGCTTCGCGGTGCTCTCGCGCCTCCGCACGCGGGCCTCGACGGCCAGGCTTCCCATTCTGATCCTCACGGCCCGCGCCGATCAGGAAACCGAGATGCGCGGCCTGGCGCTCGGCGCCGACGATTTTCTCACCAAGCCGTTCCGCCCGACCGCCCTGGCGGCCCGCCTCCGCTCCCTCCTCGCGCAAACATGACCGAGCGCTTGACCGATCTCGCCATCGGCGTCGTCGACGTCTACGTGATCGACCCCACGTGGCGCGTCCTGGTCCTCCGCCGCGCCCGCGACACGCGCTGCCCGGACTCCTGGGAAACGGTGCACGGCCACATCGAGCCCGGCGAACGCCCTGAGCAAGCCGCCGTGCGCGAGGTCCGCGAAGAAACCGGCCTCCCCATTGACCGCCTCTATTCGATAACGGTCCAGCCCTTCTACCTGCACGGCATGGGCTCCGTGCAACTGGCCGTCGTCTTCGCCGCCTTCGTCCCCGCGGCGCCCGTCCGCCTGGGCCCCGAACACGCGGACTTCGCCTGGCTCCCCCCCGACGCCGCCCGCGCCCGCTACATCTGGCCCCGCTCGCGCGTCGCCCTCGACGAGATC
>DATMNB010000096.1:0-17098 GCA_035569435.1 Gemmatimonadaceae bacterium
CGTTCCTGCAGGACGGCATCGTCGGGATCTCGCACCTGATGGAAGAACCGCTCATCGAAGAGCCACCGGCGCGCGCTCCTCGCGCCAACGGGACCACCACGGCGGGTGCGAGCAACGCGCCCACCGAGCCTGACATCGTGCCAATCGACTCGCTCCTCTACCGCGGCCCGGCCGCCTTGGCCCGCGCCCGCCTCCTCCGCGACACACTGCGCGCGGATGGCTCCTCGGCTGAGTCGCTCGCCGAGCTCTTCGATCTCCTCGACTTGGCCGGCAGCAGTTGAAGCTCGATTGGCGCGGCGCCCTCGGGATCGCGATTAGCGCCGCGCTCCTCTGGTGGGTCCTGCACGGCATCCCGTTCCACGAGGTGAGCGCCACCCTGCGGGGGGCGAATTTGCCGCTCTTTCTCCTCTCAGCGGTCACAGCCACCGGTGTGTTCCCGTTGCGTGCGCGACGCTGGCGCCCGATCCTCGACCCCGTCGCCCCCAACTTGCCGTTTGGCATGCTGTGGCGATCCGTCGCCATCGGCTTCATGGTCAACAACGTCGTCCCCGCCCGCGCCGGTGAGCTGGCTCGCGCGTTCGCCCTGACTCGAGAAACCACTCGCCCCGCAGCCGTCGCTGCCGGCATCCCGCGTGTGCCGTTCGCGGCTGCACTGGCGTCGTTGGCCGTGGACCGGCTCTTCGATGCGTTCGTCGTCGTGTCGCTAGCCCTGCTCGCGATCTTCGCACCGGAATTCCCCGGCGGCACCCGGATCAGCGGCATGCCGGCCAGCCGGTGGGCCGCGCTCGGGATCCTCGGCATGCTGGCGCTCGCCGCCGTCCTCTACGCGATCGTCTTCTTCCCCGGTTGGCTCATCGGCGCCTACGAAGTAATCTCTCGCCGTGTGGCACCGTCGCTCGAGGCCCGCGGCCGCGAGGTGCTCCTCCACTTCTCAGCCGGTCTCAGCGTGCTCCGCAACCCCGTGCGGTTCGCCACGATTCTCGTCTGGGCCGTCGCACTCTGGCTGACCAACGCGCTCTCCTTCTGGATCGCGTTCCAGGCAGTCGGTGTCCACGTGCCGTGGACGGCCGCGTTGTTCCTCCAAGGCCTCATCGCGCTCGGCGTCGCGGTGCCCGCGGCACCTGGCTTCTTCGGAATCTTCGAGGTCTGCGCGACCCTCGGACTGGGCGTCTACGGCGTTCCCAAAGAACTCGCCGTCTCGTGGGCGATCGGATACCATGTGCTGTCATTTATTCCGATCACGCTGATCGGCGCTTGGTATTTCGCACGACTAGGGCTGCACCTGTCGGAAGTCGAGCAGGTCGAACGCCAGGCGGAACAAGCGTGAGTGGTGTTCGGGTCTCCGCCCAAGCAAAAGTCAACCTGATGCTCCACGTCCTGGCACGCGAAGCGTCCGGGTACCACCAGATCGAAACCGTCTTCTGCCGTCTCGCCCTCGCCGACAACGTTGTCGTGCGGGCGACGTCAGGCCCCCGCACGCTCGACTGCCGTGGCGCTGACGTCGGGCCGACAGAGCGCAACCTGGCCTACCGGGCCGCGATGGCATACGCCCACGCACGGGGATGGCCTGCCGGGTTCGCCATCGAGATCGATAAACACATTCCGGTCGGTGGGGGCTTGGGCGGCGGCAGCGCCGACGCCGCTGCCGTGCTGCGTGCGTTGGCTGCACTCGATCCCCACCCCTTGGGCCCCGACCAACTGATCGCCCTCGCCGGTCAACTCGGCGCCGACGTGCCCTTCCTGACATCTGACTGTGGGGTGGCCCTGGCGTGGGGCCGTGGGGACCGCCTCCTCCCTCTCCCCACCCTGCCCAGACATCCCGTCGTGCTCTACCTGCCACCATTCGGCGTCCCCACTGCCGCGGCGTATGGCTGGGTGGCCGAGACACGAGGCGGCCACACGACCCCGGCCCGACTGTTCCCGCCGAACGCCCTCACCGACTGGAACTGGCTTGCCGTCCACGGTGGAAATGATTTCGAGGAGCCGGTTGGGGCCCGACACCCCGAGATTCTCGTCGCGCTCTCGGCGCTCCGGAGTCTCGATGGCGTCGTACTCGCCCAGATGAGTGGATCAGGGTCGACCGTATTTGGGATCCTCGACCCGACCGCCGATGCGGCCGCGGTCGCCGCGCAATTGCTGGGGACCGTGCTGATGACGTCGACTCTGGAAGCCGCGACTCCGGTGGAGCTCGTGTGACCGCACCGCGCGAGTTCTACGAACGCGACTATCACTTCGCCGAGGACGTCGAGCGGCCCAATCTCCCGCGACTGAGGCGCGCGATCCGACACCTCGAGCCACTCCCCGGAACGACGTTTCTCGATCTGGGCTGCGGCGTCGGCTGGGCGACGCACATTGCCGTCCGCGAACGGCGCGTCGGCACCGCGATCGGTCTTGATTTCTCTCACCGGGCGCTCGTGTCGGCAGCGCGCCTCACGCCCGAAGCCGGTTGGGTCGACGCCGACGGCACGCGACTCCCCTTCCCCGACGGCACGTTCGACCGCGTCTTCTCGTTCGGCTCGATGGAGCACTTCCCCAACATCCCAGCGGGCTTCGCCGAGGTCTACCGGGTGCTCAAGCCCGGCGGCCGGCTCGTGACCGCGGTGCCGAATTTCTACATCCGGACCGGGCAGCCCCTCGAATTCCGCGCCACGCGCTCGGGCTGGGCGTCGGTGATGACCGGCGCAGGCTTCGTCGTCGAGCGTGTCGCGACCGACTGGGGGCCGGCGCTCTTCAAGAACCGCCGGCCGCTCCGCCTGGCGCTGCGGATCGGGCTCAGGCTCCTGAGCGTGATTCCGCCACTCCGCTATCAGTTCGTATTCGTCCTACGAAAGCCCGCCTAGGCTGGGGCGTTAGCTGCCGGCCAGCGCCTTCGTCTTCTTGCTCTTCTTGGCCGGCGTGGACTTGGTCGCCACGGACGTCGTGTCGTTGCGCCACCGCGCGGCGGCGATCATCTGGTCCAGCATTTTGCGCTTGAGCGTGTCCGGCTCGGACTGATTCTCCCGCTGCAACCGGTCGAGGTTCGCCTCGTGCTGCGCACGAACGCTGTCCAGCGCCAACCCGACCGACTGAAGCTTGGGCGCGACATCGCGCTGCAGCTCGGCCACTTCACGCACCAGCTGCGCCGAGTCCGTCGGTGGCGGCGCCTTGACCGTCGGGGTGCTGGCCGGCTTGGGCGTCGCGCGAACCGTCCGGCGCGGCGCGACAGGCTCAACGACCGCGGGTTGAACCGCCGGTTGAACGACGGTCGGCGCCATCGTCACGACGGCCGCCGGCGCAGGTGGCGGAGGGGGCGGCGTTGCAGGCTGAGGTGCCGGAGTGGGCGCCGCGACGGGCGCCGCCATCACCGTCCGGTTCCGGACCGGCCGCGCCAGATGCTCGGTGATATCGTCCCGACTCACCGCCCCCGCGTGCGCCGTATCCAGCGCGATCCGCGCGCCATCGATGACGACGCTGTCGCTCTGACTCCGTGGCGCGGCTTCACGCCGCACGGTTGCTCGCCGAAATACATCCGTTCCGGCAGTGGACGTGTCCGCGGACCCGACCCTGGGCGCACGACGAAACACGTCCATGGGTGGCGCACCGGACGAATCCCCCGTCTGCGCCCCCACTTGGGAAGCGCACAGTACTAGGAACACGATTGCACGGATCGACGTCACGAGTCCCTCGGGAATGGTCCGGGTCCGACCCCGCATGCGCAGGTACCCGATAGAGTTGACTCTTTCGTCCGCCGATTGGTAAAAACGCAATCGGCGCTTGCGGCCGTGCCCGTCTCGCGCGAACCTCAATCCCATGGCTCGCCGCGTAGTCGTGCGTTTCTTCGTCGCCCTCGCCGTCTGCATGCTCGCCGCGCGCGGCATGCAACTCGACTCCATCGCCGCCGGCCGCCGCCTTGCCACACTCCCACTCGGCACCCCGGCCGCCACACTGGACTCGGCGAGCGCGGCTGGCGCACGCGACAGCGCCTCGCACACCAGCTTCACCTACTGGTTCGCCGTCGTCGTCATTTTGCTTGCCCTCCTCCTCGGCGCCATCGAAGGCCCCACCGCGCTGATCCTGTTCATCTGGCCCGACCGGAGCGAAGAGCCTCCCTTCGCGTCGCTTGTTCCGCGCAACGGCCCCGAATAGCTTTTCGGCTTGTCGCACAGCGACTTACTGCCCCTTCGTCCAATGGCAGGACATCAGACTTTGGATCTGAGAATGGTGGTTCGAATCCACCAGGGGCAATTCGTGACCCAATCGCTTCCGGGTTGCGGGAGCGCCACGGACACGACAGTTTTAAGGGCTGTGGGCCGACCGGTGACGCGTTTCCCGGCATGTTCTTTATTAAGTGGGCTGCGTCCATGGACGGCAACGGAGTAGTACGGCAGGGGTTTAAGCTTCTGGCCGGTACGGCGAATCCCGCGTTGGCGGAAGAGATCGCGCGCTGTCTCGGCGTCGAGCTCTGTAAGGTGACGATCAATCGCTTCACCGACGGCGAGATCTTCGTCCGCATCGACGAGAATATTCGCGGCTCGGATATCTTCATCGTCCAGCCGACCAATCCGCCGGCCGACAACATCCTCGAGCTCCTCCTCCTCATCGATGCCGCCCGCCGCGCCTCGGCCGCACGCATCACCTGCGTCATGCCCTACTACGGCTACTCGCGACAGGACCGCAAGGACCAACCGCGCGTCGCCATCGGCGCCAAGCTCGTCGCCAACCTGATCGAGACCGCCGGCGCCGACCGCGTCCTCGGGATCGACTTTCACCAGCACCAGCTCCAGGGCTTCTTCGACGTCCCGGTTGACCACCTCTACGCGGCGCCGGTGTTCGTCTCACATTATCGCAAGAAGCAGCTCAAGGACCTGGTCGTCGTCGCCCCCGATGTCGGCGCCGCCAAGATGGCCCGCGGCTTCGCCAAGCGCCTCGATGGCTCGCTGGCCATCATCGACAAGCGCCGCCCCCGGGCCAACGTCGCCGAAGTCGTCAACGTCGTCGGTGAAGTCGCCGATCGCGACTGTCTCCTCGTCGATGACATGATCGACACCGCGGGCACCGTCACCGAGGCCGCCCGCGCCCTCAAGCGACTCGGTGCCAATCAGGTCTTCGTCTGCGCCACCCACGCCGTGTTCTCGGGCCAGGCGCGCGAGCGATTCGAGTCGGCCCCGATCACCGAGGTGACGGTCACCGACACCATCGCCATCCCGCCCGAGCGCCGCTTTCCGAGCCTCCACATCCTGTCCGTCGGAGAGCTCCTGGCCAAGGCGGTCCGGTACACCCACAGCGAGCAGTCCGTCAGCTCGCTGTTTGATTAGCCGGCGTTGGACTAGCCCGCGTTCATTTCACCCGTTTTACCCATTTATTCGAATTATCCATTACCCCGCCCTTCGATTAACTGCCTGTTGGATATAGATTTGTTTTTCCTTGCCCTTTTCAAATAGAGTTCTTAGACCATGGCCTCCGCACAACTAACCGCGACCCCCCGCGCCGACACCGGCAAAGGCGTCGCCCGCAAGCTTCGACACGCTGGACAGATCCCGGGCATCATCTACGGACATGCCCGCGAGCCACAGCCCCTGGCGATCAACACCCGCGACTTCGAGAAGCTCCTCGAGCACATCTCGGCCGAGAACACGGTCATCGAGTTGTCGCTCGACGGCCGCACGACGCGCACGCTGATCCGCGAGATCCAGCGCCACCCGTTCCGCCGCGAGTACCTCCACGTCGACTTCCAGGAGCTCGTCGCCGGCGAAACGGTGGTCGTCCGCATCCCGCTCGTGATCGTCGGCACGGCCCTCGGCGTCCGCCTCGAGGGCGGTGTCCTCGACCAGACGCTCCGCGACTTGGAAATCGAGGTCGACCCGGCCAACATGC
Source organism: Gemmatimonadaceae bacterium (assembly GCA_035569435.1). Lineage (GTDB taxonomy): Bacteria > Gemmatimonadota > Gemmatimonadetes > Gemmatimonadales > Gemmatimonadaceae > DASRDS01. The sequence continues at coordinate 5,854 of DATMNB010000096.1, forward strand.
CAAACCACATCGATGTCGACGTCAGCAACGTCAACATCGGCGAGTCGATCCACGTGCGCGACCTGACGCTGCCACCAGGCGTCACCGCGCTCACGGATATCGACGCCGCGATCGTCGTCTGCGCCGCGCCACGCGCCGTGGTCGAGGCCACGCCAGCCGCGCCTGCCGAGGGCACCGAGGCCGCCGCGCCGGCCGAGCCGGAAGTGATCCGCGCCAAGAAGCCTGAGGACGACAAGGAAGCGTAGCACTGAAAGTCATCCTCGGGCTCGGTAACCCCGGGCAAGAATACGAGGCGACACGCCACAACGTCGGCTGGTGGGTGCTTGACCACCTGGCCGACGTTTGGCGTTTCGATAAGGGAAAAAAGGACGGCGAGGCACTGGTCTCGACCGGCGCCGTCGGCCCCATCAAGACCCGCCTCATCAAGCCGCTAACCTTCATGAACCTGAGCGGCGCAGTCCTCAAGCCGTATCTGCGCCGCCCATTCTGGTCGCCAGCCACGGACCTCCTCGTGGTTGTCGATGACGTCGCCCTTCCCCTCGGCAAGCTACGGCTGCGCGCCGACGGCTCGGCTGGTGGACACAATGGCCTCAAGAGCATCGAGCACGCCATCGGCAATCGGCAGTATGCGCGGTTGCGGATAGGGATCGCCCCGCAAGAACCGCAGCGCGCCGTCGGCGACTTGACCGACTTTGTCCTTGGACCGTTTGGCAAACACGAACGTGCGGTCATCATCGACCGCATGCCGACGATTACGTCGGCGATAGAGACCTGGCTCCGCGACGGCATCACCGCCGCTATGAACAGCTACAACACCGCCTGATATGCTCAAGCTCGGAATCGTAGGACTCCCCAACGTCGGCAAATCGACGTTGTTCAACGCCCTGACGGCCGCCAAGGCCGACGCGGCCAATTATCCGTTCTGTACCGTCGAGCCCAACGTCGGCATGGTCGAGGTCCCCGACCCCCGCCTCGCTCGACTAGCCGAGATCGTCCATCCAAAGCGCACCGTCCCCGCCGTCGTCCAATTCGTTGACATCGCCGGCCTGGTCAAAGGCGCCGCCGAGGGCGAAGGCCTGGGCAACAAGTTTTTGTCCAACATCCGCGAGACCGACGCGATCGTGCACGTGGTCCGCTGCTTCGAGGACCCCGACGTCACACACGTGATGGGCGCGATCGATCCCGTCCGAGATAGAGAAGTCATCGAGTTCGAGTTGGCGCTCGCCGACCTCGGCGTCGTCGAGAAGCGGCTGGACAAGACCAAGAAGGCCGCCCGCGTCAACGATAAGGCGGCCATCGCCGAGCTACCGGCCCTCGAGCTGGCCCTCGCCGCGCTCAAGGAGGGCAAGCCCCTCTGGGAAGCCGGGCTGACCGATGATCAGCGCGCCGTGCTCCAACCGTTGTCACTTCTGACCGCCAAACCCGTGCTCTACGCGGCCAACGTGAGCGACGCCGAGCTGTCGGGCCACGAAGGCCCCTACGTCACCGCGCTGCGCGAGGCCGTCAAGAAATCCGGCGAGTACGCCCAGGTCGTGCCCTTCTCCGCCCGCATCGAAGCCGAGCTAGCCGAGCTCCCCCCGGACGAGCGCGGCGAGTTTCTGAGTTCGCTCGGTCTCGAATCGGCCGGCCTCGACCGACTGATCCGCGCCGGCTATCAGCTTCTTGGCCTCGAGACCTATTTCACGGCCGGCGAGCAAGAAGTCCGCGCCTGGACCATCCACGAGGGCGACACCGCCCCCCAGGCGGCTGGCGTCATTCACACCGATTTCGAGCGCGGCTTCATCAGGGCCGAGACCGTCGGTTACGACGACTTCATCTCGGACGGCGGCTGGAAAGGCGCCCGCGAAAAAGGCGCCGTTCGCTCCGAGGGCAAAGAGTACGTCGTCAAGGACGGAGACGTTCTCCTGTTTCGCTTCAATGTCTAAATCACGCAGAGATCAACATGCGGTCGCTTCGCGATCGCATGTTGATCTATGTGCAATTCCCGGCTACCTTTAAGCCACAATTGCACCCTCCTCCCGTGGCTGGCAGCCCGTGGGAGGCGGTTTCCTTCAAGACCACAGGGAGGCTTGCCGATATGCCCCGTCAATACGAGGCAGTGTACATCTTCGACTCCACCCTCGAAGACGCCGCGATCAACGAGAAGCTCACGCGCTATCATGGCATGCTGAGCGCGAGCGGCGAGGTGAAAGTCGACCATTGGGGCCGGCGTCAGCTGGCCTATACGATTGGCCCCCGCGAGACCGGCTATTACGTGGTCGCGCGCTTCGATGCCGAACCCACCGTGCTCCCCGAGTACGAGCGCGCCCTCAAGCTCGATGACGGCGTCGTCCGCTACCTCGTGACCCTGCACGAGCACGAAGTCGGCGCCCCGCCGATGAGTGAAGAAGAGATGGTGGCCGCGCGCCGCCGTGACGATGACGACGAGGACGAAGAGTAATGCGCCGCCCCACCAAGTCCTGCCCATTCTGCGAGACCCGCGTCCGCTTCATCGACTACAAAGATGATCGCACGCTCGGACGCTTCATCACTGATCACGGGAAGATCTTGCCCAGCCGGCTGAGCGGTACCTGCGCACGGCATCAGCGGCAGTTGGCAACCGCCGTCAAGCGGGCGCGCTATCTGGCGATCATCCCGTACATCAAAGGGCACACCGCCTAAATCGATGGCGGACGTCGTGGGCGCGGGCGCCGCGGCACGCGGCGAGGCGTCTGCCCCGCGTGATCCCGGGTGGGCGGTTCTGCTGTTGGCGCTGCTGGCGGTCGTGTTGATCCCCAGCGCGCCGTTCCTGCAGGTCATGCTCCCCGTGACCCAACCGGTGCTGCTCCTGGTGCCCGTCCTCGCCGTCTGCGCCCTCCTGGGCTGGGCGGCGGACGGGTCGCCCTGGCTCGTGATCGTCTGGGTCACCGTCGCCGTCGTGACCCTGCGAGCCTTCCCGTCGCCCATGTCCGCACTCGCGGGAATGGCCAAGGGATGGGCCATTCTCGTGGCGGCGCTCTTTGGCCTGCTGTCGCTGGCCGCTGGCCGCCACACCCGATTCTTTCCGCGCGCGCTCGCGGCTGTCGCGCTGGCGCTCACGATCGCCGGACTGGCGATCGTCGCATCTGGCGTATCCGGCAAAACACTGGCCCGTACAGTCAGTCACGACATCACGGTCCGGCCAAACGGCGCGCTGGCATGGTGGCATGAAACGACCGGGTTGCCCGAGTTCCAACAGATGGTCAAGTCGGTGGGCTCCGACTCGACCACTGCCGCAAACGTGCAGCAGATCGAGCAGGCGTTCGCCGTGGTCCCGATCCAATGGGGCCAACAACTGTTCTTCGCCTTCCTGGCGCTCGAGTCGCTAGCCATGCTCGCCCTCGGCTGGGGCCTCTATCACCGGATCAGCCGGACCCGTATCGGCCCACCCCTCGCGCGACTCCGCGAGTTCCGATTCAGCGACGAACTGGTGTGGGGCGTGATCGTCGGCATCGTATTCATCGTGCTACCCCTCGTCACCCACGGCCTGCCCACCTGGTCGGTGGTGGGGTACAACCTGGTCCTGTTTTTTGGCACGCTTTACGCCCTGCGAGGTCTCGGCGTGTTCGCGTGGTTCGTCCGGTCAGGTCGGTTGAGCGGCGTCGCGCTGGTCGCCATCGCCGTCGTCGTCGGTCTCCTGGCCGTCACCTCCGCCCTCGCTCCGGCCCTCGCCCTCATCGGGCTCGGAGACACGTGGGAAGATTGGCGCGCCAAGCCGAAACCAACCACCTAACTCTCTACTTCACACGAGGAACAGTTTCATGGAAGTCATTCTCCGCCAAGCCGTCGAGAACCTGGGCCACCCCGGCGACATCGTCGATGTCTCCGCCGGCTTCGGCCGCAATTATCTCCTCCCACGCGGTCTGGCCTACGCGGCCACCACCGGCAACAAGAAGCGCATCGAGCAGGAACGCCAGCGCCTCGACGCGGCCGAGTCCTCGCGCCGCGCGTCAGCCCAGGAAGTCGCCGACAAACTGGCCCAGGTCTCCCTCACCTTCTCCGCGCGCGTCGGCGATGAAGGCAAGTTGTTCGGATCCGTCACCGCGGCCGACATCGCCCACCAGCTCGAGGCGCAGGGCTTCGCCATCGAGAAGCGGCAGGTCGACCTGCACGAGCCGATCCGGGCGCTCGGCGTATACCGCGTCGCCGTCCGGCTGCACGCCGACGTCAAACCCGAGGTGAAAGTGTGGGTGATCAAAGGCTGATGGCAGAGCCGGTGCCAACTTATTCGGTGACCGCGGCCGTTCGACGGGCCGCCGGGCTCTGTGTGGACCAGAGGGCGAATGACGTCTTGATCCTCAACCTGCAGCGCGTGTCCGACATGACGGATTATTTCGTCATTGCCAGCGGCACCTCGGATACGCACGTCCGCAGCGTGGCGGAACACGTCATCGCCGAGCTCAAAAAAGCCGGCATGGCCGTCTATCACGTCGAAGGGATGGCCCAAGGGCGATGGGTGCTCCTCGATTACGTGGACTTCGTCGTCCACGTCTTCCACCCCGCCCTCCGATCGTTCTACCAGTTGGAACGCCTGTGGGGCGACGCCGAAACCACGACGGTGACCGAAGCCGCGGCCGAACACGGCGCGCATCCGTGAAGCACACCGCGGCGGTATCGCTGGTCGTTTCCACGCTGCTCGTGCTGGGGTGCGGTCACTCCGACCAACGCACGGTCGCCACGCCGCACGGCAACCAGTCCGCCGCGTCCACCACTCGCACCGCGCCCAACCCGGACGCCGTCATCCTGCGCATCCCGCGCGCGGGCGGCCCGGTACGCGCCTACGCCTACGCCCGCCTCGACTCGGCGCTCTGGACCTCGACCGCCAAAGCGCCGTCGGTCAGCCGCGTCCTGGCGTTCGACGAAGACCGCGGCTCCGTGGCGCTCATTGACGGCCGCGGCGCACTCCGCCGCATCGACCTCCGCGTCGGCGATGTCAGCCCGCCGCCGACAGTCAAGCTCGCGGCCCTTGCGTCCTCCGACGGCGCCGCCGTCTACGGCATCCAGGCCAATGGCTCCGTCGCCCGACTCACGACGACCGACGCCACACCTTGGACGTTCACCCCGCCCCACCCAGCGCGCGAAGTCGCGCCGCGTGCCGACGGCACTGTGATCATTGTTGGCGGCGGCCGCGGCGACCAGTCCATCCTCTGGCGCGTCCGGCCGCCAGAGTCGAGAGTCCTCGACTCGGCCCAACTGCCGCCCGCCGAACGACTGATCCGCACGCAGCTCGGCGACCGCCTCTATCTCGTCGCCGACTCGGCCATCGCCGGCGTGCGGGGACGCGACCTCGCGCCCATCCCGAGCATCACCTTCCCGCGCCGCATTCAGGCCGTCGCGGCCACGCCAAGCGGCGATCGACTCTACGTGGCCCTCGACTCCACGGCCGGATTGCAAGTCGTCGACCGCTATACCGACCGCGTGGTGGGCTCGGTGGACCTCTCCGGCGCCGCGAGCGAGATGCGCATGGATCCCCTGGGCCGCGCTCTGCTCGTCCGACCGACAACCGGCGACTCGGCGTGGATCGTCGCGGTCGGCACCGACCGCGTCACCGGGACCGTGCACACCAACTGGACCGCGGACCTCCCCTTCGTGGCCGCCGATGGTCTCATCGCGGTTGACGATTACCCAGATGTGGACTTTGTCGATGCGTCGGGCATCGCCCAACACACCGTCACCGGCGGCGCCAAGGATTTCTGGATCCCGATCCATTGGAACGGGTTCCGTCCCCGCGCGCCCGGGCTGGACCAACCTGTCACGTTCCCTGGCGGCGGCGCTGCGGACTCCACCGACACAATCGCCCAGCTGATCCAGCAATCGCAGCACGACAGTACGCCCACGGCAACGCGAGTCCCCCCACCCGGGCCCCCGCTGCCCGTGCCGCACCGACCGGACACCACCGGACGCCCGACGCACGCCGTGGTCGACACCGCCCACGGATCGATCGGCACCCGCATCCCCGCGGCGGGATTCACCGTGCAGTTCGCCGCCGTCCTGAACGAGGGCGCCGCCCGTACGACCGCGGCGCAGATCGCCGCGTCAGGCTCCACGCCCAGAGTCGTGCCGTCGCGCGACGGCAGCATGACCATTTACCATGTAGTGCTTGGACCGTTCCCATCGCGGGCTGAGGCAGACGCCGCCGGCCGGGCGGCGCATCATCAGTTCTGGATCTACCAGGGGGCTCCGTGAGCGCCGAGATCGATGATGCGGCACGCATAGAAGGTCCACCCTTTGACGGACCGACGACGCGCGGCGCGATGGCATTGCGCGGCATCACCGCGGCGGTCGTCGTTGGCGACCAGGCCGTCACGACGGCACTCGTCGCGATCGGTGCGGCACGCGGCGTGGCGCGCACGCGTACCGTGACGATCGTCGATCTGATCGGCGATGTCCCCGCCCTCCGTGCGTTGGCGGCCGACGACGATCCGCATGGCGTCGCCGATTGCTTCGTCTATGGCATCTCGCCCAAGGCGGTCACCCGGCGAACGCACGCCGATGACCGACTGTTCGTCATCCCCGGAGGCACCGAGCCGCTCGATCATGCCACCATGGTGCCGAGCGTACGCTGGGGACGACTCGTGGCGGAGTATCGCGCCGAGGGCGCGCTCCTGCTGTTCGTGGCGGCCGTACGCACACCGGGTCTGGCCGATCTGGTCTCCCAAACGGACGGCCTGATCGCCGTGGGCGAGATCGACGCCCTCCTCCCACCAGGCGCGCGCGTCCTGGCGACGGCGCAGCGGCCGAGCCGGGAACGCAGGCGTGTGCCGCGGACGAGTGGCCGGACCCGCCGACGCCGCGCATGGCGCCGCTCGGCAGCGATCGGCCTGGCCGCGGTGGTGGTCGTCGCCGCGACAACGTGGCTCGCCCTCGGCCGACCCGGCATGCGGCCGACCGCGCTCGCCAATGTGCCGTCTGTGCCGCCTGCGCCGTCGACCCAGACAATATCCAACGCCCAACTCGGCCCATCGTCGCCGACACCGCCCGCCGCGGCCGCGACCCCGACCCCGACCCCAGGCGACGTGCCGGCCAACCCGGCCGATTCGGCGACGGCCGCCGCCTATACGCGCCTGGTAGCTACGCTCCCTCGGTACGCCGACGCGCTCCGCCTCCTCCGGCGACAGCACACGACGCTGACCGCGGCCACGATCAGTCCACTCGCTGACACAGCCGGCACCGTCCACTACGCGCTCCTGGCGGGCGCGTTCGGCGACTCCGCGTCGGCCGGTCCGCCTGCCGTCCGCGCACCCCTCGCCCTCGTGCTCCGCCGCAACATGGCCCCTGATTCGGCCGTGGCAGCCGCCGACCGCTACCTCGCGCGCGGCATCCCCGCCTACGTCCTGGCCAACGACTCCAACGGCCGCGCGACCGTCTACGCGGGCGCGTTCAACGGGCCCCAAGCCGCACACACGCTCACCGCATCGTTACGGGCCGCTGGCCTCGTACCGGTGCTCGCCTACCGTACAGGACGTCCGATCTAAGGGATGCGACTCACCAAGCTCGAACTGAGCGGCTTCAAAAGCTTCGCCGATTCCACGCAGTTGGTCTTCGATACCGGGGTCACGGCGATCGTCGGCCCCAACGGCTGCGGCAAATCCAACGTCTCCGACGCCGTCCGCTGGGTGCTCGGCGAGCAACGCGTCCGGGCGCTCCGCGGCGCCAAGATGGACGAGGTGATCTTCCAGGGCTCTTCGGCCCGCCGCCCCGTCAACGTCGCCGAAGTCTCGCTGCACTTCGACAACACCGACGGCGGTCTGCAGATCCCGTATCGCGAGGTCGTGATTACTCGGCGGTTGAACCGCTCGGGCGACAGCGAGTATTTCATCAATCGCACGGCCTGCCGGCTGCGCGACGTGCAGGACCTCCTCCGAGGGACAGGACTCGGCGCCGACGCCAGCGTCATCATCGAGAGCAAGATGATCGACGCGCTCCTCTCGGATCGGCCCGACGAGCGCCGCGAGCTGTTCGAGGAAGCCGCCGGCGTAAGCCTCTACCGCGACCGTCGCCGCAGCACCGAGCGCCGACTCGAGGAGACGGCCACCGATCTCGCCCGGCTCGATGACCTGCTCTCCGAGGTCCAAACCCACGTCCGCTCCCTCGCCCGCCAGCGACGCAAGGCCGAACGCCACGCCGAGCTGACCACGCGTCGGTTGGCGGTCGAGGTGGCGCTGGCATCGCACGACCTGTCGAGCGCCGAAGCCGAGCTGCAATCACTGACCGAGCGGCTGACCGATCTGCAAACACGGATTCCGGTCGCGCAGCACGCCGTGGAAGACGCCGAGCGGCAGCGTGAGGCTGCGTCAGCCGCCCGCAGCGCCGCCGAGGCACGTCGCGCCGAGCTGGCGCGCCTCGTCGCCGATCAACGTCGAGGGGTGGCCGAGTTACAGGGCGAAGTTGGCGTCGCCGAGGAACGGCAGCGGAACGCCATCACACGGCGTCAGCGCGCCGAGGATGAACGCCAGGAAGGCGTCACCCTCGGTGAACGCGTGCGTGGCGAGCGTGAGCTCGCCGACACCGAACGGCGGGACGCCGACGCCGAGCTGACGCGCGTCACCGGCGAGGTGGAGATCGCCGCCGGCGCCGAGGAGGCAGCCCGCGCCGCGGTGGCGGTGGCACGTCAGGCAGTCGAGGCGGTTGAACGTGAGGCACGTGAGCTGCGCGACCGGGCGGGACGTCTGGCGATCGAGCAGGCCGGCGCCGAGCGCGAGTCGGGTGAGCTTGGCGAACGCGCCGCGGCGCTCGAGCGCGAGCGCGAGACGCTCCGCGACCGGGCCGACGCGATCACGCGGGAGATGACGGCCGCCGACGAGCAGGTCGCGATCGCGGAGGCGGCCGCGAGCGCCGCTGCCGCCGAGCTGGAGACTGCGCAGGCCGGGCTGCGTGACGCCGCGTCGGCCGACGCGGCCGCGCGGGCCGCGTTGGCGCGTGGTACCGAGGCCCTCACCGCACTCGACGGTAAAGTCGGCGCGCTCGAAGCATTGGAGCGCGAGCGCGTTGGCCTGGCACCCGCCGCGGCCAAGCTGCTCGCCGAGCGGGCTCGATTTGGCGAGGGCGCGATCCTTGGGCCCCTCAGCGATTTCATCGTCGCCGATCAGGAGGCCGCTGCGGTGATCGAGCGGTTCCTGGGTGCCACCCTGCACGCAGTCGTGATCCGCGACAGCGCCGCGGCCGACGCCATTCGCGCTTGGCACGCCACGTCGTCGCCGGGCCCCCTGCTGTTGCTGCCCCTCGATTCAGCCCCCGCGCCGGCCGAGCAGTCGCGTGCCGTGAAGACCGGATCGACGGGGTTCCCGATCATGGGCTCGGTCGGCGCCGGCATTGTGGACCGTCTGCTTGCCCCACGGCCGCCCGCGCCCGCTGATAGTCGCGCATTGCTCGGGCGCGTGTCGGCATCGCAAGCAGCCGACGCCTGGGTGAGGGCGTTACTCGACGGCGCGCGCGACCTGGGCGACGGCGTCGCGTTTGCCGACGGTCGGGGCGCCGTGTGGCTTCCGGGCACGGCCGGCGGCCCAGGACCGCTCCGCCGCCGGGCCGAGCTCACGGGCCTTCGCTCCGAGCACGGCGCGGCCGAACGCGCGCGCGCCGAGGCCGCGGCTACCGCCGATGCCGCGCGTAGCGTGGTGACCGCGGCGCAGGCGCGGGCGGCGGCGGCGACCGATGCGCACGCCGCGGCCCAGCAGGCCGCGCGACACACCGCGGAGCAACGCGACGAGCATGAGCGCCGCCGGCAGCGCGCCGAGCGCGAGCTGCGCGATGCGGCGGCCCTCGCCGACCGGTTGACGCAACGCGCCGACGCCCTGGGCGGGCGCCGAGCAGAGCTCACCCGTGACGCCGCGGCGCTCACCACCGCGCTCGAGGCCCGCGAAGCCGCCGCCACCGACGCGCGCGCCGCGCTGGCGGCCGCGGTCGCGGCGCACGAAGAGGCGCGCGAGCGCCGCACGGCACAACAGGTCATGCTGGCGCAGGCCCAAGCCCGGGTGCACGTCGCCGTCGACCGCGCGCGGCGGTTGGGCGACGAGTTCGCCGCGGCCACGGGGCGTCTCGACGCGCTGCAGCTCGAGCTGGCGTCGTTGTCGACCGCCGACGCGGCACTCGCCGAGCGATTGGCGGCGTGGCGGATCGATCTCGCCACGCGATCGGCGACCCTGGCCGAGCACGAGGCCCAGCTCGAGGCCATCGAGCGCGCCGTGGCGGAGGCCGACGAGACGCTCGGCGCCCTCGACCGGTCACTCACCGACGCGCGCCGAACGGCGTCCGCGCTGGCCGACGAATCGCACCATGCCGAAGTGCGGCATACCGAGCTGAGTGGCCACCGCGTCGCGATCCATAGCATGTTCGAGGGACAATGGCAGCGTCGATTGGACGATGTCTTGGCCGAGGCCGAGCCCCTCGCGCTGGATCCGGAGACGCTTCGCGATGAAGCCACCGAGCTGCACGAGCAGCTCGCCGCACTCGGGCCCGTGAACGCGCTGGCGATCGAGGAGCACGACGAGGAGTTGAAGCGCCTGGAGTTCGTGACCAGGGAACGCGCCGATATCACCGAGGCCAAGGCGTCGCTGCAGCAGGCCATCCGGGAGATCGACACGACGGCCCGCGAGATGTTCCTGACGACGTTTACGCAGGTCCGGGAGAACTTCCGCCAGATCTTCATGACGTTGTTTGGCGGCGGCGAATGCGACCTGCGCCTGGAGAACCCCGACGCGCCGCTGGATTGCGACATCGAGATCCACGCCTCGCCCCGGGGAAAACGGACGCAGCGTATTCACTTGCTGTCCAGCGGCGAGCGGGCGCTCGTCGCCTTGTCCTTGCTCTTCGGTATATTTCTGACGAAGCCGAGCCCGTTCTGCTTGCTCGACGAGGTCGACGCGCCGTTGGACGATCAGAATATCGGCCGCTTCGTTCGCATGCTGATCGAGTTCAAGATGAAGACGCAGTTTATCGTGATCACGCACAATCCCCGCACCACGACCGAGGCCGCCGACGCGGTCTACGGCGTGACGATGCAGGAACCCGGCGTTTCGACGCTCGTCGGCGTGCGGCTTCGCGATCCAGTGCTCGTATAGCGCTCTAGTTCTTAGCCAGGGATATCATGCTCGTCGTCATGCGGCACGGCGCCACCGAGGCGGAGATCGACCGCGTCGTGCGTACGATTCAGGAAATGGGGTATCAGGCCGCGCCCATGCCCGGCGCCCAGCGCACGGCCGTCGGACTCGTCGGCAACGATGGCCGGGTC
>DATMNB010000097.1:0-3246 GCA_035569435.1 Gemmatimonadaceae bacterium
TCACCTGCGCCGACGCGCGCGAGGCGGGAATCACCACCAGCCCCACGCCAACCGCCAACGCCCAAAACGCTTTGCGCATCACACACTCCTCCCATAATGACGTCCTAGCAACCGATCAGTAGGACGATCGAACCCAACCGACGTTAATAACGACACGGCAACGACCACAGGCCGCCCTTGGCCAGGCAAGAGCATACCCCGTATCGTAGTCGGATGAACCGTCAAACGATCGCCACGCTCGCCGTCGTCACGACTGGCATGCTGGCCTGCGCCCCGACCCGCGACCAGGCCCCAACCGCAACCGCGAGCCGCCTCCCCACCGGCGCGCACCTCGACCCGGCCGGTCACTCGACCGACGTCGGCTCGCTCCCCCTCGCCGCGGTGCCCGCACCCAACGGCAAGAGCCTGGTCCTCCTGCTCAACGGCTGGCGCCAGCAAGGCGTCCAGGTCGTCGACCGCGCTACCGGCGTCGTCCGCCAGACCCTCGACCAACCCGCCGCGTTCATCGGCCTCGCCTTCTCCCCCGATGGCCACACGCTCTACGCATCAGGCGGCAACCAGGATGTCGTCTATCGCTACGCGTGGACCGGCGACACCGCCACGCGCACCGACAGCCTGATCCTGGAAGACAAGGCGGCCCACCCGCGCTCGCTCCCGCACGCGCCCAACAGCCACTCCAAGGGCTACGTCGGCCGCCGCTACCCCGCGGGTCTCGCCACGTCACCCGATGGCCGCCTGCTCTACGTCGCCGAGAACCTGAGCGACTCGCTCGCGGTCATCGACCTCGCCACCGCGAAAGTCCGCCAACGACTCCCGGCCGGCCGCTATCCATACGCGGTCGCCGTTACCCACGACGGCACCGTCTTCGTCTCGGCCTGGGGCGGTCACACCGTCGCCATGTTCACCGCTGCCGATGGCCGCCTCCACCCGCGCGCCATGATCCCGGTCGCCCGCCACCCATCGGCCCTGCTGCTGAACCACGATGACACCCGCCTCTACGTGACATCGGCCAGCACCGACGAAGTCGACGTCATCGACCCCAAGACGGCGGCAGTCGCCACCCGCCTCCACGACCCAACCCCCGCCAACACCGGCGAGGGCAGCACCCCCAACGCCCTCGCCCTCTCGGCTGACGGCCACCGCCTCTTCGTCGCCGAAGCCGACAACAACGCCATCGCCGTGATGGACGCCGTCCGCGACACCCTCCTCGGCCGCATCCCCGTCGAGTGGTACCCGACCGCGCTCCTCACCGACACCACGGGCGCACTCCTCGTGGTGAACGGCAAAGGCCACGGCACCGCCCCCAACCCCACCACCGGCCCGGTCCCCGGCCGTCCACGCAACCCAGTCGGCTACACCCTCGGTCAACTCTCGGGAACACTCTCCGTCATCGCGTCCCCCGACACGGCCACACTCGCCGCCTACACCGCGCGCGTCGCGCACGCCAACGGCTGGGACACGGACGCCGCCCGATCCGCCACGGCGTACCCGCCCATCCGCCATGTCGTGTACATCATCAAGGAAAATCGCACGTACGACCAGCTGTTCGGCGACCTCGCCCAAGCCGACGGCGACACCGCGATCGTGTTCTTTGGCCGCGCCATCACGCCCAACCATCACGCCCTCGCCGAGCGCTTCGGCATCTGGGACCGCTTCTTCGTGAACGCCGAGGTGAGCGCCGACGGCCACAACTGGTCGACGGCCGCCTACGCCACCGACTACAACGAGAAGACCCTCGAGGAGAACTACTCGGGTCGCGGCCGATCCTACGATTACGAGGGCACCAACCGCGACACCATGCCCCCTGATGGCGATGACGCCAACGCTCCGGCCATGGGCTATCTGTGGGACCTCGCCGTGAAAAAAGGCGTCTCGCTCCGCGACTACGGCGAATTCGTCGTCGAGAACGGCCGCCTCGCCGAGGACGGCCCGTTCCACGGCCCAGCCGTGGGCGACAAACCCGCGCTCTCGCAGCACACCAACCCCGCGTTCCCCCCGTTCAATCTCTCGATCCCCGACCAACGCCGCGCCGACGTCTGGATCGCCGAGCTCGGCCACTACGCCGCGACAGACTCGATGCCGGCGCTCGAGATCGTGCACTTGGGCAACGACCACACGTCCGCCGCCGCCCCACACAAGCCCACGCCGCGCGCCTACGTCGCCGACAACGACCTCGCCTTGGGCCGCATGATCGACGCCCTGTCGCACACGCCCATGTGGAAGTCCACCGTCGTCTTCGTCCTCGAGGACGACGCCCAGAGCGGCGCCGACCACGTCGACTCCCACCGCTCGCCGCTCCTCGTGATCTCCCCCTACTCACGCCGCGGCGTCACGCACCGCTTCGCCAACACCACCGACGTCCTCGCCACGATGGAGGAGATCCTGGGACTCGGCGCCCTCTCGCAATTCGATCACTTTGGCCGCCCACTCCGCGACGCCTTCACCACGACCGCCGACACCACGCCCTACACGGCCGTCACCCCGTCGGTGCCGCTCGACGAGATGAACCCCGACACGGGCGCCCTCGCCCGCCTCTCGCGCCGCATGAACTTCCACGACCCCGACCGCGTCGACGACGCCCTCTTGAACTCCGTCCTGTGGCGCACAATCAAGGGTCCCCTTACGCCGGAGCCCCCACCGCGCCGCGCGTCGACGTTGGACATGACGAGCGTCCCCAGGAGTGGCGCATGACGATCACGCGATCGATTCTTCCAATCAACCTGGGCCTCTACGTGGCCCCTTCCGCACACTGCGTCCCCGTCTTACTGTAGGGGACCCCAGCACGAGGATCGCACAGAATGACGACACCTCAGGCGCCCGACACGGATCCTCGGCAACTCAACGAACGCATCAAGGCGCTGCAACGCGCCGTGTATTACTTGGTCTGGAAACGCACCGGCTTTGGCGAGCAGTGCATTCACTGCAACGGGGCCTATCCAAGCCATATCGATAATTGCAAGGCGGCGGAGGTCGAGGCGCTGGTTCGCTAGCTCGACCAGCCCCGCCGGCTGGCACATTGATTTTTAAGGGGGGTGCGCACTGCGTGCCCCCCGTTCGATTCCAGGGCGGCGCATCTCTTGCCCCCACTCACCCCTAGCCGGACCCAGGGGGAGTGCATGGTGCGCCCGCTCTTGGTCCAATTCACCCGCGCGAGGATGTCCCATGCCCGGCCGCAATCACCTGTTCGTCCCCGGCCCCACCAACGTGCCGGATCGGATTCTGTCCGCCATGCACCGGCCCATGGAA
>DATMNB010000098.1:0-12345 GCA_035569435.1 Gemmatimonadaceae bacterium
GATTGCTCCGGAACTGGTAGGCGATCCCAAACGCTCCCCCTTCCGCATCCACCGCGACGTCCGCTTCTCCAAGGACAAATCCCCCTACAAGACCAACGTCGGCTTCTGGCTCGCCCACCGCGACGTCGGCCGCGCCGCGACCGAGATCCACGGTGGCGCCGGCTTCTACTTCCACCTCGAGCCCCGCCGATCCTTCATCGCCGCCGGCATCTGGATGCCCGACCCCGGCGCCCTCTCCAAGCTCCGCGCCGCGATGGTCGACAACCTCCCGGCCTTCAAAAAAACCCTCACCCGCCTCCGCCCCACTTTCGGCGCCTTGAGCCAGGAAGCGATGCTCCGCCGCCCCCCACGCGGCTTCGCCGACACCCACCCGGCGGCAGAGTGGCTCCGCTACAAGTCGTTCACCGTGAGCCGCCCCCTGTTGGTCCGCGACGTGCGCAGCGAGACGCTCCCCGATCTCCTCATGCGCCACTACACCACCGCCATCCCCTTCGTGCGCTGGCTCAACGCGGCGCTGGGGCTCCGTTCGGCATCCCGGCGATGACACCCCGCACCACCCCTTCGACCACCTGCTCCGGATCGAAGTAGCGCTGAGCGGCAGCCTGCACCAAAGGCCTCGTCACCGCCCACACGCGCGTGTCGTGCTCGGCCAATTCATGCAGCCCGGCCCCAAAGAGCCACGCGTCAATCATCTCCGCGAGCACGGTCCCCCCACTCTGCTGCCGGATCGCATGCGCCCCGACCGCATACGTCTGCGCCCGCGTGAGCTCGTCAGCGCCGACCGGCGCGTCCCGCAGTTTCGCAAACTCCGCGAGCAATCCGGCCCGCGCCTCGGCTTCACGGGCAGGCGACGTCGCGATGTACGCGATGAACATCCCAGCCTGCGCCCGCTCCGAGCCAAACGCGTGCACCGTGTACGCCAACGACCGCTTGTCGCGCAGCTCGTCAAAGAACCGCCCGCCAAGCCCACTCGCCATCGTCGCGATGAGATGCACCGCCTCCCGATCCGCATCCCCCCGCGCCGGCCCGGGAAACGCCAACGCCAACGCCGTCTGCGCCTTCTCCCGCGCTTCGACCCGCTCGCCGACCGTCCACACCGGCGGCACCACAACGGCAGGTACCCCGGCCTCCACATCCCCAAACGCCACCGCCGCCGCGTCCGCGACCACATCAGGATCGACATCGCCAACGATCCCAATCACCATCGGCCCCCGCAGCACCTGCCGTACGTGCCACTCCGCGACCGCGTCCCGCGTGATGGCCCGCAGTGACGCATCGCTCCCGAGCGTCCCCAACCCATACGAATGCCCGGCAAACGCGGCCTCGGTCGCCAACCGTACCGGATACCGGTACATGTCGTCCCGCAACGCCACGAGATCCGCCAGCGCCACCGTGCGCTCCGTCTCCAGCGCGTCCTCGGGAAATGTCGGCCGCTGCACCACGTCGGCGAGCAACGCCAACGCGGCCCCCGTCCTCGCCACGGGCACCGACAACGACCACCCGACCTGCTCGGACCCGACGCTGCTCCCCACACTCCCGCCGAGAAACTCCGCATCCACGGCGATCTCCGTCGCCGACCGCGTCGTCGTCCCCTTCACGGCCGTCCGCGCCATGAGCGTGCTGATCCCCGCCACGCCGCTCGGCTCATCGCGCGGCCCACCGAGCGTCGTCACCCCGAGGTGCGTGATCGCCGCCCCAGCCCGCCGCCGCACCAGAATCGGCACGCCACCAGTGGTCCGATACACGTGTACCCCGGCGACCTCGCGCTCGAACGTCGCCGCGCCGCCCACCACGCGCACCTCGTCACCCCGCGGCCGCACCGGCGGCGCGATGGCGCCCTCGGCCATGAACGCCACCCCATCGAGCCCCACCGCCGGCGTGCCCTCGGGCCGATAGACCAGCGCCGCCGTCTGCGCGGGATCGAGATGCCGCCGCATGGCGTCGCTGACGTCGGCCGCGCTGGCCCCCTGGATGCGTGCCAGATACTCATCCCCAAGCGCCCACCCACCAAGCGCCTCCCACTCGGCGAGATGGTTGGCCTGCCCTTCCATGGACTCGGTCCGCCGCGCCCACTGCGCCTCGAACAGCCGCTGCGCCCGCTCCACCTCGACCGGCTCAATGCGCGCGTCGACCAACTGCCCCCAAATCGCCCGCGCCGCATCCACCGTCCGCTCCGGCCGCGTCTCCGCATGCACGACAAACACGCCGAGGTCCGTCGGCGTGTAGTTGTACGCCGACACCGTCGACGCCAGCTGCACATCTCGCACCGCCCGATAGAGCCGCGACGCCCGACCCGCGCCAAGCGCAGTGGCCGCGATGTCGAGCAACGGCGTATCCGGGTGATGCGTCCCCGGCGTCCGCCACCCAAACAGCAGCTGCGTCTGCCCAATGTCACCGGCCCACTCCCGGTACCGTCGCCCCGGCGGCGCCACCTCGACCAGCCCCCGGTCATGCGGCACCGCCCCATCGGCAACGCCCCCATACTGCGCCTCGACGAGCCGCAGCACCTCGTCGGGCTCGACGGCGCCGACCACCACCAGAATCGTGTTGCTCGGCCGATAAAACGTGTGATAAAAGTCGAGCAGCAACTCCCGCGTGAACCCCCTGAGCGCCTCCGGCCGCCCGATCCGCCACCGCCGCATTCGATGCCGATCGTGCAGCAGCTCGTACAACGTCTCCGTCGCCACGGCCGACGGACTATCGGCCTTCCGCTGCGACTCCTGGATGATGACCTCGAGCTCCTTGGCGAGCTCCCCCGCATCGATCACCGAACGCGCATACGCATCCGCCTGAATCGCCAGCCCCTCGGCGACCCGCGCCGCCGGCAGCACGGTGTAGTAGCTCGTATGATCGTAGATCGTCGCCGCGTTGAGATACCCACCGCTCGACATGGTCTCCTTGGCGATCGCCCCCACCCCGCGCGTGGGCGTTCCCTTGAAGTACATGTGCTCGAGCACGTGCGCGACACCGATGCGATCGTCGGTCTCGTCAAAGTACCCCGCCTTCACGTACGTCACGATCGCCACGACCGGCGCCGACATGTCGCGTTTCACCAGCACCGTCAGCCCATTGCGCAACACCGTCCGGGTCACTGACCCGGTGTCGACCTCGATCACAGCGGCCACTCCCGTCCACGGATCACCGTGAGCGCGGCCGCCACGGCGAGCAGTCCGTACCCCGCGAACCACGCGATCACGCCCGCCGTGTTCAGCACGTCCCCACCCCGCATGAGCGCCTGACTCAGCACCGAGGTCAGATGAAATGGAGGAAGCACGGCATGGAGCGCCAACCACAGTGGCCGCCACATGCTCGTCGTGCGCGTGAACCCGGTGACAATCCCGGCGGCTCCGCCAAGCAGGAGCGTCGCCAGCCACGCATGCCGGCCGAGCGTGGAATTAAGGAGTGTCACGCCGCCCACAGTCAGATAACAAAGCGCGGCATAGGCCATGGTGCCGATGAACGATCCCGTCCCGAGCAACAGCGCACAGGCAGCCCAGACCGCGGCCGTGATCCCGAGGAATGCCGCCCCACGCAACAGAAACGCTTGCGCATAGAACCGCACGGGACTGACAGGCTTCGCCAGCAGAAACCGGTAGTAGCCCTTGCTCCGGTCCTCGGAGACGAGCCCGCTACAGGCGAAGATCGGGCCAAGAAAGCCCAGCACCCCCAGGAGCGCGCTCGTGGCACCCTGTGCGATCGGCGTATGTGCCAACCCCCACAGGCTGGTCATCGTGAGCATCGTGATCGCCAGCCCACTGAGCACGACCGTCGCACCGCCCACACCGCGCCCGTAGTCGTACAACTGCCACACCGCATAGCGCCCGAGCCGCGCCGTCGGCCGCGGTGCCGCCTCGACCTCGGCCATCTCCATCACTGCACTCATGGATTCAACTCCTCGACCGCATCACGGAAGTGATACTCCAACAACGACTCGCTCGGTCCGACGCTCACGATGTGCCCGCCTCGTCGCAAGAACTCCGCGAGCCCGACGTTCAGCGCATCAAGCTCGATCTGCCGCATCTCGAACGTCGCGTCCCCCATCGCCCGCGCATCCGGAAAGACGGCGACGACTTCTGATGCCCCCGCCGCCACGGTGAGCCGATAGTCCCGCAAGACCGGCGCCTTGGCCGCCGTATCCACCGTTCGCACCACCCGCCCATGATCCAGAATCACCACCCGATCGGTCAGCGCCGACAACTCGGCGAGATCATGCGAGGCGATCAACATGGTGCGCCCCGGCCGCCGGAGATCGGCGATCACCCGCCGGAATCGCAGCGTCCACATCGGGTCGAACCCATGCGTCGGCTCGTCGAGAATGATGAGATCCGGATCCCCAAGCAACGCCTGCGCGACGCCAAGCCGTTGCAGGTTCCCTTTGGACAGCGCTTTGACGGGTTTGGTGCGGTGCTCATCGAGCCCGAGCAACTCCATCAACTCATCGACCCGCCGCACGACGTCGGCGTCCGACAACCCGGCCAGGAGCGCGTACCGCTCGAGCACGCGGTCGGTCCGCCAGCGCGGATTGATCCCGATCAGCTCCGAGAGATACCCGACCCCGTGCCGCTCGATGTATCGCCGCGGCGCCACGCCATCGAGCTGGACGGCGCCCGACGTGGGATGGAGATACCCGAGCAGCACGGCGATGAGCGTGCTCTTACCAGCGCCGTTCGGTCCGGCGACGCCAACGACCTCGCCGCGCGCGACCTGGAGGCTCAGCTCATCGAGGGCCCTGACGGGTGGCCGGCCGACCACCCGAAAGGATTTGACGACATCGATGCACTCGATCAGCGGACGGCGCTAGCGCACGATCCGCAATAGTCCCGCGTCGGCGCTCCCTCGGATGAAGCTTTCCGCATCGGTGGTCGGGATCTGCACCCCGGTGATCGACATGCCCCGCCGGGCCTCGGTCTGCATGAACTCCGCCACCGACCGTCCGACAAACGCCGCATTGGCATCGCGCATGTCCCGCACGATGTCCTCCCAACTCCCATCGAACTCCCGCCCTTCCCGCACGATCCGGTGACGCCGCACGTCCGGCAGCTGCCGGTCAGCTCCCCCCCGCTTCTGCCCCGCCAGATCGTTGAGCAGCGCTCCAAACAGCTCGAGCTGCCCCCGCGCCTCGCTCTGCGCCTCGTCAGCCGCCCGCTGCTCGATCTCGGCCAGCATATCGTCGATGTCGTCCGACTCGCCCGCCAGCTCGGCCAGCCGGTCGTCCCAGGGTTTGAGCTCGGGATCATCGTCGCTCAGCTTGTAGACCGTCTTTTTCAGCTCGACCAACCGCCAGATCCCCAACTCGTCCCAGTGGTCATCGGGCGTCGTGCGGTCGAGATGGTACAACGCCGCCTCGTACTCGCCGCGGTCGTAGAGGATGTTCCCCAGGTAGATGCGGGCCTCCGCGTGGTCCGTGTCGAGATTGAGCGCCTTGCGCAGCGTGGCGATCGCGCCGTCGGTGTCGCCCATCCGGTGCTGCGCGTAGCCGACGCACGCCACCGCCTCCGCCGAATCCGGCGACTGCTGCACGGCAATCTCGAAGAACTCCTGCGCCGCCTCGATGAGCCCTTCGCGAAAGAGCGCCCGCCCCGCCTGCAGCATGAGCTCCACGTCGTCGCGGTAGCCCAGCTCCAGAATCCGCCGGAAGTTCTTGAGCGCCGACGCGTGCTGCCCAAACTTGAGCAGCGTCTCGCCGAGCCCCGCCAGCGCATCCTCGTGCTCCGGGTCGAGGACCAACGCCTCCTCGAAGCTCCGCCGCGCCCACGCGTATTCCTCGCGCGCGAGCCGCGCGTAGCCCACCCCGACGTGCAGCTCTACCGCGTTCGGATAGAGCGACAGCCCTTCGCGCAACACATCGAGTGCTTCGTCGTATTGCCCCTCGTTGTATAGCTGATGCGCGCGCTCGTCATACTCTTCGGAGCTCAGGAATGGGGTTGGCATGAGTCCACGGACCTCCAGCTCATGAGGGGTATGTCTATTGTACTATTCCGGCGCCCCGGAGTTCAACAGGCCCTTTGAGCGATGACGCGTGATATGGGCCGATGGCAATGTTGTTCGACGAGGGTCGTACAGGCGTCCGGCGATGCGTGGGAGCAACGTGCCGCACCGAGTCGGCGGGCTTGGGCGCGGGCGTCGGTTTAGCCTCCACCGAATCCGCCGTCCCTCGATAGACAATCACCGCGGAGTCGACCCACGCGGTGAGATCGGTGAGCTGCGTCGTCGGATGACGCACCGGCGCCGAGCTCGTGTCGACAGGCGCGGCCACCACCGGCGGGCGCTGCGTCGTGCCGGGCGGCCGCACAACCGAGACGATCTGCGCCGCCGCGGCCGCCGGACACACACCGACGACGCCACCCGCCCCAACCACCAACGCGGCTCCGACCGCCACTGTGCGTGCGATGCTCGACATCCTTCTCCCTGCTACTGAACCGCAGCCGTACTCGTCGCCCGATGAAACTCCGCGTCAGGCGCCCAGTCGGGGAGCGCCGGCGCATTCGCCACAGCCATGCCAAACCCGAGCACGATCTCCGACAGCTGCACCGCGCCCCTGAGATCAAAGTCGGGGCGATACTCATCCGACGGCTGATGGTAATGGTGGGCCGTGTAGTCGTCCTCTTGTTGCACACCCCATTCCCGCGGCCGGCCCACAAAGTCCGTTCCTGCCCCGATCGACACCGCCGGCACCCCAGCGCGCGCAAACGAGAAATGATCGGACCGATAAAAGTGCCCCTGCTCCGGGTGCGCGTCCGGCGCCAACCGGATGCCCTGGCCGGCGGCGTACCGCGACAACGCCGGTCCGAGTGTGCTCTTGTGCTCACCGAGCACGGTGAGATCATGCACGCGCCCCAGGAGGTTCCCGCCATCGATGTTGAGGTCCGCAACCAGGGAGCCAGCCACCGTCGGATGCGCCGCAAAGTACGCCGACCCGAGCAACCCCGATTCCTCGGCCGTCACAAACAGAAAGACCAGCGACCGGCGCGGCCGCTCCGCCGCCGGCAGCGCCGCCGCAGCCCGTGCCATCGCCAACACATCGGCGACACCCGACGCGTTGTCCGACGCGCCGTTGTAAATGGAGTCGCCGTTCACCGCTGGTCCGATCCCGAGATGGTCCCAGTGCGCCGAGAAGACGACATACTGGCCGCGCACCGCCGGATCCCGTCCGGGCACGACCCCGATCACGTTGTCCGCGGCCATGCGGGCTACGTGATTCGTGATCGACGTCGAGATCGTGATCCCCGTCGCCACCGGCCGAAAATCGCGCGACCCCGCCAGGTCGCGCAGCTTGGGCAGCGTGAGACCGGCCCCCGCGAGCAACGCCGTCGCCGCGCTGTCGGTGATCCACCCGCGGAATCCGAGCGGCGCCGGCAACGACGGATCGCGCGGCAGCATCCGCTGCGCCTTGGCCCACGAGCCCACCACGGTGTGCCACGGATATCCCGCGCGCTCCTCCGTGTGAACGATCAGCGCCCCCACCGCGCCGAGTCGCTCGGCTTCTTCGAACTTGTACGTCCAGCGCCCGTAGTACGTCATGGCCGGCCCGCCAAACAGCTTGGGCTCGTCCACCGTCGCCGGTGGATCATTGACCAGGATGAGGAGGACCTTGCCCTTGAGATTCGTCCCCTTGATGTCATCCCACCGATACTCCGGCGCCTGGACGCCGTAGCCGACGAACACCACCTCGCCCTCGACCGCCGTCGATGGCACCGCCGATCCGCTCCACACCACGACGTCGTCGGGATTGCGGAGCGACGCCGTCGTCTTCCCGGACGCGCGCACCTTGATCGCCGCCTGGTCCGCCTCGACGACGTCGATCGGCACCGACTGCCGGTACGACCCGTTGGTCCCGCCTGGGGCGACCCCGGCCGCCTGGAGCGCGCTCTCGATGTAGCCGCTCGCCAGCCGGCCGCCCCGCGTGGCCGGCGCCCGGCCCTCCAGCAGGTCCGAGGAAAGGAAACGCAGGTCGCCGTCGATCTCGCCAGTGGTGATACGGGGGCTCTGGCCACCAACGGCCAGCGGAAGGGCGATCGTCACGGCCAGGCCGACAAACAAACGGTGCACGGCGGTCGGGAAAGAGTTCCTAGAAGGCCCACGCATTTTGCTGTTATTTATCATAGCGCACAAACAATGTTATGCACACCTTTTTCCACGGACCGACACCATGCCGGGATTCCGCTGTTACCTCGCCCTTAGTGCGACCCTCGCCGCGCTCGCTTCACCGGCCCTCGCGCAGACCGGCGTCACATCAGATCCGACGCCAGCTGCCGTGTCTTCAGAGCCGGCGCCGTCCGGGCCGACGCTGGACAACGCCACGTCCGGCATCCGCGCTAACACCGCCCACGAAGACCTGACGACCGCCGAGGCCGCCCACCGCGCCGCAACCGGCGGGTCGGGCCTGAGCAAAGGCGCGGTCATACTGATCGTCGGCGGCGCCGCCCTGGCGGCCGGTGTGCTGATTGGCGGCACCGGCGGCGCCGCGCTGGCCATCGGCGGGGCGCTGGTGGCCCTATACGGGTTGTATCTCCTTCTACAGTAGCCGCGGAAGTAAAGCCGTCACAACTCGCGTGACGGCGGCAGTAAACGCCGTCACAACTCGCGTGACACCGTGACCGTCCCTCGCGCCCCAGCGTCTTTCTCATATGGCGCGTCCGTCGACTCAGGTGAACAAAATGCACGGCGCCGTCAGCCTTGGCGCCAGGTTGGCGTCGGCGACCGCCGCCATCTGTACCGTTCTTGCATTCGCATATGACTGGGGCGTGACGGGAGGTTCGGCCACCCGGCGCTCCGTTGGCACGTTTGGCGCGACATGGGTTGGCCTGACCCCCGCCGTCGACACTCTCACGGCGATCGGCGACACTCTCCACGTGGCGGCCACCGTGACCGACAAACACGGCACGGCGATCGTTGGGGTCGAGACCAGGTGGACGGTCGACCACCCCGAGATCGCCGTGGTCAACCCTGACGGCACCGTCATCGCCCGCGGCCCCGGCTCCGCGACGGTCCTCGTCACCGTCGGCACCCTCGTGGCCCGGTCGACCATCGTCGTCCGACCGGTGAGCGCCTTTGTCCACGTCGCCAGTGACAGCGCCGTCGCCATTTCCGAGGGCACGGCCCGCGCCATCTCGGCTCGCTCGACCGACGCCCGCGGCCACGTCCTCACCGGACGCCCCGTGCGCTGGCGAAGCGCCGACACCACGGTCGTCGGGATCGATTCCGTTGGCCAGTTGGTTGGTGTCGGCGCCGGCCACACGACCGTGACCGCCACGATGGACGGCGTCTCGGCCGACGCTCCGGTGACCGTGGTCCCGGTCGCCGGCGCGCTCGCCGTTGTCGCGGGCGACAAGCAGCACGCCGCGGCAGGTGCGAGCCTCCCGCAGCCCGTCGTCGTCCTGCTCGTCTCACGCCGCGGCCGCCCGCTTGCCGCGCAGACCGTGCGCTTCCGACGCATCGACGCGACCGCGTCGGGCGATTTCGGCACCGTGACCACCGACGCCAACGGGCGCGCCCGCCTCGCCTGGCGTCTCACCGATGTGCCGGGACGGCAACGCTTGGAGGCGACCGTCGACGGCGTCGACTCCGCGCTGACCCTCGTCGCTGACGCCGAGCCCGTGGCCGCCAACACACGCGCGGTCGCCCTCGCCGACAGCCAGGAGGCCCGCGTCGCGACACGCCTGCCACAACCCGTGGGCCTTCGACTCGCCGACACGACCGGCCGCGTCCTCGGCGACATCGCCGTCGAATGGGTCGCCCTCGATGGCGGCACCGTCACCGCCGCCAGCGCCCGCACCGACTCACTCGGCGAAGCGCGCGCCACCTGGACGCTGGGCACACACGCCGGTCGCCAGCGCCTCCGCGCCCTCATCGGCGATGGGCGCGCCGTGAAGCCCGTCATCGTGCACGCGATTGCGCTGACCGGCCCACCGGCCGCTGTGGCCCTCGTCGGCACGCCGACGCTGCACGCCCGCGCCGGCACCGCCCTGCCCCACCCGATCGTGGTGCGCGTGGCCGATGCTGCCGGCAACCCAGTGAGCGGCACACGCGTCAGGCTCGCAGTCACGGCGGGCACGCTGTCCGACACGGTATCGCAATCGGATTCGACGGGACTCGTGCGGACGCACTGGACACTTGGGGTCACGGCCGGCCCGCAACACGCGACGGCGCGTGCCGATGGCGTCACCCAACCGGTGACCGTGACCGCAACGGCCACCACGCCGGATCCGCCCAGCAAGTCGCACCACCGACACGGCCGCTAGACTTCTCGTCATGCCACACCGGATCGCGGTGGTCCTGGGCGGCGGCGGGCTCAAAGGCTTCGCCCACATCGGCGTCCTCCAGGCGCTGGAGGAACGCGGCATCGTGCCAAGTCTCCACGCCGGAACCAGCATCGGCGCGCTGATCGCGGCCGCGCGCGCGGGTGGCGCAACGATCCAGTCGATGGCCGACCACGCCACGCGCTTGCAACGCCGCGATCTGTTCCGACTCAACCACGTGGGCATGCTCCTCGAGCGGCGCCGCGTGGCGTCGATTTATGCGGGCGAACCCCTGCGTGCCCTCATCGAGCAGAACGTGCCACCGGTGACGTTCGCCGAGCTGGGCGCCACGGTGCTCGTCAACACCGTCGACGTGCAGCGCGGCACCCAGGTCGTGTGGGGCCTGCCGGGGCTTCGCGATGTCTCGATCGCCGACGCCGTCTACGCCTCGTGCGCGCTCCCGGGATTCTTCCCGCCCGGGCAAGTCGGCAATCGCCTCTGCATCGACGGCGGCACGAGCGACAACCTTCCCGTCTCGGCCGTCGCCGACCGATGCGACGCGATCATCGCCGTCGACGTCGGCAGCACCGATCTGTCGACGGACAGCGATGTCGCCACGCAGGGCTTCGCCGCGATCTACATGCGGGCGGCGACGATCATGATGCACGCCCTCCAACAGCAGCCGCTCACCCGCTGGCACGGCCCGCCCATGCTCCTCGTCCGCCCGCGGATCGCCGACACCGGGTGGCTCAGCTTTGGCGACACTCCAGGCCTCATCGCCGAAGGCTACCGCGCCGCCCGCGAAGCCTTGACCCACATTGACACCGTGCTGGCCGCGCGCGGCGGCGTCTTCCCCCGGCGGCGCATGCTGCTCAACGTCGATCGCGCCAAGTGCACCGGGTGCGGCGTCTGCATCACCCTCGCACCGCGCGTGATGACGCCCGACAAGGACGGCACCGCGGTCCCGCTCCAACACATCGTCGAATGGTCACCGGCCGACGGCGACTTCGTCCTGCACTGCCCGACCGGCGCCCTCTCGGCGACGCCCGAGACCCCCGACGTGCCGGCCGTCGCTCCCGCTACGGCTGCCTAGCCAACGCGTCGATAGCCAATCGTTCGTAGATCCCGACCGCCTGACGTAACGCGTCGAGCTCCACGTACTCGTCGTCGGTGTGGGCCACGTGAATCGACCCGGGCCCGAAGAGATACGGCGTCCCCCAGTTGGTGAGCTTGGGAATGTCCGTGGCGTACGCGACCACCGATGTCTCGATCCCGGGAATGGTCCCGAGCATCACCGCCGGCACGAGCATATCAAAGTCGATCTGTGCCCGTCCGTTGACCCACCGCTCGAGCACCGTGCGGAGCTCCTGTGCTGGCGACACGAGCCGGGCCATGAGTCGCGCTTCGGCCCACGGCGCGACGACGTTGTCGGCCACACCACCGGCCAGCGATCCGATGTTGATCGTCGTCTCCCCGAGCACCCCGTCGCGCGGCAATGTCAGTCCATCGATCTCCGCGAGCAGCTGCACGAGATCCCGCGTCGCCGAGTGGCCGAGGGCCGGATACGCGGAATGCGCCGCTCGACCCGCCGTGCGGAGCGTGAACCGCATCGCCCCCTTGGTGCCGAGCGCCAACGTGCTCTCGGTCGGCTCCCCGTTGATCAGCACCCGGCTCGTCGTCGGCACCGCGTTGGCCGCCGCCGCGCCGTCATGCATCGTCTCCTCCCCGACGACAAACAGCAGCGCTACAGGCACGCCCCGCGTCCTGAGCCGCTCGGCCGCGCAGCACATCGCCGCCGCGATCCCCTTGGCGTCGCACGAGCCGCGCCCATAGAGGCGGCCCCCCGCGAACCGCGGCGGAATGAACGGGGGCACCGTGTCGAGGTGTGTGCTGAGCGTCACCATCGGCGCCTGCCCCGTCGTCACGAGCAGATCATCGCGCCCCGGCGTCACCGGAATGCGCTGGACGTTCCACCCGCGGAGCGCCAACAAGTCATCCAGCAGCGCCACGACCTCCCCTTCTGCCCCACTCGTCGACTCCACGGCCACGAGATCGGCCGCCAGGGCCGCGGGGTCGAGCGGCTCATCCATATCGATTGCCATGCGAT
>DATMNB010000099.1:0-8504 GCA_035569435.1 Gemmatimonadaceae bacterium
CTCGTACGCCGAGACGAAGACGAGGGGCCAACGCACTTCATGGTTGTGCGACAGGTCGTTCCAGTCAGCGTTCCACACCGAGACCGGACTGGTGATCGCCTGCACCTTACCCGTGAGGCCCGGCCGGAGATCGAAGATGCGCAGTGGCGCCCACTGATACTCGGTCTCGGTGACGGCAAACGCTCCATCGGGAGTGGGCGTAATCGTGTGCCCCCAGCCCACTCCTGCCATCCCGGTAATTGATGTAAGGAGCTTGGGCGCGTCAGCGTGTGTCACATCGTAGATGTAGTATCCGCCGGCGCCGGCCCCGTAGAACTTGTCCTGCCGCGTCGCCGGGTCGTACGCGACGTAGAAGTCGTGGTAGCCGGCGATGGCCACCGGCTCGTTCTCGAATCCCGGCAGCACCTCTTTGTGCTGGGACCCGGCCGGGACCGGGACAGTTCCGACGAACCCCTGATCCTTCCCACCGGCCAGCGTCTTCTCCATGTCGTAGATATTGGCGACATTCGACGTCGTGGTCGTGAACAACAGCACTCGGCCGTCGGAGTGTTTATAGGCAAAGAGATTGTGGAACCCGCCCGGCGTGGCCGGCGCCCGGATCCGCGCCACGACCTTGATCTTGGACGTGTCCGGCAGCCCCGTCACGTCAAAGATGACCGCGCCAAGGTCGGCGTCCGGCGATCCCTGGTTGAACTGGAAGCACACCGCGACGTAGTACCGGCCCTTGAGCTTGAAGTATTTCCCACGCAGGCCGCCAACGCCTTGGTGCAGCGCGGCGTTCTCGATCTTCCACTTGTAGAGGACCTTGACGTTGGACGGGTCCTTGAGGTCGAGAATCGTGAACCCGGGACGGTCACGGATCTGACCGACGTAGGCATAGGGGCGGGACAGCTCCTGCTCGAGATCGGCGTCGGCGACACGGAAGTAGCCGCCGAGGGGCACGTGCGAGAGGAGATGGACGTTGGGGCTGCCACCAACTTTCTCCAGGACGGGCTGTTGAGCCTGCGTCGCGCCGGCCACAAAGACCAGCCCTGCGACCATTCGTGTCCACATCATTGACCGCCTCGTGATCGGGAGACACTCGAATCGACCGTGAACTGCATCATCATTCCTGCTTTCAGATGTTCGGCGATGTGACAGTGCGCCATCCACGTGCCGGGGTTGCTGGCGTCGAGGAGGATGTCCTCCGTCGAGCCCACGGGTACGAGATCCGTGTCCTGCCACGCCAGGTCGGGGGTGGGCACGCCATCCCGGGCGAGCACCAGAAACCGCTGCCCGTGAAAGTGGATCGGATGGCCCATGGGGTGCATCGACGTGGCATCGTTGCGGAGCCGGATCTTCACCAGATCCCCCTGCCGCGCGTGCCACGCGATGTCCATGTTCTCCTTGGCCCCGGCCTCGTCACGCAGGATCCAGCGCACTTCCTTGCCCGTCGAGATCCAGTTCATGTCCGGCATGCCGTCGTTCCACTCGACCGGCGAGAAGTACATCGTGTCGACCGTCATAAATGACACGATGGAATTCGGCAGCCCCTGGATGTTGACGGTGAGCGTCAACTCGTGGTCGACAGGCTTGGTGAACACCGGACGCAGACGCTCGATGTCCTGCGTCACGGCGGCGTTGGTGCGCAGCGTCGCGAAGGCCTTGGCGTGATCGGCCGTCGTCGCCTCCGCCATCACGTGGATCGTGCCCAGCGTGTCGACCTCGGCGAAGTATTCGCCGGCATAGTTGTTCACCGCCTGCACGCGATTGAGGATCGCCACATCGCCAGGGTGGTCAAAGCGCACGTCGGCCGTGAACCGCTGCGCCGGCGCGATCACCACGCTCCCCACCATGAGCTCGCGCTCGAGCGGACTGACGTCCGCGGCGATCAGCTTGATCGGCGCGTCGCCAAACGTCACGTTGTAGCTCCGCGCGCTCGAGGCGTTGGTGAGGTAGAAGCGCACGACGTCGCCGCGGCGGACCGTCAGATGGTAGCGGGGCTCGCCGTTCACCAGCAGCAGATTGCCGATGCGCCCCATGATCGCAAAGTCGGGCGCCTCGTGGCCGTACGGGATGACACCGTGACGGTCGACCAGCAGATCGTGGAGCATGAGCACCGCGTCGGCGTTCACGGCATGATCGGAATCGCCGACTGCCCGCACGAGCACGTTCCCAAACAACCCGGCATTCTGCGCAATGTCCTCGCGCACGTGCGGGTGATACCAGAACATCCCCGCGTCGGGGAAGTGCACCCGGTACACGAACGTGCCGCCCGGCGGAACGGCCGTGGTGCCATCGGACGCGTTGTCCAACCGCACCCCGTGCCAATGGATCGACGATGGCAGGTCGATGTGATTCGTGAACCGCACGACGATCGTCGCGTTCTGGGGCACGCGGAGCAACGGGCCCGGGACCTGGCCATTGTATGCGTACATGGTGTACGTCGCGCCGCCGATCGTCCGCCGGACGATGCGGGCCTCGAGTGCCAGTGTGTCGCCATTGGCCAGATCGACCACCTGACTTGGCACCGCGTCAGACGCCGCCCCATGCGGCACGAACGGCTGAACCTCAGGCACGAGTCCCTCCATGCCGGGCATCATCGGGACGCCTGCCGGCATCGCCGGCATGCGATGCCCCCTGTCATGCATCCCGGGCATCCCAGGCATGCCCGCCATCGACGTCGTGTCCTGACCGGCCGCCGTCGTGGCGATCAGCCAGGCTGCCACCCACTTCACCACTGCGGATTCCCACCGTTATTGAGCACATGGCTCTGAAAGCGTTGCATCCACGTGCTCGCACTCGCGCCGCGCACCAGAATCGGCCCGGCCCACCGCGCGCCCGTCGCCGCGTGCTCCGGCGTGACAAGCACGATGAACTTGTTCCAGGCCACCTGCCCGACCGTCGAATCGCCCGGCCCGAGCGCGCCCAACCGCTGGGCGAGTGAGAGATCGGGCACGGTGGCCCACGCCACATACGTCGTCGCCCCGGCATACGTCGACGACGCCGGCAGCCCGTGCACCACGACGTGCACGTCATAGACGACGTGTCCATCAGGCGTGAGTGCCATCCCAAACACCGATGCCGCCCGCGTCAACGTCGCCGCCCCGCTCGCGCCCGGCGCATCGACGGTCGCCTCGAGCGGAATGCGGTACATCTCCGGACGCCCTGATCCCAGCACCAGGATCGGCAGTGTGACCAGCGCGCTGTAGGCCGCCACCCGCCGCATTTAGTGACCTGGCGTGTTCGCTGGGTACCCGGCGACAGTCCCACAGCCGGACGGCTGTGGCGAGCGCGCCTGGCAGTCGGAGAGCGGGAACGGCAGGGCCGGAAAGAATCGCATATCGGCCTGCTGATTGGGAAGCGTGGTCAGCCGGCCGTGCTGTCGGTAGTCGATCCAGGATTTGCCGCCTTCCCAGATCAGCGAGTACCGCTTCTCGTACAGCAGCTCCCCCACAAAGTCGGCGGGCGGCGCCGCCAGGGGCGGCAGATTGCCCGACCTCGTCCGAATGATGTTGATGTCGCTGAGCGCCGCCGCCGTCAGCCCCGCGCCGATCTCCGCCTCGGCGCGCATGAGGATCAACTCCTCGTTCCGGATCATCGGCATCGGCGAGTTCGTCGACGTGTAGAGCGTGAACTGGACGTTGCTCGTGATGCCGTCGAACGTGAACGACGTGACCGGCACCAATTTCTGCCCCACCCGCGCGTCCGGCTGCGTCCCACCGATCTGCAACTGCGCATCCGTCACCAGCGACGGCTCGGCGTAGTAATAGGGCGCGAACCGCGGGTTGGTCTCGTCCCCTGAATTATTCGAGAACTGGAAGATCGCGCCCGCCGACAGATCGCCCGAGGGATTGATGAACGACCCCCCGATATCGGTCAACGCCGAGGCGTCGTCGTTGAGCAGGAGATCGACGCGCGCCCGGAGCGCCCGGTTGAGCGTCAGAAACGTCGCCGGCGTGTTGAAGCTGGAGAACCCGGAGGGGATCTGAAACGAGAACGACGTGCCGCCGTTCTGGAGGTGCGTTTGCGCCGAATCCAGCAGATTCAGGATGTGTTGATAGGCGTCCGCCTTTGTGGCGATCGGCGCCGGTGGACTGGTAGGTGCGACGTCGACGGCGATCGGCAGGCCAAACGTGTCGCGCGTCGCGGCGATTTGCGTCAAGTCGTAGGCTTCCATCGTCTGGACGAACCCGCGCATCGCCTCCTGCTGGGGCGCGGTCAGATCACCGACCCGCCCGAGCGCATCGAGGAGAATGTTGGCGGCGCGCAGATCGGCATACTGCCCGCCCCACCCGAGGTAGAACGTGGCCGGTGTGAGCGGGCCGACGATGTACAGCGGCAGGTCGCCCCGCGCCCCGCTCATCTCGTACCCTTCGCGCCCAAACATCCCGAGCGTCTCGACCAACGCGGCCGTGTTGTCGCGCGTGCCCCGGAACAACCCCACGGCGAGCGCGTTGGCGCCGGCCGCCGTCGGATTGGCCTGGAAACCCGCGACGCTGGCGTTGTTGAGATCCGGGACCATGACGTCGGCGCAGGCGGTCACGCCCACGGCCACACCAAGCAGTTGCAGGAGCCGTTGTAACTGACGACGAGTCCGACACATGTGTCGGTCCCCCCAAGATGTTGTTTCTGCTGACGAAGACATCGCTAAAATCCGAGGTTCACGCCAAACCAGAACACGCGACTCGGCGGGAACGGCCCGACGTCGACGTTGCGCGCGATGTTCTGGTTGCCAAAGTTGCTCACCTCGGGGTCCATCCCGACGTAATTGGTCCACGTGTACAGGTTGCGCCCGCTCACACTCAGCGTGGCCCAACGGAACCCACGCCCGATCGGCCCAAACAGCGCGATCGGGAGATCATACGACAGCGTCACCTCGCGCAGCTTGATGAACGACGCGTCTTGCACGTAGATCGCCGTGTGCGTCGGCCACTGCGAGACGCGGTATGCGCCCTTCATGACCGTGCTGTCACCGACTTTCATCGGCTGCGCATAGTCGGCCGTATTTTTCCCCAGGTCGTAGAGCAGCTCGGTCAGATTGATGTCGTCGCCGCCCTTCTGCGCGCTGAACAGGAAGTACAGGTGGAACGGCCCGACCGAGATCGTGTTGGCGAGACCAACCTTGTAGTCGGGGTTCACATCACCGATCTGGCCGGTGGTGACCGTGCCGTTGGGCAGCGTGATGTTGCCGATGATCTGGGTCGGCGACTTGCCCTGCTGGATCTCAAAGGCGCCAAACGTTACCGGGAACCCCGCCGGCGAGAACGGCGCCACCGGCAGCGACGTCACGAGGCTGGCGTCCTTGGCAAAGTTGGCGTCGATCGTCCACTGCACGTGGCGCCCTTGCAGCGCCACGACCGAGGCTTCGACCTCGATGCCGCGCGTCCGCAGCGTGCCACCGTTCAGGATCTCGATCGTGTCGCCAAACGATCCGGGCAGGACGCGCTGGAGGAGCAGATCCGTGATCCGCTTTTGATAGCCCGTAATGCCGAGCGTGGCCCTGCCCTTGAAGAGGGTGAGGTCGACGCCGCCCTCGACCTCGAGCTCGCGCTCCGGCTTGAGATCGGGCGAGGCGATCTGCCCACCGATCTGGTAGAGGGGGAGCCCGCCGTAATTGTACGAGTTGAGCTCGCCGAACTTGAAGCCGTACTGCGGCTCGTTCCCGGACTCGCCGACCGCGGCCCGTACCTTGAGCTCGGGGAGGATCGTGGAGTTCAGTGGAATGCGATAGGACGCCGAGCCCTTGGGATACACGTACAGGGTGTTGACGTGCGCGTTATTGCTGCTCTGGTCGGCACGGACGCCGGCGGTGAGGAGCAACCGATCGTTCAGCGTGAGAAACTCTTCCTGGGCGAAGAGCCCTTTATCGACGATGTTGGTCCGCTGCTCGAACAGTTGCGAGGTCGTGCCCTTGTCGATGTTGGACAGGTCGCCGCTCAGGTGCTGGCCGAGACCGGTATTCAGGTTCTCGTTGCGCGTCTCCTGCTGTCCACCGAGCGTCGTGGTCGCCGTGAAGGCGCCGCCGCGCGGTGTGAACACGTGCACCAGGGCGAGATTGATGTTGGTGAACAGGTTCACGGTGTTGGTCAACACGCTCGTGCCATTGGTCCCAAACGCCTGCTCGAACTGCAGCTCCGGCGGTGAGTACAGGTGATTCTGTTGGGAAAACACGTCGAGGCCACCCACGGCGACGAGCTTGAGCCGCTGTTGCTCGGTGTTCAGGATGTTCAACGTGGCGTCGGCCGACCCGATGTACCGGTAGGTGTTTTCGTCATTGTGCAGCAGGGCGGCGGTCTGGAGCGGGTTACTCGTTCCAAACGGATTGACCGGATACGTCCCGTTGGGCAGCTGCCGGAGATCGAGGAAGTTGGGGATGAACGGCATCGCGGCGTAGAACGTCGCCGTGATGTTGTCATTATTGGTCAACCCGCGCCCGGACGCCGAGTGCGAGAAGTGCGACCCGATCTCGTACGAGAACAGCGGGAACTGCTGATCGAGCTTGATGTTCGCCGACTGCTTGTCAAAGTACGTGTTCGTGATGATTCCGCCGTCGTGCTCGTTGAGCCCCGAGGCGTAGTACTGCGTCTGGTCAGTACCGCCGCCGACCGACGCTCGCGTCTGAAACGAGAGGGGTTCGTGTCCGGCCAGCTCCTCGTCGTGATTGAACGTGCGAGGGACCATCCCGTGCGCGAAATAGGGCGCTGCGCCTTGCCCGAACGCGCCTACGGCGGACGCCGAATCCCTAAACGTCCGGGAGCCGAGCTCCTTGGAGAGGGAGCTGAAGCCAAACAGCTGCGCCATGTCGATTTTCGGCGAGCCGGAATGACCCCGCTTGGTCGTGATGACCACCACGCCGTTCGCGGCCTTCGACCCGTAGATGGCCGCGGCCGACGCGCCCTTCAAGACCTCGATGTTTTCGATATCGTTGGGATCGAGGTCGGCGATCCGGTTGGTGGCGTTGTCTTCGTTGGACGAGACCTGTCCGCCGCCGGCAGCCTTGGTGATGGCATTGGTCCCCGGCGAGATCGCCGCATTACTGATGATGACGCCATCCATGACGTACAGCGGGTCGGAGACGCCGATGATCGACGACGTGCCGCGTAACCGTACCTGCATCCCGCCGCCGGGCGCGCCCGAGTTGGCGGCGATGTCGGCGCCGGCGATCTTGCCCTGCAACGCCTGCTCCACCGTCTGCGATTGGACTTCCGTCAACTGCTCGGCCGACACCGTCCCGACGTCGTTGGCCAGGTTACGCTTGCTCACGCCGGTCGCCACGCCGGTGATGACCGTCTGGTCCAGCTTGAGCACGTCCTCGACCATCGCGATGGCGATCGTGTTCTCTTCTGGCGGCACGAGCCGCTCGATCTGTTGGTAGCCGATCCGGCGAAACACCAGTGTCGCGGCGCCTGGCGCGAGCGAGATCGTGAACGCGCCGTCGGCCAGACTGTGTGTGCCGAGCGCCGTGCCTTTGATTTGGATCTGCACATCGCCCAGCCCGTGTCCGCTCTTGAGATCGGTGACGTGGCCCTGGATGACCCGGTTCTGACGTGACACCGTGGTCTTGGGGTGGAGCGGCGTGACGTCGCCGGTGTAGCGGCGGATCAACGTCGCGTGACCCGTCGGCGAGAGTTGGACGTCGACCCCGCTGTCGAGCAAGAGCTCGGAGAGCGCGCCGGCCACGGTGATCCCTTGCGCGTGCAGCGAGACCAGCTTGCCCGGCGGGATGAGGTCCGGGCTGTAGCTCACCTCGAACGCGCCCAGTGTGGCGACCGCGTTCAGGGCATCGGCGAGCGCGACGGACGACAGATCGATCGTGATGCGGTGCCGGAGGACGACGGCGCCGCTCATGTCATACCGGATCGCCCCACCGCGGAGCGGCTCGGAGATGAACCGCGGCGTGTGGTCGGCGAGCGTGCGACTGCCGTCGGCCAGCGTTTGTGCCGAGACGTGGGGCCCGACCGCGGTGAGCAACGCCGCGCATCCGAGTCCGGCGAGCATCAGACGACTCCGTGCGACCATACCCGCCCTCCCTCGTGCGTCATGCGCACGACCTGTAAGTGCACGCGCGATCCTGCTCACGGCGCCGAGCGGAAGACCGTCATCCGGCCATCGTCTGTGCGCTCGACGCGCGCATCGACAGCCGCTGCCACCGACATGAGCACACTCGCCACCGGCTCGCGCGTGAACGACGCCGAGAGCCGGCGCTCGGCCAACGCCGAGTCGCCGAGTCGCACATCGATGCCATACCAGCGCGCCAGCTGCGGCACGACCTCTCGCATGGGCGCCGATACGAACACCAGGCGCCCGCCAGTCCAGGCCAACGCCGTCGCGGTGTCGACGCCCGTGTCGCGGACGAGACTCCCGGTGGAGTCGGCGCGTGCACGCTCCGCGCGGTGCAGCAGCACCGGGGCGCCGCGCAGGGTGACGGTCACTGCGCCATCGGCCACGGTCACCTCGCGACGCGCATCCGTCGGATAGGCGCGGACGATGAATCGGGTCCCGACATCTCGCGTGATCAACGC
>DATMNB010000100.1:0-6015 GCA_035569435.1 Gemmatimonadaceae bacterium
CGCGTCTTGGTCCAGATGAGGATAGTCGTGCAACTCGTCGACCCCGCCGACTGAAACTCACCCGGCGTTTCCTCGGAGTTGTACACCTCGGTCGCTTCGATCTCGGTGGGGCGCATATAGTCGTTGATGTCGCCGGGCGACTGTTCTTTGTATGGGACGCCGTCGACCATGTAGTTCACGCACCCGCCGCTGGACGAGCGCGAGCTCCTGAGGACCGGCTCGCGCCCGCTGTAGTCAACCGTGAGTCCGGGCGTCGTCTGGAAGACATCGGTGATGTTCTGCGGGAGCTTGGCCTCGATCTCCTCGCGCGTCTGATATTTCCCGAGCCCGGATTTCTTGCGATCCGTGAACCCGATCTTCTTGAGCTCCTGCTCCCACTTGGCGGTCACGGTGATCTTCGCCAGCGTCGGCGCCGCTTGGTCGAGCTTGACGATCACGCTGGCCGGCTTGGTCGCCGAGATCTCGACCGGCTTGTCCGTCTCGCCATAGGAAAGACGTTTGACGACCAGGGTCTGCGTCCCTGACGGCAAATTGCGCAACGTGAAGTGGCCCGTCGAATCGGTCGTCGTCGTGGAGGCCGCGCCGAACACCGTCACGTCGGCATCCGGAATCCCGCGGCCCGCGACGTTGTAAACGACACCGGTCAGCGTCGCATGGCCCGTCCGAAGTGCGACGGCCCGCTTGGGGGCAGGCCCCGTCGCGGGCGTCCGCGTCTTGCCTTTCGTCGTGTCGGCGGGGGCGACCGCGACCGGCGGCGGTGTCACGGTGTCGGGCTTCGAGACGTGGAAGGTGACGATCTGTACCTGCTGTTGCGAAAAATCCATCGGCAAATCCGCTGTCGTGAACGTCGCCGTTGTCGCCCGAGCCGTCCCCTGCACCCGGTCGGGGATCCCGCAGATGTGGTACGCACCGGTCTCGTCGACCGTTGCCTCGCGGATTCGCGGGATGTGCCGGACGCCGATATCCTTGCCCGCCTCGAGCTGCGACCAGATGAACGACACCTTGGCGCCAGGCACCGGCTCGTCCGTGTCGGCGTCCTCGACGCGGCCAATGAGAATGCCGTTGCCCGTGATCCGCTTCTCCGGCGGGCAGAAGCTCGCCACCAGCGTCGCCGGTGACGGCGTGCCGATCGCGATGATGGTGTAGCGCCCCGCGGGGAATTCGACCGGGTTGGTGCCGATCGCCAATCCCAGGCTGTCGAGCAGCGGGTGAAACAGCGCGATCTGATATGTGCCGGGCGGGATGCTATCGATGCGGAACTTGCCCGTCGAATCGGCGATCCCCTGTCGGTCGGTCCCGGAGATCGTCACCACCGCACCGGGGAGTGGGCCGCCGTGAATGCTATCGACGACGATCCCAAACGCCCCAGACAACGTCGGCGGCGCTGCCAGCCTCGGCATCCCTCCCCCGGGCTTCGTCGCGCCCGAGCTCGATGCCCCCGCTGCCGACGCGGCGGGCTTCGACGCCCCCGTTCCCGATGCCCCTGCCCCCGACGTCCTGGCCGATTGCGCCGGTTGCCCTGACGCGCCGTTGTCGGCACCGGTCCCCGTCGTCTTGGCCCCAGCCTTCGCGTCCGTGACAGACTGAGCCGCGGCCAACCCCGGCACCACCAGCAAGAGCGCTAACATCGACCTACGCATTCCCCCTCCCAAACAACCTCGAGATCCGCGACTGCGTCGACTCCGGCGAGGCCGCCAACGCCGCCGCAAACGCGGGCGCCGAGCTGTATCGCTGCTCCGGGTCACGCGCCAACCCCTTGAGCAGCACGCGCTCCACCGCGGTCGGATACTTGAGTTCTGGCCGCACCTTCCTGAGCGGGATAGGATCACTCCGCAACCGCGCGATCATGAGCTCCTGCTGCGACGACCCGTCGAAGGGGAGCTTCCCGGTCAGCATCTCAAACGTCATCAGTGCTAGAGAATACACGTCGGACCGCCCATCCAGGGGCTTCCCGCGCAATTGCTCGGGACTCATGAACTCGGGCGTCCCCAGCACGATCCCCGTCGCCGTGAGCTTCTCCAGCTCAGTGCTGGACCGCCGCTCCTTGGCCAACCCGAAATCCATCACCACCGCGTACTCGCTCCCGTCCGACCGCCGGCTGATAATGATATTCTCCGGCTTGAGGTCACGGTGGACGATGCCCAGCTCGTGCGCCACGTGCAACCCGTCCGCGATCTGCGTCACAAACGGAATCACCTGCTCCAACGGCAGGTACCCCATCCGGAACGTCCGGTCGGCCAGCACCTCCCCGTCGACGAACGGCATCACCACGTAGACGACCCCCGCCGCCGTCTCCCCCAGGCGCTCGATGTGGCACACGTTGGGATGCACGAGCCGCTGCCCGACCTCGGCTTCGCGCTTGAGCCGCGCCATCGCCTTGGCGTCGGTCGACAACGCCTTCGACAACACCTTGATCGCCCGCTGCTCCCCCGTGACCGCGTCGATGGCATCGTAGACGTACGACATGCCCCCTTCGCCGATCTTCCGTTGGATCGTATACCGCCCGTCGAGCACCGTCCCCGAGAGACTCGCCAGCTCGGCCCCGCTGGGCGACGACGCCTCTGGCGCGGGCGTGGCGACTTCCGCGGCCGCCAGCAATCGCATCCCATCGCGCGTACAGTACCGCGCACTGTCAGCGTAGGTCGTCCCACACGTCGGGCACCGAAGAGACATAAGCGTGTACCCTGGCCGCCGATCAGGTCCGCACGCAGTTCCGCCCGTCGGCTTTCGCCCGGTACAACGCGGCATCCGCCTGCGCAAAGAGGTCTTCCGCCGTATCCACCCGCACCGATGGAAACGTCGCGACCCCGATGCTCGCCGTCAAACGGAGCCCCCCGCTCGACCCCTCAGCGCCGATCACCGCGAACGGCTGCTGCTCGATCCGCTCCCGAATGCGTTCGGCGAACGCCACCGCTCCACCCTCCGCGGTCTCCGGGAGGACGATGACAAACTCTTCCCCGCCATACCGCGCCACGACGTCCACGCTTCTGACCGCGTGCTGCAGCAACAACGCGACCTCCCGCAGCGCGTCGTCCCCCGTCAGGTGCCCGTACGTGTCGTTGATTCGCTTGAAGTGATCCAGATCGATCATGAGCAGTGTCACCACGGAGCTGTATCGCCGGGCACGGTCCAGCTCCGACGTCAGCCGGAGCGTCAGGGCCCGGCGATTCAGCACCTGCGTCAGCGGATCCGTGTGCGCCAACGCCTCCAGCCGCGCGTTGTCGGCCTTGGTCATCTCGATGACCTGCGCGCGCTGGATCGTCGCCACCGCCGCCTTGATCACCGTGTCGGCGAACTCCACGTCTTCCTGCGTGAGCGGCGGCTCGTCCCCCGTCCGGCGCAGAAAGAACACCCCGGCCTGCGTCCGGTCCAGGCTGAACGGCAGCGCGATCACCGACCGGATCGCCACCCGGATCCCGCTCTCGATCCAGTGCTCGCGCACCTGCGTGTACAGGGCGCTCGTCAAGAGATCCTCGATCAACACCGCCCGCCCGCTGTCGAGCGCCGCGCGGATCTCCGGGTAGCGATCGAGCTCGATCTCCAGGTTGCGCAACGCGGGGTTCTCGTACGCCGTGGCCACGATCCCCACGCGGTCGCCGGGTCGGGCGAGGATCACCGAGCAGTGCGAGAGCGCGAGCGCCCGCGCCACACGCCGCGCCAGGATGTGATAGATCTCATCCGACGAGAGATCGCCCGTGACCTCATGCAGGATGTCGACCAGCTTGCGCCGGCTCTCGGCTTCCTCGCGCGCACGCCGCAGCTCCTGCTCGGTGGTCCGGAGCGCCTCGCGCGCCGAGCGGAGCGCCGCCCGCACGCGCAGCTGCGCCTGGATGCGCGCTAGGAGCTCGCGCACGCGAAACGGTTTGCGCACAAAATCCGCCGCGCCCAATCCCAGCGTCCGCACCGCCGCTTCCTCGGGTGGGAGCGCCGACACCATGAGGATCGGCAGGTCGCGCCACCGGTCGTCCGACTTGATCCGTTCCAGCGTCTGATAGTTGTCGGCGCCGGGCAGCGTCACGTCGAGCAACAACAGGTCGGGCGGCGCATCGTGCTCCAACCGCTCCAACAGCGCCAGCCCGCCATGCGCGGCGCTCACGTCGTAGCCTTGCTCCTTGAGCACCCAGGCCATGGTCTGGAGGACGGCCGGATCGTCGTCGGCGACGAGGATGCGCGTGTTCGCCAAGATCACGCGCTGATCCGATTCCGCCCCGCCGATTTCGCGCGGTAGAGACTGCGGTCGGCCTCCTCGAGCAGCTCGGTCGGCCCCATCCGCCCCAACCGCACCGCCTCGGGCGTGCTCGACTCACTACCACGCATGACGGCCACCCCGACCGAGATCGTCACCTCCAGCGCCGCGCGCTCACCGCCAAAACGGTGATCGTCGACGTTCGCCCGCAGGCGCTCGGCAAACGTCGTCGCGCCCTGCCACCCGGTGTCCGGCAGAATGAGGACAAACTCGTCCCCACCGGGGCGCGCGACCACGTCCGTCTCGCGCACCGTCGCCTTGAGAATACGGGCAACGGTCTGGAGGACGCTGTCGCCAAACGGATGCCCATACCCATCGTTGATCGGCTTGAACCGATCGATATCGATCGCCAGCACCGCCAGCGGCGTGCCCCGCCGCGCGGCCTGCCGCCACTCGCGCGTGAGCCGGGTCTCAAACGCGCGGCGATTGAGGCATTCCGTCAGGGGATCCGTGCCGATCATCTCGATCAGCCGCCCGCGCATGTCGTCGATGCTGCGCGCCAGGAGCGTCAGATCGTCGGTCCGGCGCTCGACGATCGGCTCGAGCGTCCCCGCCAACTCGCCGACCTCGACCTCGCGGCAGAACCGCCGGATGGCGTTGAGCCGCTCCCGCACGTCGCCAAAGGCATAGAGCAGCACGCCCCCGGCAAACAGGAACGTGGCGGCCTCCAGGACAACCGTCGTCGGCGGCCGCGGATCCCCAGCGATGTACGACGGGAACAGCAGCTCAGCCGAGGCATACGCCAGCGCAATGAAGCCGTATCCAAAGGCGGCCAGCCGGCGCCCGACCGAGAAGATCGTGAGCTGCACGGCAAACAGGCCGAGCAACAGCATGCGGTCAAAGTCCGCGGGTGGCGAGCTCAGGACCACCGCGCCGACAATCGCCGCCAGATCGCCGGCCAGCACGACCGCCGGTAGCCCGGGCGGCAGCGAGTCGGCCGACGCCGCGCGCACGAACCACGCGATGAGCAGGGTCCACCCGGCATAGCAGAGCCCCACCGCCGCCAACGGCAACCCCTCGGCCCCACCGCCCACGCCCGTGCTGCCCGCGACAATGCCAAAGTGCGCGAGGACAGCCACGGCCAGCACCAGCCCCGCCGCCCCAAAGCGCACCCAGCGCTGCCAGAGCAGCGCGTGGCGCACGGCGTCGGTCCCGTCGACTTCCCACCCCGGCGCCTCGCGCCGGACCGGGTCGTTGACAGGCCACTCGTGGCCGGTGATTGCTACCGCATCGGGAGCGTCATCCCGCGGCGCACCCACATCGAGGACGCTCACGCCAGAAAAACTCCGTAGGGGGGAGAGCGGAGACCGCGAAGTTAAGAGTCGCTTAACCCAGCGTAAAGCAGTAGGCGGCCTCGTCTAATACCCCCGGCACTCGACAGGTGCCCTGCCGGTCGGCCGTTGGCAGCACAGAGTGCGCCAACTCATTACACACCAACCACTTCGAAATGCGCCATCTGTGGACTGCGCCGAAAACACCTGTCGCCGGCCAGTCCCGGCGCGACTAGGCGTCGTCGTCTTCCTCGTCCCCGGCCTCGTCCGGAGTCCCGCCCCCGTCCGCTGCCGCGCCCGCCTCGACTTCCGCGACCCCGTCATCCGGGACCACCCGGGCAACCGCGGTCACCAGATCCCCTTCGTCGAGTTGGACGAGCTTGACGCCTTGTGCGATACGCCCTGTGACCCGGACCTGTGCCACCGACGACCTGATGATCACCCCATGCTTGGTGATCAGCATGATCTCGTCCTCAGGCAGCACTTCCATGATCGACA
>DATMNB010000101.1:0-29588 GCA_035569435.1 Gemmatimonadaceae bacterium
TGGCGATCCACGGCGCGAGCACCAACATGACAACCACCACCCACCTCACGGCGTGACCGGCACAACCGCCGTCCCACCACGCGCCGTGCGCACGAGATCGACGGGCCACCCAAACACCTGCTCGACCCGCGACGCCGTCAGCACGTCCGCCGTTGGCCCAGCAGCGGCCATCCGTCCGTCGTCGAGCAGGATTACCCGATCCGCATACCGCGCCGCGATACTAAGGTTGTGCGTGACGAGCAATACGGTCGTCCCGCTATCGGCGAGCGTCCGCAACAGCCCGGCGATCGCCATCTCATGCTTGAGATCGAGCGACGTCGTCGGCTCATCCAGCGCGAGCGCCGTCGGCTCCTGCGCCAGCGCCCGCGCGATGCGCACGCGCTGCCGCTCGCCTCCGGACAACGTGTCGACCGACCGGTCTGCGAACTGCGTGACGTCGCACCGCGCCATCGCCGCGTCAATCGCCGCGACATCGGCCGGCCCCTCGGCCCGCCACGGACCGAGGTACGGATACCGCCCCATGGCCACCAGCGCGCGCGCCGTCATCGGAAATGCCTCGACCTCGCCCTGCGGCACCACTCCCACCCGCCGCGCCATCTCGCCGCGCGTCCACTCGCCGATCGGCCGATCAAAGCAGGTCACCGATCCTGTCGCTTTCACCGTTCCCAGGAGCACGCGCAGCAACGTCGACTTGCCCGACCCGTTGGGCCCGAGGATCGCCGTGCATCCACCGGCCGCGATCTCGAGCGTGACACCATCGAGCGCCGGCCGCGAGGACCGCGGATATCGCAGGGTGACGCCCACGCACGACCAGGCCGCGCTCATGCTTTCCGCCGGAGGAGTGCCACAAACACCGGCACGCCGATCACCGCGGTCACCGCGCCCAGCGGCAGCTCGGACGGCGCGGCCAGCGTGCGGGCCGCCACATCGGTCAGCAACAGGAACGTCGCGCCAAGCAACGCCGACGCGGGGATCACGACCCGGTAGTCGCTCCCCCACATGAGGCGAACCGCATGCGGAATGATCAACCCGACGAATCCGACGACCCCCGCCGTCGCCACACTGGCTGCGGCAAGCAGCGAGGCCGCGCCGTAGGCCAGCCACTTCGTGCGCTCGACCGACACGCCGAGGTAGGCGGCCGTCTCCTCGCCGATCGCCATCGCGTTGAGCGGGCGCGCGAGGAGCAGCAACACCGCGAGTCCGGGCACGAGTTGCACCGCCAACGCGACGTCCCCGCCCCAGGTCGTGCCCGACAGACTGCCCATCATCCACGCGGTGGCCGACCGGTAGCTGTTCACGTCGGCGACCGACAACATGAGAAAGATCCCGGCGTTTGCGAACGCACCCACGACGACACCGCTCAGCAGCAACACGCGCGTGTCGAGCGTCGGCCCGACGCCCAGAGCGATGCGCAGCACGAGGGCGATCGTGATCACGGCGCCGAGGAATGCCGCGACTGACACGGCGCCAGGCACGGGCAACAGCAGCCCCAGCACGATCGCCGCCACAGCGCCAAGCGCGGCGCCGCCCGAGATCCCCAGCACGTACGGCTCGGCCAACGGATTCCGGAGCAACGCCTGAAACGCCGCCCCACTCGTGGCCAGCGCGGCGCCGACGAGCGCGGCCGCCGCGGCCCGCGGCAGTCGCAGATCACGGACAATGGTCACCGTCGTCGGATCGCCGCGGCCGAGCAGCGCATCCCACACGGCACCGAGGCCAAGCGACACCGATCCCGCGCGGATGCTGATTGTGCACGCGATCACGAACAGCACCGCGAGCGCGATCATCCCGCTCGCGCGACCCGCTTTCATTGTGGTTGTTGCAGTGGTTGTTGCAACAGAACTTTTCTTCCTTGCAGTTCTGGATGGATCGCCTGCGCCAGAATCCGCGCGGCGCGGCCAAGCCCCGGCCCTGGCCGTTCCATGAGATCAGCGGGCACCGACACCGCGCGACCCGCGCGCACCGCGGCGAGCGACCGCCACCCCGGCGTGTCCCTCATCCGCTCCGCCCCCCGCTGGGCGTCCTCGCCCTCCGCGACAACGATGACTTGGGGCGCGCGCTGGACAATCGCCTCCATGGAGACCCGCGGCCAATCCGTCGTCGCATCGTCAAACAAGTCGCGTCCACCGGCCACACCAATGAGCTCGCCCACAAACGTGTGCGGCCCCACCGTCATCGGCGGATCACCCCAGATCAGATAGAGCACCGATGGCGTTGGCCGCGCCGCGACGGCCTGGTGCACGGCGCGCAACGTGTCGCGGATCGCCGTCGCGAGCGCCGTGGCCGCGCTGTCGCGCCCGAGCAGCGCGCCGAGCGCGGCATCGACGGCAAAGAATGCCGCCGTGTCCCGCGTTGGCGCCGCGTACACCGCAATCCCTTGGGCCCGCAGCCGGTCGCGCAGCTCTGACGACTTGCTCGGCCACCACGTGATGACGAGATCAGGCTTGAGCGCCGCGACGCGCTCGAGATCGGGATCGAGCCCTCCGCCCACCGATGCGATGCTGGCGAGCGCGCTGTCCCGATCGTACCGCGTCCGCCCGACGAGCAGCGGCTTGCTACCGAGCGCCACGATGAGATCCGTCGCGCTCGGCACGAGCGAGATCACCCGCCGCGCCGGCGCGGCCAGCCGCACCGTATCCCCATCACCGTCGACGACCGTGATGTTCGCGCCCGAGCTCGTCGCCGTGCCACGTTCGTCACGACACGCGCCACCGATGAGGCTGACAACGGCGACGACTCCCGCGAGCCGCCACGCGCGCACCCCTGAATACCACATCGCCCGTCTCCTTTCCCCGGCGAGGGAGCGAAGACGGGCGCAGCCGATGCCACGAGCGACACTCGGGCAATCCTGTTGCACGCTCGCCCGCGCCCCTCCCTACGAGGGTTTGTCCTGCGGGTGCGAACGGAACTCGTCTCCTGGCTTCGGGCCGCGTCGCTCGCCTTCCCAACGGCAAATGCCGTCAGTGGCATGGATGAGCGCGCGTACTGCCTGTGCCCGTTACAGTGGCGGGGCCGCGCCGGTATTACACCGGTCTTCCGGGGGTCCCATTCGCGTGTTGTCCATCAATTGTGAGCGGAGAAGCTACTGGCCGCTAGCGACCCGTGCAAGCATCCAGTACCCTGCACGCCATGCCAACACTGATGGTCCAGGGCACCGCGTCCCACGCGGGCAAGTCGACGCTCGTCACCGCGCTCTGTCGCATTTTCGCGCAAGACGGCTACCGCGTCGCGCCCTTCAAGGCGCAGAACATGTCGCTCAACGCGGCCGTGACGCCAGATGGCGGCGAGATCGGCCGCGCGCAGTACACGCAGGCCCGCGCGGCCCGCGCCATCCCATCGGTCGACATGAACCCGATCCTGCTCAAGCCGACTGACGACCACCGCTCGCAGATCATCGTCCGCGGCCGCGCGACCACCACGGACCGCGCCGCCGACTACTACACACGCACGGCGTCACTCTGGCCCATCGTCACGGAAAGTCTCGACCGCCTCCGCGCCGCATATGACATCGTGGTGATCGAAGGCGCCG
Organism: Gemmatimonadaceae bacterium; assembly: GCA_035569435.1. GTDB lineage: Bacteria > Gemmatimonadota > Gemmatimonadetes > Gemmatimonadales > Gemmatimonadaceae > DASRDS01. The sequence continues at coordinate 3,530 of DATMNB010000101.1, forward strand.
GCAGTCCCGCCGAGATCAACCTCTCGCGCCACGAGATCGTGAACATGCGCGTGGCCCGCTATGCGAACGCGCCGGTGCTCCTCGTGGGCGACATCGAACGCGGCGGCGTGTTCGCCGCGCTCTATGGGACGGCCATGCTCCTCCCGCCCGAGGAGCGCGCCCTCATCCGCGGCTTCGTCATCAACAAGTTTCGTGGGGACCCAACGATTCTGGGCTCGGGCTTCGAGACCCTCGCCGAGAACACCGGCATCCCCACGCTCGGCGTCCTCCCCTACCTGACGGACATCGGGTTGCCCGAAGAAGACGCACTCGGCATTCCCAATAGTGCGGTTGATCGTGTCGTCGATGTTGTCGTTGATGTAGCTGTGGTGCGCTACCCCCACCTGTCGAACTTCGACGACCTGGACCCCCTCCGCCGCGAACCTGGCGTCCGCGTCCGCTGGATCGAACACGCCGCCGACCTGGGCGCTCCCGATCTCATCGTCCTCCCAGGCACGAAAACCACCGCCGCTGATCTTGCCTGGCTCCGCGCCCGCGCACTCGACGCGGCCATCCTCGCCCGCCGCGACGCCGGCGCCGCCATCATAGGCATCTGCGGCGGCTTCCAGATGCTGGGCCTCCGCATCGACGACCCCTATGCCGTCGAATCCGACGTCGCCTCCGCACCCGGCCTCGGCATCTTGCCCGTGACCACGACGTTCGCCCGCGACAAACGCACCAGCCCGATCACGCAACGCGTCGCCGCCAAGCCCGGTCTCCTGGCCCGCGCCGCCGACACGACAGTGCACGGATATGAGATCCACATGGGCATGACCCCCGCCGACCCATTCACCCTCGACGCCACCGGCCGCACGATGGGCTGCTACTTCCACGGCCTCTTCGACGCCGATGACTTCCGCCGCGCCGTACTCACCGAGATCGCCTCGTGGAAGGGCCTGACCCTCCCCCACCATGCGCCCGCAGACCCCGACGCGCCGTTCGACGCGCTCGCGGACGTCGTCCGCGCACATCTCGACCTCGCCACGATTCGCCAATGGCTCGCATGCTGACGTTCCTCCTGGGCGGCGCACGATCCGGCAAAAGCTCGCGCGCCCTGGCCCTCGCCAACGATGCACCGCGCGTGCTCTTCGTCGCGACCGGCGAAGCACACGACGACGAGATGGCCGCGCGCATCGTCGCCCACAAAGCAGAACGCCCACTCACCTGGGACACGCTCGAGGAACCCCGCGCCCTGGTCGCGGCGCTCCACTCCCGAGCCGATGGCTACGATGTGATCATCATCGACTGCCTGACCCTCTGGGTCAGCAATCTCATGCTGGCCCAGCCGACACCGATCGACCCCGTGGCCGCCGTGCCGCCGCTCCTCGACGTCTACGCGCGCGGCCGCGCACACTGGATCGTGATCAGCAACGAAGTCGGCTTGGGCCTCGTCCCCGACACCCCACTCGGCCGCGCCTACCGCGACGCACTCGGCGCCGTCAACCGCCAGATCGCCGCGGCGGCGGACGTGGTGTCGCTCATGGTGGCAGGCCTGCCACTCACGATCAAACCACCACCCCCGCCGCCCTGATCGACCCGATCAGGACCAGTGCCCTTCGACCCAGACGTAGGCGTGCTCGTGGTGCTCCCAATGCCCTTCACGCCACACGTGGTATCCCGACGGCGGCGCCTGCCAATGCCCAGGCACCCATATATAGGCATGGTTGCGCTCATCCCACCGATGATGCCCGCGAATCCAGACAAACTCGGGACCCGGCTGGGCGACGATGACTTCCCGCACCGGCGGCGGTGGCACCGGCTGCTCATATACGACGACGCGCGCGGGCGGCGGCGGCGGCGCACAGGCCGCCGCTCCCATGAGGAGCGCGGCCAGCGCCAGACTCGGACCTGATTTCATGGTACCCCTCGGTTGGTGGACCAAACTGTGCCCATGCGTATGACGCATCCACGAGGCATCCGTTAGGCCGGGACGACGTAACAGCCTAATCGATTACACACGCGCGACTTCCCGCGTGGGGCCGTACGTCGAGCCCGATCCGGGGTCCTCCACCAAGCACTAGCAGGTGCTGATTTTCAGCACTCTGCTAGTGATCGTTTGGCGCGCCGTCCCGCTTCCCGTCCTTCATGTCCTTCTTCCAACCCTTCCGCCCACCCCCGTCCATCAACTGCGCCGCGATACGCTTCTGATCATCGCTCAGCACGGCCGACGCCGCACTCACCTGCCGCCACTGAATCTCCCGCAACGCCTCATGGATCGACCCGAGGCTATCACGCTGCGCCGCGGTCATGTTTCGCCACCCATCACGATCCTTCGGCATGAGCCCCTCCAACCGCGCGATGAGGGGACGCGCCTGCTGCCGCTCCTGCTGATGGATCGTGATGAGCTGATTCACCTGCGCCGCCGTCAGCTGCAGCGCGATCTGCTTGTCGAGTAGCAGCGCGACCCCATCGCCCTCCCCGTGCATCCGATGCCGCATCGGCCCCCGCTCCATCGCCTCGCCGCGCATCGGCCGATCGGACGGCGCCGGCGGTCCCTGGGCCACACAGAGACCAACGACAACAGCATTGACGAGCAAGCCGGCCGTCAACACGGCGGGCATACGAGAGAATGTGAAACGCGTCATGAGAATGGCACTCCACTGTGCCGGGACGTGAGGTGTGTACCCGCGCATCGCCATCGCGCGGGCCCATCATTAATTACCACACGAGGCCGCAGCGCGTTTGCCAGCGCCGCTCGTTGCGCTTGCCATCCCCGCGAACGCCGATCACACTGCGGAGTGACGTCCGAGAGCCAACCAACCGTTCCCACGTTCGACGCGACTTTTCGGAGCGCGCTCCACGAGCTCCTCGTCTGGCGCCGCGACGTCCGGCACTTCCGCCCCGATCCCCTCCCCCCCGGCACCCTCGCCGGCCTGATCGCGGAAGCCTGCCTCGCCCCGTCCGTCGGCCTCAGCCAACCCTGGCGCTTCGTCACCGTCGACGACCCGGCCCGCCGCGCCGCCGTCCGCGCCAATTTCGAGACGTGCAACGCCGACGCGCTCGCCGCCCAACCCATCGATCGCGCGGCCTGCTACGCCCGCCTCAAACTCGCCGGCCTCGTCGAAGCGCCCGTCCACCTCGCCGTCTTCGCCGATAAACAGACCGAACAAGGCCACGGCCTTGGCCGCCGCACGATGCCCGAAATGATCGAATATTCGGCCGTCCTCGCGGTCCATACCCTCTGGCTCGCCGCCCGCGCCGACGGTATCGGCGTCGGGTGGATTTCGATCCTCGACCCGGCCCGCCTCCGACAGACGCTCGACGTCCCGCCCGACTGGGCGTTCATCGCGTATCTCTGTATCGGATATGCAGTTGACGTCGATGACGTCCCGCTCCTCGAGCGCGCCGGGTGGGAGCACCGCCGCGCCCCCGACGTGTGCGTTTTGACGCGTTGACGAGAGCCCTGCACGCCATGTAGTTTCTTGGCGTTATATCTGTACAGCCTATCGTTTAATAGGCATCCTCGATCGTTGAGCCGCGGGCAAAATCCGCGGTTGCTTCATACATGACAATCCAGACGCCCGCGCTCGTCACCACCCCGCTCCACGACACGCACATCGCTCTCGGCGCCAAGATGGTGCCGTTCGCCGGATACCTGATGCCGCTTCACTACCCGGGCGGCACCACTGCGGAGCACACCGCCGTCCGCACCCGCTGCGGGTTATTCGACGTCAGCCACATGGGCGAGCTCGTCGTCCGTGGACCCGAGGCCGTGCAGTTCGTCGATACCGTGACGACAGCCCCGGCCAGCCGCTTGAAACCAGGCCAGGCGCGCTACGCGACGATCCTCTCAGCCGAGGGCACCATCGTCGACGACTGTCTCGTCTATCGCCGCGCCGACGCGATGATGCTCGTCGTCAACGCGTCCAACCGCGCCGCCGCCCTCGCCCACCTGTATCACTACGCCGACCGCTTCGACTGCACCATCGACGACGACAGCGACGACCTGGCCCTCCTCGCCCTCCAAGGCCCACTCGCCGCCCAGGTCCTGGCGCGACACACGACGGCCCCGCTCGACACGCTCCGCTACTACAACTTCACCGAAGCGGCCGTCGCCGGCGTCCCAGCCCTCATCTCGCGCACCGGCTACACCGGCGAGGATGGCTTCGAACTCTACGTCTCGGCCGACGAAGCCACCGTGCTCTGGATCTCCCTCATGTCAGCCGGTGATGTCACGCCTGCCGGACTCGGCGCGCGCGACACGCTGCGACTCGAGATGGCCATGCCCCTCTATGGCCACGAGCTCGATGCCACCACGACCCCGCTCGAGGCCGGCCTCGAGTGGGTCGTCGACTTCACCAAACCGTCCTTCATCGGCCGCGAAGCCCTGCTCGCCCAGCGCGCCACCGGTCCGCTCCGCCGACTGGTAGGATTCCGCGTCACCGAGAGAGCGATCCCGCGTCCGACCTATCGCATTTATGCCGATGACACGTTGGTGGGCCAGGTGTGTAGTGGCACCATGAGCCCGACGCTCGGCGTGCCCATCGGCACTTGCTATCTCCCCAGCGCCATTGCCACGCCCGGTACCGCCATTCAGGTGGACGTCCGTGGCACGCGCGTTCCCGCCACCGTCGTCAAGACGCCATTCGTTCCACGACACACGCACCGCTGACACCCGCCATGCAGATCCCCTTCGCGGCGCGCCACATCGGCCCGTCGGACGATGAGATCGGTGCCATGGCATCGGTCGTTGGCTACTCGTCGCTCGATGCCCTGATCGACGCGGCCGTCCCGCCAGCCCTCCGCACCGCCCGCCCCCTCGACCTCGCACCGGCCCTCGGCGAGCACGAGGCGCTCGTCGAGATGCGCCGCCTCGCCGACGACAACAACGTCTACCGGTCCTTCATCGGCATGGGCTACACGCCTTGCCTCGTCCCGCCGGTCCTGCAGCGCAACATTCTGGAAAACCCTGCCTGGTACACTGCGTACACGCCGTACCAGGCTGAGATCGCGCAGGGGCGTCTCGAGGCCTTGATCACGTTCCAGACGATGATCGCCGATCTCACCGGCCTCCCCGTCGCCAACGCATCCCTGCTCGACGAACCCACCGCCGCCGCCGAAGCCATGGCCCTGGCGCTGGCCGCCTGTGGCGACGAGGGCCGTGACACGTTCTTCGTGTCCCAACACTGTCACCCGCAAACGATCGCCGTCGTCGGCACCCGCGCCCGCGCCCGCGGCATTCGACTGGACGTTGGTGATGCACCAACTGACATGTCCCGCCTGTTCGGCGCCCTCGTGCAATACCCAACCACCGATGGCGCTGTCCGAGACTACCGGTCATTCGCCGAGCAGGTGCACGCCGCCGGCGCGCTCCTCATCGCGGCCGCCGATCCCCTGGCGCTCACACTGCTGACGCCTCCCGGCGAATGGGGCGCCGACGTCGCCGTCGGGTCCACCCAACGCTTTGGCGTCCCCATGGGTGCGGGCGGCCCACATGCGGCGTACTTCGCCACTCGCGACGCGTACAAGCGCCTCGTCCCCGGCCGCATCATCGGCGTCTCCCGCGACGCCGACGGCGAGCCGGCCTTTCGCATGGCGCTCCAGATGCGCGAACAACACATCCGCCGCGAAAAAGCCACGAGCAACGTCTGCACGGCCCAGGTCCTCCTGGCCGTCATGTCCGCGATGTACGCGGCCTGGCACGGCCCCGACGGCCTCGCCCGCATCGCCCGCCACGTCCACCGCCTCACGACCACGCTCGCCGACGGCCTCCGCCAGCTCGGCTTCTCGCCGGTGCACGACGTGTTCTTCGACACCCTCCGCCTCGACGTGGGCCGCGCCCGCGCGGCGGCGATCCTCGAGCGCGCCTACGACCGGGGCATGAACCTCCGCCTGATCGGCGACGCGTCAATCGGCATCACCCTCGCCGAGCCCCACGGCGCCGCCGACGTCGACGACCTGCTCGCCGTATGCGCCGGTCACCCGCCGACGACAGTACCCACCCACGTCGATGCCGGTTACGACGCCCCACTGCGCCGCACGAGCCCCTATCTCACCCACTCGGTCTTTCAGACGCATCGCTCCGAGACCGCGATGCTCCGGTATCTCAACCGCCTGGCCTCGCGCGACCTGTCGCTGACCAGCGCCATGATCCCCCTCGGCTCGTGCACGATGAAGCTGAACGCGACGGCCGAGCTCATGCCGATCACCTGGCCCGCCCTCGCCGACGTTCATCCGTACGCGCCGGAAGACCAGTTGAACGGCTACGCCACGCTGACCGACCGGCTCGGACGCGCGCTGGCCGAGATCACCGGCTTCGACGCCGTGTCGCTCCAGCCCAACGCTGGATCCCAGGGTGAGTTGGCCGGTCTCCTGGCCATCCGCCGCTGGCAGTCCGCCCGTGGCGAAGGGCATCGCGACGTGTGCCTGATCCCGCAGTCGGCCCACGGCACCAACGCCGCCAGCGCCGTCATGGCCGGGCTCCGCGTCATTCCCGTACGCACCGATCCCTGTGGCAACATCGACCTGGGCGATCTGGCGACCCACATCGCCACCCACCGATCGTCGGTGGCCGCGCTCATGGTCACCTATCCATCGACGCACGGCGTCTTCGAGCCCGGCGTGCGCGACGCGTGCGCACTCGTCCACTCGGCGGGGGGCAAAGTCTATCTCGATGGCGCCAACCTGAACGCCATGGTCGGTCTCGTCCGCCCGGCCGAGATCGGCGCTGACGTCTGTCACGTCAACCTGCACAAGACGTTCTGCATCCCGCACGGAGGCGGCGGCCCCGGGATGGGCCCGATCGCCGTCACGCGCGAGCTCGCGCCGTTCCTGCCGGCCGACCCGCTGGCCGCATCGACCGGTGAGCACGTCGGCGCGATCTCGGCAGCCCAGTGGGGCAGCGCCGGCATCCTGCCGATCTCCGACATGTACATCCGCATGATGGGCGGCGACGGGTTGACGCTGGCGACCAAGGTGGCCATCCTCAATGCCAACTACATCGCCAACCGGCTGGCCGACGCCTATCCGCTCCTGTACACCGGACCCTCGGGGCTCGTCGCGCATGAGTGCATCATCGATCCGCGGGCCTACAAGACGACGGCGGGCATCGATGTCGAGGACATCGCCAAGCGCCTCATGGACTATGGGTTCCATGCGCCGACCGTCTCGTTCCCGGTCCCGGGGACCCTCATGATCGAGCCAACCGAAAGCGAATCGCGCGCCGAGCTCGATCGATTCTGCGACGCGATGCTGGCGATCCGCGAGGAGATCCGCGAGATCGAGCTTGGGCTCGCCGACCGCCAGGACAACGTGCTCAAGCGCGCCCCCCATACCGCGCGACAGGTGACCGCCGACGTGTGGGACCGGCCGTACCCGCGCGAGCGCGCGGCGTTTCCGGCGCCGTGGACGCGCGACTACAAGTTCTGGCCCGCCGTGGCGCGCATCGATGCGGCCTACGGCGACCGGAATCTGTTCTGCACCTGCCCCGCCGTGGCCTAGGGCATAACATGAAGACCGTCCTGATCACCGGCGCGAGCGGCGGCATCGGCTTGGAGACCGCCAAGGCCCTGGCCCAGGACGGTGCCCACGTGGTGATCGGCGCCCGCGACCCCGTGCGGGGGCAGGCGGCAGTCGACGCCATTCGCGCTCGCGGCCAGAGCGCCGAGCTCCTCGTGATCGACCTGGCCTCGATGGCGTCGATTCGCGACGCCGCCCGCCAGTGGCTCTCGACACACTCGACGCTCGATGTCCTGATCAACAACGCCGGCTGCGCCACCGCGCGCCGCGAGGTCACGCCCGACGGAATCGAGCGCACGTGGGAGACCAACTTCCTCGGTGGCTTCCTGCTCACCGAGCTCCTCCGCCCCGCCCTCAAGCGCGCCCCGGCTCCGCGCGTCGTGAACGTGAGTTCCGGGGCTCACGCCACCGCGCAGATCAACTGGGACGACCTGGGCTACGAGCACGGATTCAGCGGCTTCCGCTCCTACGCCCAATCCAAGCTCGCCCAGATCCTCTTCACCCGCGAGCTCGCCCGCCGCGAACCCGCCATCGCCACCAATGCCGTCCACCCCGGCGCGATCGCCACCGGCATCTGGCGCGCGACGCCCGCCCCCATTCGCGCTGTCCTAGGCGTCGTCCTCCCCTCCCCATCCAAGGGCGCCAAACCCGTCATCCGCCTGGCCGTCGGCGCCGACGTCGAGGGCGTCAGCGGCCAGTACTTCGACAAACTACGCCGCGCCACCCCAAGCCCCGCCGCGCGCAACGACGCCGACGCCGCCCGCCTCTGGGACATCGCCGAGCGCGCCATCACCGTGTAGGGCAGCATCGGTCCCTCCCTGAAGGCAGAGGGAGAGGGAGGCAGTAGCACTGTCCGTCCTCGAAGGCGAAGGGACAGAGCGGCATTAGGCCGCGGAAGAGAGAGACAGTAGCACTCCCTCTTTCTCTCTCCCTCCCCGAAGGGAGAGGGAGAGAGAAAGAGGGTACGAAATATCAACTCCCTTCCTTATGGCACCTTCCTCGCCACAATCTCCACCTTGGGCAACGTGAACCCAATCGCCTCCCCCTGAACCTCGATATCAAGCGCCGCGACCAGCGCCGCCGACGCCCCGCGAAACCGGCGCCGCAGTTCAACCACCGCCTCCGGCCCAGTCCCCGCCCGCCGCGTCCACGTCTCAAAGTCGACGCGCCCGCCCCCTTCGGTGTACCGATCGAAATGCTCGCCGCTGATCCGTAACCCGGCCGCGCCGAGCATCCGCCGCCACTCACTCACCCGATAATTCCGCACATGCGACGGATCGCGCAGCACCTCGATCGCGTTGATCTCCGCATCGAGCGAGTCGTCCTCCGGCACCGTCGTGTCGACCACTACGACCCGACCTCCCTGTCGCGCGACGCGGGCCACCTCAAACACCGCCCGCTCGATGTCAGCAAAATGATGCGCCGCCGTCCGCACAGTCACGATGTCAAACCCGCCATCCCGAAACGGCAACGCCTCCGCCGCCCCAATCTGTACGCGGACGTTCCTTACGCCCCGTCGCGCCGCATTCCGCGCCGTCTCAGCGAGCATCTCCGGCGTGATGTCAAGCGCCACCACACTCGCCACATATGGCGCCAACGCTAACGCCGTATGCCCCGCCCCCGTCGCCACGTCGAGCACCACGTCACTCGACGTAGCCTCGGCATACGCCACAACCCGCGCCAACGCCTCGGCATCCGCGTGTCCGGCACTAACGGTATACGCCGCCGCCGCCGCCCCAAACGTCGCCCGCACCGCCCCATAGCGATCTCGGGCATTCCCGTCGTTTCCCATGCACCGCAACATAGTGAGACGTGAACAAATCGTGACCGTCCCACTCTAATATTCGAGGTGCCCTACGACTTTGATCTCGTCTCGATCGGCAGCGGACCCGCGGGGCAACGGGCCGCGGTCCAAGCCAGCAAACTCGGCAAACACGCAGCAGTCGTCGAACAACGCCTAGGCCTTGGCGGCGTCTGCCTCGAAACCGGCACCATCCCGAGCAAGACCTTCCGAGAAGCCATCCTCTCAGTCCTCGCCGCGAGCGATCTCCTCGAAGATCGCGGCCTCGCGCGCACACTCCCCCGCCCCACCGCAGTCCAGCTGCTGGCCAAAGTCGACGACGTCGTCCGCCGCGAAGCCACTATCATCGAACACCAACTCCGCCGCAACGGCGTCGATGTCCTCACCGGCCGCGCCTCATTCGTCGACCCACACCGCCTCCGCATCGAATCCGCATCCGGCTGGCGCGAGGTGACCGCCGAGTCGATCGTCATCGCCGTCGGCACCCTCGCCGCGGCGCCGCCCGGCCACCCATCCGATGGCGAAACGATCCTCACCAGCGACGACATCGGTCAACTCAAACGCCTCCCACGCACGTTGACCGTCGTCGGCGCCGGCGTCGTCGGCATCGAATACGCCTCGATGTTCGCCGCCCTCGGCACCGACGTCACCCTCATCGACAAGCGCGACCGCCCACTCGAGTTCCTCGACCACGAGATCGTCGATGAGCTCATGCACCAGATGCGCAAACGCAGCGTCACCTTCCGCTGCGGCGAGGCCGTCGCCTGCATCGAGCCCGTGACCAACGGCGCCCGCGGCTCCGTTGCCGTCCTACTCGAATCGGGCAAACGCATCGTCTCCGAGGCCGTCCTCTTCTCGGTCGGCCGCACCGGCGCCACCGCCGATCTGGCCCTCGACCGCGCCGGCCTCACGGCCGATGACCGCGGCCGCATCACCGTCGATGCCGATTTCCGCACAGCCGTCCCACACATCTTTGCCGCCGGCGACGTCATCGGCTACCCGAGTCTCGCCGCGACCTCGAGCGAGCAGGGCCGACTCGCCGCCTGCCACGCACTCGGCGCGCCCGCCCACGCCATGCAACCGCACTTCCCCATCGGCATCTACGCCATCCCGGAAGTCGCCATGGTCGGCGCCCCCGAGCACGAGCTCACCAAGCAGAAGATCCCCTACGAGACCGGCGTCGCCCGCTATCAGGAAATCGCCCGCGGCATGATCCTCGGCGACGCCAGCGGCTTCTTCAAGATGTGCTTCAACCGCGACGACCGCCGCCTCCTCGGCGTCCATATCGTCGGCACCCAAGCGACGGAGCTGCTCCATATCGGTCAAGCCGTCATCGGCTTGGGCGGCGGCCTCGATTATTTCATCGAGACGGTGTTCAACTACCCGACGCTCGCCGAGTGTTACAAGGTCGCCGCGCTCAACGCGGCCAATAAGATCCTACAGGCGTAGCACCACTAGCCTCACGGCGGTTCCTGTGCGCGTTCTGATGTTTGGCTGGGAGTTCCCCCCCTTTCGGGCCGGTGGCTTGGCGACCGCGACGATGGGGCTCGTGAAGGGCCTCGCCCGCCGCGGCGTCGATGTCACCCTCGTGGTCCCCTTCGTCGCAGATGAGTCCACGCTCCCCGGCCTCCGCCTCGTGAGCGCCCCGCGCGTCGGCGAGCGCCTGGCCACGCGACGCCTCGATGCCCTGCTCTCCCCGTACACGACCGCCGCCACGTACGCGGTCGAACGCGCGCGGACCCCAACGGCCGTATATGGCCGCGACCTGTTCACTGAAGTCGACCGATACGCCGCGCTCGCCGGCGCCATCGCCGCCGACGAGCCCCACGATGTCATCGACACCCACGACTGGCTCACGTTCGCCGCTGGACTCCACGCCCGCTCGATCTCCTCGCGCCCCATGGTCGCCCACATCCATGCGACCGAGCTCGATCGCGCCGCCACCGGCAACGAAAACCCGGCGATCCTCGGCCGCGAGCGCGACGGCCTCCACGCCGCCAACCGGATCATCGCCAATAGTCGCTTCCTGGAACGTCGAGTCGTCGACGACTTTGGCGTCGCCGCCGAGCGTGTCGACGTCGTCCACTGGGGCGTCGATGGCCCACGGATCGATCCGTCGGAGCCTGTCGAGCGCGCCCTGTCGAGACCTGTCGTCCTGTTCGTCGGCCGCGTGACGTACCAGAAGGGCCCCCGCTACTTCGTGGACCTGGCCCGGCGGGTTGCCGCGTTTCTACCGCGCGCCCGGTTTGTCATCGCCGGCGATGGGGACGCGTTCCGCGAAATAGTCGACTACGCGGCCGACACCGGCGTCGCCGACCGGATCCTGTTCACCGGCGGCCTCTCCCAGGCCGACGTGCAACGCGTCTATCAGATGGCCGACGTCTGCGTCATGCCCTCCGTGCACGAGCCGTACGGGCTGGTGGCGCTGGAAAGCATCCGCAACGGTACACCCTGCATCATCCCCATCGGTTCCGGCGTGGCCGAAGTCCTGCAGAACGCCTTCAAGGTCGACTTCTGGGATGTGGACGCCATGACCAACGCTGTCGTCGCGCTGGCGCGATATCCGGTCCTGCACGACACCCTACGCGAACGTGGGCTCGACGAGCTCAATGAGCCCCGCTTCACCCTCGATGAGCCGGCACGCCGGACCGAGGCCGTGTATCAACACGCGATCGAGGACGCCGCGCGATGACCGACATCTGCCTGTACTTCCAGGTCCACCAACCGTTCCGGTTGCGCGACTATCGCATCTTCGATATCGGCCACGCCCAGACGTATTTCGATACGGTCCACAACGCCGAGATCATTCACCGTATTGCCAAGCGATGTTATATCCCGACCAACGCCCTCCTGGCCCGGTTGATCACCGAGTCGGGCGGTGCGTTTCGCGTGGCCATGAGTCTGTCCGGCACGGTCATCGACCAACTCGAGCCTGACGCGCTCGCCAGCTTTCAGGCGCTGGTCGCCACCGGCGGCGTCGAGCTCCTCGGCGAGACATACTATCACAGCTTGGCCGCGCTGGCCGACCCGGTCGAGTTCTGCGAGCAGGTCGAGCTCCACCGCTCGCGGGCGGAGCAGCTGTTTGGTCAGCGCCCGCGCGTCTTTCGCAACACGGAGCTGATTATCAGCGACGACATCGCCCGGCTCGTCCAGCGGTTCGGGTTTGATGCCGCCCTGGTCGAGGGCGCCGACCACATCCTCGCCGGCCGCGCACCGACCCACGTCTACGCGTCGGCCGCCGCGCCGGGCCTCAAGATGCTCCCACGGCACTACCCGCTGAGCGATGACATCGCCTTTCGGTTCTCGACCAGCGGCTGGAGCGAGTGGCCGCTCATGGCCGACCGCTACGCGTCGTGGCTGGCGGCCACCCCCGGCGACTGCATCAATCTGTTCATGGACTATGAGACGTTTGGCGAGCATCAGTGGGCCGAGACGGGGATCTTCGAGTTCCTCGCCGCGCTCCCTGGCGAGTGCCTCGCCCGCGGGCTCCGATTCGCCCATCCATCGGAGCTGGCCACTCGCCCACCCGTCGACACGCTCGCCTTTCCCCGGCCGACTTCCTGGGCCGACGTCGAGCGCGACGTGAGCGCCTGGCTCGGGAACCGCATGCAGCGCGCCGCCCACGCGCGCGCCTATGCCCTGCGCGACACGGTCACGGCAACCGGGGAGGCAACCATGATGGAGGACTGGCGCCGATTGACGACCAGCGATCATTTCTACTACATGGCGACCAAAGAGCATTCCGACCAGACCGTGCATACGTACTTCAGCCCGTACGACTCCCCGTACGACGCGTTCATCCGCTACATGAACGTGATGCAGGACCTGGAACAGGTGGCAACAGGGGTGGCATCAGGTGGCTGACGCTGAATCCCAGCGCATGGCCGCCGACGCGAGCCGCACGGAAAACTGGACACGCTGGGGCCCCTACCTGTCCGAACGGCAATGGGGCACGGTCCGCGAGGACTACTCGCCGGACGGCAGTTGCTGGGACTACTTCCCCCACGACCACGCTCGGAGCCGCGCCTACCGCTGGGGCGAGGACGGCCTGCTCGGGTTCACCGATCGCGAGTGCCGCCTTTGCTTCGCCCTTGCGCTGTGGAACGGCAAGGATCACATCCTCAAGGAGCGGCTGTACGGCCTCACCGGCCCGCAGGGCAACCACGGTGAGGACGTCAAGGAGTGTTACTACTACCTCGACGCCACGCCGACGTCGTCGTACCTCAAGGCGCTGTACAAGTACCCGCAGCGCGCCTACCCCTACGACCTGATTCAAGCCGAGAACGCCAAGCGCACGCGCGCCGACCCCGAGTACGAGCTGCTCGATACGCACGTCTTCGACGAGGATCGCTACTTCGATGTCTTCGTCGAATACGCCAAAGCCGCCACCGACGACATTCTGATCCGGATCACGGTCGCCAACCGCGGCCCCGAAGCCGCGCGTCTCCACGTGCTGCCCACGCTCTGGTTTCGCAACACGTGGGCCCAGGGGCGCCTCAACTCGGAGTACCCGCCCAAACCCCGCCTCCAGCTCGACGGCCCGGGCACCGCGCTCGCCGAACACGCCACACTCGGCCAGTTCCGCTTCGCCGCCGAGGGCAACCCGCGACTCCTGTTCACCGACAACGAGACGAACACGATCCGGCTCTTTGGCGCCGCCAACGGGCCCGTCCACGCCAAGGATGCCTTTCACCGCGCCATCGTCGACGGCGATGAGACTGTTGTGAAAAATCGCGTCGAGGGGACCAAGCTCGCGGCGCTCTACGTGCTCGACATTCCGCCCGGCGAAGAACGCATCGTGCAGTGTCGACTCGCCGAGGTCCACGTCATGCCGGGCAATCCCTTTGGCGAGACGTTCGCGGCCGGGATCCGGCAGCGCCAGGCCGAGGCCGACGAGTTCTACGATCAGCGCGCCCCGACCGGCGCGTCCGAGGAGGAGAAGCGCGTCATCCGCCAGGGCTACGCCGGGCTCCTCTGGTCAAAGCAGTTCTATAACTACGTCGTGCAGGAATGGCTCGACGGCGATCCCTCGCAACCCCCGCCGCCTCCGCAGCGTCGCGGCGGACGGAACGCCGACTGGAGGCATCTCCATGCGCGCGACATCCTGTCGATGCCCGACAAGTGGGAGTATCCGTGGTTCGCCGCCTGGGACCTCGCCTTCCACGCGGTGGCGCTCGGACGCGTCGACCTGGAGTTCGCCAAGCGCCAGCTCATCCTGCTCCTCCGCGAGTGGTACATGCACTCCAACGGCCAGATCCCGGCCTATGAGTTCGCGTTTAGCGACGTGAACCCACCGGTGCATGCCTGGGCGTGCTGGCGTCTGTACAAGGCGACAGGCGGGCGCCGCGAGCCAGGACAGCCGCGCGACACCGTCTTCCTCAAGCGCGTGTTCCACAAGTTGCTCATCAACTTCACCTGGTGGGTGAATCGGAAAGACGAAGGCGGCAAGCACCTCTTCTCCGGCGGGTTTCTCGGCCTCGATAACATCGGCGTCTTCGATCGCTCGCAGCCACTACCCACCGGCGGCCATCTGGAACAGGCCGACGGCACGGCCTGGATGGCGTTCTACTGCGCGACCATGCTCTCCATGGCCCTCGAGCTCGCGCGCGAGGATCGATCGTATGAGGACGTGGCCTCCAAGTTCTTCGAGCACTTTATCTCGATCAGCGATGCCATGAACACCCTCGGCGGCTCGGGCCTCTGGGACGAGACCGACGGATTCTACTACGACCAGATCTATGCCGACGGCAAGAGCCAGCCGATGCGCATCCGCTCCATGGTCGGCGTCATCCCGCTCTTCGCCTGCGAGGTCCTCGACGACACGCTGATCCAGTCGCTCCCAGGCTTTGGCTCGCGCCTCCAGTGGTTTCTCGAGAACCGGCCGCAGCTCTCCAACGAGATCATGCACGTCGAGTCGCGCTCGTCCGCCGACCACGGGCGGCGCCTGCTCGCGTTGCCATCGCGCGAGCGGCTGATCCAGGTGCTGCGCTACGTGCTCGACGAGAACGAGTTCCTCTCGCCGTACGGCGTGCGGTCGCTGTCGCGCGCGCACGGCGAGCGGCCCTTTGTGTTCAAGACCGGCGAGGAGTCGCACACGGTGGCCTACGAGCCGGGCGAGTCGGCGTCGACGATGTTTGGCGGCAACTCCAACTGGCGCGGCCCGGTATGGTTTCCGCTCAACTACCTGCTGATCGAGGCATTGGAGCGGTATCACTACTTCTACGGCGACGCCCTCCGCGTCGAGTGTCCGGTGGGGTCGGGCAAGTTCCTGACGCTCGACGAAGTGGCGCGGGAGATCGAGCGGCGCCTGACCACCATCTTCCTCCCCGGACCCGATGGGTCGCGGCCCGTCCACGGCGGCGAGCCGCGCTACGCCAAGGACCCGCACTGGCGCGACCTCGTCCTCTTCTACGAGTACTTCCACGGGGACACCGGACGCGGACTCGGCGCCAGCCACCAGACCGGCTGGACGGCGCTTGCCGCCCGCGGCGTGGAGAACATGATCCGTGAGCGGTCGGATGCGCGGCGGCGCTATACGCCCGTGTCGCCCGCCGAACCGGTGCCCGCGGCCGCGCCCACGCCCTAATGCGGCCCGATGCCGAGTGGTTGGAGACGGACGGGTTAGGCGGGTTTGCCACCGGGCCGGTGATCGGGCCACGCTCGCGACGCTATCACGCGCTCCTGGTCACGGCCCGCAACCCGCCGGGCAACCGCGTCGTGCTCGTGAACGGCTACGAGCCCTGGGTCGAGACGCCAGCGGGCCGCTGGCCGCTCGTCTCGCAACGCTACGTGCCCGACGTCCTTGCGCCCGATGCGACAGGCAGTGTCGCGGGCTTCACGGGCGATCCGTGGCCGACCTGGACCTATCGGCTCCCCGACGGCACCGAGATCATCCACGAGCTGTGCATGCCCCGCGGGCTCCCGCTCCTCTCACTCAGTTGGCGACTGGCATCGCCGCGTCCCAACGTGTCGCTCGTGGTCCGGCCGTTCCTCACCGGTCGCGACCTGCACGCCCTGCACCACGAGAATCCCGCGTTCCGGTTCGATGCGGTCGTCGCCGGTGGACGCGTGCAGTGGCGGCCCTATGACGCGCTGCCGGCCATTGTCTCCCTCTCCAACGGCATCTACAAGCACGACCCCCAGTGGTACCGCCAGGTCCAGTACGACCTCGATCGCGACCGCGGCTACGACGACGCCGAGGACGTGGCGGCGCCCGGGGTCGTGCGCTGGAACCTCTCGGCGGGCGAAGCGGCCTGGCTGATCGGTCCCGATCTGGGGGACGATACGCCGATCCGACTGGCCGAAGGCGCGAGTGCCGTACGGATGCTAGCTCGCATTCGCACGGGGGAGCGCCGGCGCCGTAGCTCGCTCGTCGGGCCGCTCCGACGTGCTGCCGACGACTATCTTGTCCGGCGCGGCGCGGGGTGCACCGTGATCGCTGGGTACCCATGGTTTGGCGATTGGGGACGCGATACGTGCATTGCGGTGCGCGGGCTCTGCCTGGCGACCGGGCAGTTCGCCGAGGCGGGCCAGATTCTGCTCGAGTGGGCCGGCCACGTCTCCGACGGCATGCTCCCCAACCGGTTCCCCGAGCACGGCGAAGCGCCCGAGTACAACGCCGTCGATGCCTCGCTCTGGTTCGTCATCGCCGCGCACGAGCTCCTGCGCGCCGGGGCCGCTCACCGGTGGCGCGCGCCGGCGGGCGCCCGGCTCGCCCTGCGCTCCGTCATCGCCACGATCCTGTCGGCGTACGCCACGGGGACGCGCTACCACATCGGGGCCGACGCCGACGGACTCCTCGCGGCCGGCGAGCCGGGCGTGCAGGTCACCTGGATGGATGCCCGGGTGAACGGCGAGGTCATCACGCCGCGCATCGGCAAGCCGGTGGAAGTCCAGGCGCTCTGGATCAATGCCCTCCGCCTCGCCGCCGACGACGACGTCCGCTGGCGCCAGCCCGCGGCGCGCGCCACGCTGGCCTTTCGTCAGCGCTTCTGGCGCCAGGACGTCGGCTACTGTTACGACGTCGTCGACGTGGATCACCAACCCGGACGCGTCGACGGTGCCATGCGGCCCAACCAACTGTTCGCGGTCGGCGGTCTTCCCCACTCCATCCTCGATCCCGCGGACGGCCTGCGACTCGTCGACGCGGTGGAAGCCCGGCTCTGGACGCCGATGGGCCCGCGCACGCTGGCCCCTGACGAGCCGGGGTATGCGCCGCACTACGCCGGCGGGATCGAGGCCCGCGACCGCGCCTATCACCAGGGCACGGTGTGGCCCTGGCTCACCGGCGCGTTCGTCGAGGCGTGGGTGCGGGTGCGGGGCGACGGCCCGGACGTGCGGCGCGAAGCGCGGCGTCGGTTCGTCGAGCCACTTCTGGCGTGTGTCGCCGGCGGCCCCGGGGTCGGGCACATCCCTGAAGTGGCGGACGGCGATTGGCCCCACACCCCCGGGGGATCGCCGTTTCAGGCCTGGTCGTGCGCCGAGTTGCTGCGGCTGGAGTTAACCCTGTAGCAAGCGGTGTAGTTAGCGCCGGAGCGAGATGCCGTGGAATGGCAGGCGCTGCTGACCGCCTGTTGCCGGGACAACGATACGCGCGGTCGGCAAGCTCGTCGAGCTGAAGACGTACGACGTGTTCGGGTTGGTCGATGTCGCCGAGAAGGCGACGTCGAAGGACACGTTCATGGTGGCCTGCGTGCACGTCGTGCCCGTCACGAGATCGTTGGACGCCGAGAACGGAAGGGCGACCGCCGTGCCGCACCCGGCGCCGTTGCTGGCGAGTGCGACCGCGAGCGAGTTGCCGTTGGTGCTGCTATTGAGGTGCGTGCCCGCCAGGTTCTGCAGCACATCGAGCGTGTCCGGTGCCTGGGCCTCGAGTAGAAACACCTTGGACGCTTCCGCATCGGACCAGGCGACGAAGACAAAGAACGAGTCACTCACGGTGGGGCTCGTTCCCGCCGTCAAACCGACGATCTCCAGTCCGACGGCCGAGTACGTCTGTGACGCGCCGTTGACAGTCAGTTGGACGGAGGCGGGTGTCACATTTTCTGCCAGCGCCGCGATCGGGAACGTCAGGATCTGATAGCGGTCCGACTGGATGCAGACGGCCGCCAGCTGTTGCAGCGAGTCGAGGTGAATCGCGAGCCCCGCCGTCGTGGTCGGCGGCGTGGCGTCTGCCGGCATGGAGTTGCAGCTCGGCTTCTTGAGACCCGTCGAGCTGCCGCAGCCAATGGCCGTCGCCGCCGCCAAAATGACCGTCACATTCCCACGAACGCGCATGCGATATCCTTGAAGTGAATGGGAAGGGCGCACGAAGCACCCTGCGCGGCAATAATGCACCGGGGACGGGACTCGCGCGAGGGGCGCCCCTCCGGCGTCCGACTTGACGCCACGGTGGCCGTCTGGCAACTTCGCCATCATGGTCATACACCGCATTCCCACGCTCGCGCGCGGTATCGCGCTGGCGCTGGTCCTAGCCGCGTGCTCCGATTCGACATCGCTCGCACCGCACTCGTCGCTGACGACCGCGGCCCTACCGCAGTCCGCCCGCTACATCTTGCGCCTGTCAAACGTTGGCCCGGTCCCGTCGACCGTGGCGGCCTTCATCGCGGGCAACGGCGGACACGTCGTTCGCGCGCACAGTGGCACGGGGTTGGTCGTCGTCGCCGGGTTATCGGCGTCAGCGGCAGGACGACTTCGCCAACAGCCGGGCGTGGGGGCCGTGGTCGCGGATAAACAACGTCTCTGGATTCACGAGCCATCGATCGTGCGCGGCGTGCAGCTCAACCGCGCGCGTGCCGCCGCAGGGTTGCCCACCGTGCACACGCTCAGTGGTCCGGCCTCCGCGCCGGCGTATGTGCAGGGGGCGCAGTGGTGGCTCACCAACATTGGGGCCGACACCGCGTGGAGCCAGACGTCCCAGGGAGCGGGGCAGACCGTGTACATCCTGGACACGGGCGTCGACACCGCGCACGTCGAGTTGAAGGGCCACATCAATCTCAAGCTGTCCAAGTCCTTTGCGTTAGTGGGCACGACCGACACGGTGTTTACGTGGTTCCACGACGTGAAGGGCCACGGCACGTTCGTGTCGTCACTCGTCGCGGGGAACTCGTCGGAGATCGCCGCCGTCGCGCCGCAGGCCAAGATCGTCATGATTCGGGTCCTCGGTGACGATGGCACGGGCAGCGATAGCGACATTCTCTCGGGCCTCCTGTATGCCGCCGACTCAGGGGCGACCATCATCAGCATGAGTTTGGGTGGCTACCTCGATCGCTCATCAGGGTTCGATCTCCTGTTCGCCGAGATGTTCCAACAGGCGGTCGACTACGCCACCGCCCGCGGAGCATTGATCGTCGTCGCCTCCGGCAACGAGTCGCTCAACACCAACACGGGGATGGCGGGCACCCTCAATTTCTTGGACAGCCTCGATGTGCCCGCTGGGTTGCACCACCTCATCAGCGTCGGCGCGACTGGACCGATCGACCTCACGAACTTCAACCAGATCGCCCAGTACTCCAACTTCGGCAAGGCCGACGTCGCGGTGTTCGCCCCCGGCGGCAACGATACGGTGCAAACCCACGAGCAGGCCAACAACTTCCCCGATTGGATCATCGGCGCCTGCAGCTCGGCGATCTCCGGCGGATGCTTCGCCGCCGGCGAGGCCGAGTACAACGTGGGCCTCGGCACCAGCTTCGCGACGCCCATGGTGGCCGCCGAGGCCGCGGTCCTCCTCGGCCAATCCGGCTCGCTCAGCCCCGCCACCCTCGAGGCCTGCATCCTGAACAGCGCCTCCCCCCAGGGCTCCGGCAAAGGCGATATCAACTACAACTTCGGCCTGATCTCCATCCCGAGCGCCCTCAAAACGTCGGGGTGTTGACGACGCGTCCCCAGCACGGCAGCACACACGGGTCGCCGACGCACTGCGCGTCGGTGACCCGTTTCGCATCGTGGGTGGTGGTCACACCATCACCTTCCCGCCCGCCACATCGAGCGTGATGCCCGTGATCCACGACGATGTCTCCGACAGGAGAAACAGCGCGGCTCGTGCGACATCGTCGACCGTGCCGAGCCGCCGCAGCGGAAACCCCTGCGCGATCCGTCCGAGTGTTTCGGGCGTCTCGGCCGCCAATCGATCGGTGACGATCACCGACGGCGCGATCGCGTTGACTCGGACGCCGTGCGGCGCGGCCTCGATCGCCGCCTGCCGCGTCAGGGAGATCAACCCGGCCTTCGCCGCGGCGTAGGCGCTCGACGCGCCGCTCAGCTGACGACCGGCCGACGAGGCCATGGTCACCACCGCGCCACGGCCACGGCCGTACATGGGCGGCAGGAACGTCTTGAGCGTGAGAAACGCGCTGGTCAGGTTGGCATCCAGCGTGCGGCGCCATCGCGCCACGTCTTCATCGACCACCGACCTCGGCTCGCCACCACCGCCCGCGCACACGACCAGGAGATCGACCGAGCCATACAACGTCTCCGCAGCCCGCCGCAGCCTCTCGACCGCCGCCTCGTCAGTCACGTCCGCCACGACCCGATCGGCACGCCCCCCGTCTCGCCGGATTCCGGCGACCACGTCGTCCAGCGCGCGCTCGTCCCGCCCCGACACGACGACCTGCGCCCCACACGCGGCCAACGCCACGGCGATCGCGGCGCCGATACCCCGCGACCCGCCCGTGACGACGGCGCTCCGGCCCGTGAGCGCCGCGTCAGACATATCGTGCCACCGCCATGCAGACCACCGTCACCATCAGTAGTCCCGCTGCCACCCGCTGCCCGACGCCCACACGCGGTCTGAGCGTTCCCACGAAGGCAAAGAGCGCCTGCACCACGCCGGCCGCGATCGCGCAGCACGCGCCGAGCACCAAGACCGCCTCCGCGCGATGAAAGCCATGCGCGTGCATGAGAATCCAGAGCACAACACCCGCGATCACGGCCACGCCAGCCGCGCCGAGTTGCGGGCGCGCCAACTGCTCGGCGCCCACGCCGCCGGCCCGCGCCAGCACAAACGTCGACCCGGCCCAGAACACGCCCGCCAGGACGTGGAACGCGACGACAACAACGATTAGTATTTGCATATACATACTGTATAACCAA
The DNA here is from genome assembly GCA_035569435.1 of Gemmatimonadaceae bacterium. Classification (GTDB taxonomy): domain Bacteria; phylum Gemmatimonadota; class Gemmatimonadetes; order Gemmatimonadales; family Gemmatimonadaceae; genus DASRDS01. The sequence continues at coordinate 24,918 of DATMNB010000101.1, forward strand.
TACGGAGACCCTGCAAGCTGCCCCAGCGCTCATATACCAGCCCCCGCCGGGCCGCCGCGGCCCTCGAGACCCGCGACCGCATTGTGGCCGCCGCGACCGACCTCCTGCGCGCCGCCGACAGCGGCTTTTCCCTTGAGGCCACCGCCAAGGCCGCCGGCGTCACCCGCCTCACCGTCTATAACCAGTTCGGCTCCCGCCGCGCCCTCCTCGAGGCCGTCTTCGACGACCGCGCCGCCCGCGGCGGACTGCACCGCATCGCCGCAGCGATGTCCGACCCCGACCCACACACCGGCCTCGACCGCCTCATCACGATCTTCTGCGACTTCTGGAGCCTCGATCCCGGCACCCTCGCCCGCCTCCACGCGGCCGTCGCCCTCGACGCCGAGTTCGCCGAGAGCCTCCACCTGCGCAACGAACGCCGCCACCGCGCCCTGTCGGTCCTTGTCGGCCGCATGGCCGGAGCCACCACGGACGTCCACCAGGCCAGCGACCTGACCGACGTGCTCTTCACCCTGACGAGCTTCGCCGTATTCGCCGACCTGACGTCCGGCACCCGCTCGCCGGCCGACGCCTGCGCCTTGATCCACGCCCTCGCGACCGATGCCGTGCGCCGGTTTGGCCTATATTGACGGCGTGGAGACCCAGGCACGGGAGCCCTCTCGCACGTTTGCCGCCTTCGCCGCGACGCTCGCGTGGGCCGTCCTCGCGACCCAGCTGGTCCTCTCCCTCACGTTCGCGCCCGTCTACGATGCGACGCGCCTCCAGGCGGTGGTGAATTTCTTCAGCTACTTCACCGTCCTCATTAATCTCCTGGCCGCCATCGCCTTCACCAGCCGACTCCAGCGCGCCAACACCCGCGCCTACCAGGTATTCACCGACCCTCGCATCGACACCGCGATCGCGTCCTACATCACGATCGTCGGCATCGTGTACTCGCTCCTCCTCCGCTCCGCCTGGGAACCCTCAGGCCTCCAACGCATCGTCGACGTCGCCCTGCACGACGTGATGCCAATCATCTACATCGTCTACTGGGTCCTGTTCGTCCGCCACGGCACTGTGCGCTGGGGCGAGCCCCTGCGTTGGCTGATCGTCCCACTGGTCTACGTCGTGTACACGCTGCTCCGAGGCGCACTCACGAGCTGGTACCCCTACGACTTCCTCGACGCCAACGCACTCGGCGTGGGCGCCGTCCTCCGCATCTCGATCGGCCTCACCGTCGCATTCTGGCTCGTCGGCATGGCCTTCGTCGCTCTCGACCACTGGCTCAGTCGGAGACCCTTCGCATGACCCCCTCCCGACGTGGTTTCACACTGATCGAGATGATCGTCGTCCTGGCCGTCATGGCCCTTGCCGTCGCCCTCGTGCTCCCCGCCCTCCGCACCCCTGGCCCGCGCACGTCGGGATTGCAGGCCATTCTCACGAGCGCCCGCGCCGCCGCCGCCAATCGCGGCGAGCTGATTTACGTGCGGATCGAGCCGACCGGCGCCTGGCACATGGAGGGCGGCGGCTCGCCCCTCGAGGGTGAGCTCACGCGCGGACGCATCGACGCGCTGTCGACGGTCCCCCTGACCCTTATCGTCTCACCCGTTGGCAGTTGCGCCTTCGACGTCCGAAGCGCCGCGGCAGGGGCGGCGCTCTCGCTCGACCCGCTGACCTGCGAGCTTATTTCGCCGCCGCGTCCTTCCAGTTCATGACGTCGGCGTCCTCACCCTCGCCACCGGGTTGCCCGTCGCGGCCTAACGTCGACAGATCGTAGCTGGTGGGATTGTGCTCGCCGGGGCTCTTGTAGATGTACGGCCGCCCCCAGGGATCGGCGGGCACATCACGCTTCACGTACGGTCCCACCCAGTTGAGCGGCAACGGCTCGCGCGTCGGTTTCGTCTGCAGCGCGCCCAACCCCTGATCACTCGTCGGATACGACCCGTTGTCCAGACGATAGTTGTCGAGCGCGGTCCCCAGCAGCTCGATCTGCGTGCGCGCCGTGGCACTCTTGGCCTCTGACACCCGGCCCAAAATTCGCGGCCCCACGAGCGCCGCCAACAACCCCAACACAATAATCACGACCAACAGCTCGATCAGCGTAAAGCCGATCCGGTTCGATCTCCGCATAGACGTGATGCTATTCGCCGCGTCGACCCGATGCCCCGGGCATTGCCGAACCGTTACAGATTCGCGCTATGGTCCACCGCATGCGATCGCGTCGCGGCGTCACGAGAGGCTTCACCCTGCTGGAGATCATGGTCGCCCTCGTGCTCACGAGCATCGTCGTGATGGTCGCCTACGCCATGGCCCAAGCGACCTTCGATGCCCGCGCCCGCCTCGGTTCACGCCTCCACCAGATCGAGAGCGCCCGCGCCCTGCGTGAGCTGCTCCGTGACGCACTACGCAACGCCCGCGCACCACAGCGCCCCGGCGAGCCGGGGATGAGTCTCTCCAACGACCGCCTCTCGTTCGTCGCCGCGGGCGGCGCCGCGCCACTCGACCCCGACTACGATTGGCTCATCACCGTGACCCCCGGCCCACGAGGCCTCGAGTTCGTCGCCGTCCCACTGGGCCACGCGCCACCCGCCCAGGTGTCGTTCCGCGTCCCCGACGTGACACGGTGGACCGTCCGCCTCCTGGCACCCCAGGGATCGCAGTGGCAATCCGAATGGACCGAACCCAAACTCATGCCCCGCGCCGTCGCCGTCGCATTCTGGAATGGATCGGAACCGGCCAGCGCCCCACTCCATCTCGTGTTGTGGACCAGCTCCCTCCCTGCCGCGCATGACTCCCTCCCGTGGTCCTAGCCGTGGTCGTAGCCGTGGTTCTACAGGCCTCACCCTCCTCGAGGTCCTGGTCGCCCTCATCGTCCTCTCCCTCGTCGGCCTGAGCGCCCTCCAACTCGTCCACCAAAGCCACGGCCTCGCCAGCAACGCCCGCCGCTGGTCCGACGCCGTCGCCTACGCCCAGGACGCCATGGAAGAAGCCAAGCTCGGCGCCCTCCCATCCGGTGACGCGCTCCCGGGCGGCTACCGCCGTCAGGTCACCCGCCAACCCTGGCAACCTGGATTCGACCGCATCACCGTCACCGTCTTCCTCCCCGGCGGCGGCCAGTTCGACCTCCACCGCCTCGTGCACATCTCACAAGACCCCACCAGCCCCGGTGACCTGTGGTAAAGCATCGCCGCGGCGTCGCCCTGATTTTCGTCCTCTGGCTCCTCGTCCTCCTCGGGCTCGCCGCCGCCGAAATCGCCACCCGCGCCCGCACGGAAGGCCAGATGGTCGCTACCCTCCGCGCCCGCGCCGTCGGCCAGTACGCCGCCGAGAGTGGCATCCTCCTCGCCTCGACCACGATCCAGACGCTCCTCGACTCGGCGACCTACCCCGCCCAGCGCGCGACAATCTTTCACCGCCTCGACTCCCTGAGTGCGATCCCGCACGACATCGATGTTGGCGACGGGCGCTTTGGCTTCGCCATCATCGATCTCAACGCCCGGCTCGACGTCAATCGCACCAACGCCGCGACCCTGCGCGCCCTCGTGAGCCAGTTCTCGCACGGCGGCAGCGCCGACGACATCGTGGCCGCGCTCAAACAAGAACCCATTTCCCGCTTCGGCGAGCTCGCTCGCGTTCCAGGCTTGGGCGACTCCCTCGCCATCGCGCTCGCCCCCTACGTCACCACGTGGGGCGATGGCCTCGTCAATATCAATTCCGCCCCCGAGCCCGTCCTCTCCGCCGTGGGGATCGGCAAAGCCGCCGTCCAATCCATCCTCGCCCGCCGCGCCCAGGGCCAGATCCTCACCTCGACCGACGGCTACCACGGCGGCGCCGACGGCGTCGTCACCGTCGACGCCCCCCTCCTCACCATTGCACCGACCCGTCTCATGCTGGTGAGTCGCGGCTGGCAACCCGGTTCCCCGCTCACGCACGAGATCCAGGCCGTCTACGTCATCATCGGCAACGCCCTCGTCCTTCAGAGCTGGGAAGAACGCGACCGTTAGCGGGGTTGCTAGCCGGACATCTTGAGGTCGATCCCATAGATCGCCTGCAGCATTGCCAGCGCGATGAACCCCACCAGCGTCCCAAAACACAGGATCAACGCCGGCTCGATGAGCGTCACCGCCGTCCGCATCGCCCGCCGCACCTCGCCGTCGTACGTGTCGGCCACGCGCAAACAGAGATCGTCCAGCCGCCCGCTCTCTTCCCCCACCGCCATCATCTGCACCGCCAACGGCGGCATCGTCCCCGCCAACGCTGGCGCCAATGCACTGCCCTCTGACAACGCCGCGGCCGCCCGATCCATGCCCTCTTGCACTACGAGGTTCGTCGCTGATGCCCGCGCGATCTTGAGCGCCGGCAACGCCGGCACGCCGCTCTTCAAGAGCAACCCCAACGTCCGCGCCAACCGCGCCGTCGAGTATTTGAGCTCGATGTCCCCAACCCACGGCCACCCGAGCCGTGACGTGTGCCACCACCGCCGCACATCCGGTCGCGCGAGCGCCGTGGGGATCACATACGCGCCCACGACCGCCAGCGCCAGCCACACCCACCACCCCTGCGTCACCACCTTGCTGATCCCGAGCAGTAACCGCGTACTGAACGGCAACGTCCCGCCCATGTCGCTCAACACCACCGCGAACCGCGGAATCACAAACCCCAACAACACCCCGACCCCGATACACGCGACGA
>DATMNB010000102.1:0-22838 GCA_035569435.1 Gemmatimonadaceae bacterium
TCACGCCGGCCCCTCGCCACGCTGTGCGCGCGCGCCACGCGCCACCGGCCGCGCGCGCCGCGTTGCCGCAGCCTGCGCCGCGAGCGGCGATAATCGCCGCGCCAGCCGAGTCCGTCCCGCCGCCACCGCTGCCGCACATCACGGAGTCGCCAGAGCTCATCCAGATCCGCGCCGACATCGCCGCGCGGAAACGTCGGATCGACTCACTCGCCCAGCTCGTCGACTCACTGCGGATCACGTCCCACGCCACGCAACCGCGCGCCACGACGCCCCCAAGCCCGTAATCCCTGCGCTCGGTCGTCCGACAGTACGTTTTGCGGTATGATCGCCCGCCCCATTCGCCTCGTCGTCGCGGCCGTCGTCCTCCCGTTGACCCTCGCCGTTGGCGCCCTCCGATTTGGCCCCGCCCCGCCGCTCGGCGCGTTCCTCGATCCATATCGCGGCATCTGGAGCTCGACGATGACCGCCCACCTCCCGCCGTTCCTCCTGATCAAACGCACCCCCGGCCTCGACTCCGCGGTCCGCGTCCTGTACGATGCCCGCGCCGTCCCGCACATCTTCGCCCGCACCGAACACGACGCCTACTACGCCCTGGGTCTCGTCGTCGCCCGCGACCGCCTCGTCCAACTCGAGCTCCAATCACGCGCCGGCAGCGGCCGCCTCACCGAGCTCGCCGGCGCCGGCGCCCTCCCGGTCGACCGCGAGACGCGCGCCCTCGGCCTCCCACGCGCTGCCCGCCACACACTCGCCGCGATCGACACCGCAACCCCAGGCTACCGCGCCGTCCGCGCCTACACTGATGGGATCAACGCCTGGATCGACCACCTCAAGCCAGACGAGATCCCACTCGAGTACCACTTGCTCGGCCGCCACCCCGAGCGCTGGGCGCCGATCCACACGCTGGACCTGCTCAACCGAATGAGCTATACGCTGGCCATGGACTCCTTCGAGTTCGAGCGTGCCGCCGCTGCCGCCCGCGTCGGCGATGCCGCGGCCGATGCGCTCTTCCCGATGCACAGTCCGTTGCAGGAGCCCATCGTCCCCACCGGCCACGCCGATGCCTATCTGCTCCCCGGCCATCTCCCGCCGCCCGGCGCGCCTGACACCGCGGCACTCATGGTTGCTGCCGCCAATCCACTGAGCGCCTCACCGGGCGCCTCACCGGTCGTGGACGCCGAGCGCGACATCGGCTCCAACAACTGGGCCGTCTCGCCGCGCCGGACCGCGCACGGTGCCGCGCTCCTCGCCGGCGATCCGCACCTGCACCTGACGCTCCCCTCGATCTGGTACGAAGCCCACCTGATCGTCCCCGGCCACCTCGATGTGTACGGTGTGACCCTCCCTGGCGCCCCCGCCATCGTGATCGGCTTCAACCGCGACGTCGCCTGGACGTTCACCAACACCGGTGCCGACGTGCTCGACTACTACGCCGAGACGGTCGACGACCCGGTCCACCCCACGCGCTACCGGCTCGACGGCGCCTGGCGTCCGATCGAGACGGAGGTGGAGACGTACCACGGCCAGGCCGGCGAGACCATCGCCACCGACACACTGCGCTACACGCACCGCGGCCCACTCCGCCGCCTCCGCGGCCGCTGGCTCTCGATGCGATGGACCGCGCTCGAGCCGAGCGACGACGTGAGCGCCTACACGACCGCCAGCCATGCCACGACCGTGGCCCAGTGGCTTTCAGCCATGGAAGGGTTCCTGGTGCCCGCGCAGAACATGCTCGTCGCCGACCGCGCCGGGACGATCGCCATTCGCTCGACGGGCCATTTCCCCGTCCGCCCAGGCGACGGCCGCGGCGACTACGTCCGCGATGGTACGTCGAGTGCCAACGACTGGCTCGGCTATCGTCCGATCACCGCCTACCCGACCGCGATCAACCCCGCCCAAGGTTTCCTCGCCTCGGCCAACCAGGAGCCACAGGACCCGAGCGTCTCGCCCGCGTACCTCGGCTCCAACTGGCCCCCGCCCTGGCGCGCCATGCGCATCGACGCGCTCCTGCGCGACGACTCGGCGGTGACGCCCGAAGACATGCGCCGGTTCCAGACCGACCCAGGGAGCGCCCGCGCCCTGTACTTCCTGCCGTACTTTGCCCACGCCGCCGCCCGCCAGGGCGCGGATCCCCGCGCCCGAGAAGCCGCGCGGCTCCTGGCGCAGTGGGACGGCCGCTACACGGTCGACAACACGCGTGCCGTGTTGTTCGAACGCGCGATGCACGAGCTCACCGTGCGCGCGTGGGCCCCGTTGGCCGCGCCGGGTGGCGACCTCGTGGCCACGCCCGAGAGCAACGTGCTGGCCGCGCTCCTCGCCGACTCCACCAGCGCCTGGTGGGCGCACCACGCGCGCGACAGCGTGATTGTCGCCAGCCTCGCCGCGGCGTTCGACACGGTGTCGGAGCGCTACGGCGCGCCCGACGGCGGCGGCTGGCGCTGGGACCGCGTGAAGACGGTCAACATCGAGCACCTGCTCCGCATCCCGGAGTTCTCGCGGCGCGGGCTCGCCGCGCCCGGCGGTCCGATGACTTTGAGTCCGCTGAGCGGCGACGGGAGCGAGGGCGCCAGCTGGCGCATGGTCGTCGAGCTCGGGCCCACCGTGCGCGCCTGGTCGACGTACCCCGGTGGCCAATCGGGCAACCCGCTCAGTCGCCGGTACGCCGACCGTCTCCCGCAATGGCTGGGCGGCCAGCTCGACCCGGTCGCCATCCCCCACACCCCGGCGGACCTGGGCGGCGCCGAACGCTCGATTCTCGAGCTGGATCCGGCGCCGTGATCCGTCCGCTCGTGCGTCTCATCCTGCTGACGCTCGTCTTCGCCACCGCCACGCGCATCGGCGGATGGTGGGGCGTTCCCGTCGTCGCCGCGGCGTGGGGCTACCTATCGCGGGGCGATGGCCTCGGGGCGGCCGTCGCCGCGTGTCTCGCCTGGGCGGCACTGCTCGTGCGGGACGCCGCGTTCGGGCCATTCGGCGATCTGGCCGCGACGCTCGGCGCGCTCTTTCATGCGTCGCCGGCGTTGGTGATTGCCCTGACGTTGTTCTTCCCGATGCTCCTGGCGTGGAGCGCCGCGGTGGTCGGTGGCGCGGTCAGTGGCGCAGGAAGAAGTAGAGCGACATCGTTGCCCCCAGCACGATGACCGCCACGCGTACGTAGATCGCCGGAATGCGGCGCGCCACCCACCCGCCCGCGTAGCCCCCAACGATGGCGGCCATCGCCATCAGGATCGCTTGCGGCCAGTAGATCTCGCGCGCCAGCATGAACGTCACGACGGCCACGGCGTTGAGGCAGCCGGAGAGGAGCGCCTTGATGCCGTTCATCTTGTGGACGTCGGTGAAGCCGGCGATCGTCATCATGCCCAGCATGAGGATGCCGATGCCGGCGCCGAAATAGCCGCCGTAGACCGAGATGCAGAACTGGCCGATCAGAAGTGCGATCGGCCCCATCTCGAAGTGTCGGCGAATCGCCACGGCCAAGGGACGTCCGACGGCGAACAAGAGCGTGGCGCTCAGCAAGAGCCACGGAATGAGCGAGGCGAACTCCGACTGCGGCGTGTGCAGGAGGAGGAGTGCCCCGACGAACCCTCCGACGAGGCTGATGCCGACCATCGACACAATGGTCTGGCGGCCCAGGTCCTTGATGTCCTCCCGATAGGCCACGGCGCTGGCCAGCGCGCCGGGGCAGACGGCGGCGGTGCTCGTGGCGTTGGCCGCGATGAGCGGGACGCCGGCGAACGTCAGCGCTGGGAAGGTGAGAAACGTGCCGCCACCGGCGACGGAGTTGACCACGCCCGCGGCGAACGCCGTCGAGGACAGCAGCACGGGCGTGACCACGGGTGTGAGGAGATTCTGTGCGACCATCAATCCGCGCGCTCGAGTGCCGCGAGGGTGCCGGCGCGCTCCACGCCGACGTAGCAGTGGAGGCCACAGGGCACCAAGCCGGCGCGGCGCGCCGCGCGTCGGTACCAGTTGGGGGCGCGGCGGACGGCAGGTCGCGTGTCGCCCGTCACGGCATCGTCCGACGTATAGAGCTCCAGGTACGCGACGCCGCCGAGTAGCGCGGCGATATGGGTGAGACCGCGCCGCAGCTCGGACGGCGTGACGTAGTTGAGCACACCGGCGCAGACGACGAGATCGTACGGGCCGCGGAGGCCGAGCGTGTCGAGTGCGCCGACGGTGCCTAACTGAATATGGCGGCGGGCACCGAACCGGCGCACGGCGTAGGCGCTCGGATCGACACCGGTGTAGCGGATCGATGGGCGGATGCGTTCGAGCGCCGGGTACCACTGGCCCTCGCCGCATCCGACGTCGAGTACCGATCGCACGGGGCGGCCGATAAGTTGTTCGGTCACGCCGATCACGCACGCGACTTCGCGCGCGAGGGCGGCCGGCGAGCGGACCCGGCGTGCCGGGTGGCGGTACCACCGGTCGAAGTACGCGCGATCGTAGCGTGCCGTGTCTGTCATGTGGCGTCTGTCATGTGGCGTCTGTGATGTTAGGCTTCTCAGGTGCGCAAGCTATGCGTGGGGCTCGTGGTGTGGCTGAGCGCCGCGTTGGCGGTGACGGGGTGCAGCACCTTCCGGAAGGCCGCGCACGCGATGACGCCGCAGCCTGATCCGCCGGAAGCGATCCGGTGGAATGGCGTGCTGTTTACGCGGACGGACACGCTCGCCGATACGGCGTCGAACCCGTACGGGACCGCCTGGATGGCGCCGGTGTCGTCGAACAATCAGGTGATCCAGGTGCGGGTGATGGTTGCCCGGGCGCGGCCGGGCACCACGTTCGACTGGCGCGTGCACATCGGCACGTGCGCGCATGACCGGGGCACGTTTGGGCCGCCGGTCGACTTCAAGCCGATCGTCGCGGACAGCACGGGGACCGCCGTCGGGAATACGGTGCTCCTGCTCGGGTTTCCGAACCGCGGGTCGTACTTTGTGCGCGTGGACGCGATCGACAGTGGACCGCCGGACGGGCTGTGCGGCACCCTCAGCCCGCCAGGGTGAGCGCGTCCGGGTATTCGAGCCCGGTCCCACCGCGGCGGTAGCCCGCGGCGCGAAACGCCGGACCCCACGTCCCGCCCGCGGCCGGCGCGCCGTCGATCGTCTCGAGCACGTGCACGCGGTGTCGCACGGTGCCCCGCGCCGCTCTGGCGAGATACGCCGCCAACGCCTCGGCCGCCGCGCTCACGTCGGCTTGCCCCACGTCCGCCGCGACGCGGACGCGGCGTCCGCGCCCTTCGACCGCCAGCGCCACGCGTCCGCCGCGCATCACGAGCAACGCCCCCGCGCCGTGCGGCCGATGCAACGGGTCGCGCGTGGCGTCGGTGGCGATGGCCCGGAACGGGTTGGCCGGATCGCTCGCCGCCAGCACGATCCAGGGCGCGTCGGGGTCCTCGCGCGCCGCCCGCAGCCGCTCGACCGCCTCCGGCAGCGCAAACTGCGCCCCCGCCATCCCGGCGACGAAATACCCGCGCCGCACCTCGCCCCGCATCTCCATCCGCCGGAGCTCGCGGTAGATGGCACGCCACGTCACGGCCGGCCGCTCACGCGCCCACCAGTCGCGCGTGACCACGCCGTACCGGTCGAGCCACCGCCGGGCGATCGCCGCGGCGCGCTCTTCTTCGCTGCGCTCGGGCCCGAGCGTCCCTGGCGTCGCCACGAGCGACCACCGCCCCACCCACCCGGCGCTGATCGCGCCCGGCCGATCGGGCCGCCGCCAGCGCGGCAATCGTCGCGCGGTCGGCCGACGGGCCACGATCCCGCGTCCCGGCGATGGCGTATAGTCGGCCGGCAACCACCGCGTCGGATCCGGCGCCGCGCGTCCACCCGCCGACAACGGGCGCGTGCGAAGCAGCTCCCGCATGGCTTCGATCGTGTCGTTTGTCGCCACACCCGCCACGACCAGCTCACGGATCGCGTCGCGTAGGGCAAACGGCGTGAGCCCGGTCGCGACGTCGAGGTCCGCGATGAAGGCCGCTCCGCCACGCTCGAGCGCCGCCTGGACTGCCCGTGCGCCTTCACTCAGCGTTGCCGCCAGAGTAACCGCCTCAGGCGCGAGCCACAGCGCCCCCTCGCCGCGCACGAAGAACCGCACCTCGCCCCCCGGTGGCGTGCCGGCCCAAACGACTGAGCCCGATGTCGCGAGCCGCGACAACCAGTCGGGATCGTAGTCGACCACGCGCGAGGGCAGGTACTCGCGCTCCCACGCCAAGCCGGGCCGCGGCAGTCCGTCGAGCTGCTCGATGACGCGCGCCACGCCCCGCTCGCCCGTGAGACGATCACGCGGGTCGATGTGCTGCCAGCGCTGCAGAAACGCCGCGAACGTCGGGAGATCCGTGGCGTCGATCTCCGCTCGCAGCGCCGCCAACGCCCGGCGACGCGCGCGCTCGATGACCCGCCGGCTGCACCACGCGATCCCACCAGGGAAGAGTCCCTGGACGAGCGTCCCCGCCTGCTCCCACTCGGCCAGTCGGGCTTCGATCCAGCTCCGCCGCCACGGGTACCGCGCCATGATCGCATCGACGGTCACCGGCCCGGACAACGCCAGAAACCGGGCGAGTATTTCCCGCCGCGCCGCGGCACTGGGCTTGGTGTAGCGCGCGACATCCTCGGCCAGGACGATCCGTCCCCACGCGGCCGGTGTCACCACGGCGCGCCCGGACGACAGCAGGGCGCTAATGAGATCGACATCATCGACCCGGGCGCGTAGCTCGTCCGCCGTGAGATCGCCCGCCCGAGCCAACAGATGGGCCAACGCGTCGACCGTGCGCGCCCGCCGCGTGGGCGCCGTGCCGCGACGCAGGGCGAGAATGTCGTCCATCGCCTGGCTGAGCGCCGCGTCGGCCACGGGATCGCCACTCCCGATGCCGCCCATGATGTCATCGAGCAACGCCTGATCGACCGCCAACGCCGCGGCCGCCCGCTCGGCGCGCGGCGTGTCGTCGACGTACAGCCAGTCCATGACGAACCCCAGTTGGAGCCCACTGGCAAACGGCGACGGCCGATCGGTCTCGACAAACCGCACGGCCAGCTGCTTGTCGGCGATGGCGCGCAGCACCGAGTCCAGGGCATCCATGTCGAACGCGTCCTGCAGCACCTCGCGATACGTCTCGACCAGGATCGGGAAGCTCGGGAACTGCCGCACCGTCTCCAGGAGATCCAGCGCCCGCAGCCGCTGCAGCCAGAGCGGCATCCGGCGCCGGCCCAGCCCACGCGGCAAGAGGAGCGCGCGCGCCGCGTTCATGCGGAACCGCGCCCCAAAGAGCGGCGTCGATCCCACCTCGTCCAGGACGCGGCGCCGTGCCTCCTCGCCCGTAAGGTCGAACAGCGCGCGCACGGGCGGCTCGCCACCGAGCGCGGGGAGGCGCAGCATGAGGCCATCGTCGGTCGTCTGCACCTGGATGTCGACGTCGCCGCCCAGGAGCTCCCGGGCCCGCTGGGACAGCGCCATGCCCCACGGCGCCGTGACTCGTCCACCCACCGCGGCGTGGATCACGACGCGGACCGCGTCCATCTCGTCGCGAAAGGACTCGACGACGATCGTGTGATCATCGGGCACGACGCCCGTCGCCGCGCGCTGCTCGGCCACATACGCGCGCAGCGTCCGGGCGCTCGCCGCATCGCAGTCATGCTCGGCGGCGAACGTCTCGTCCGAGACGTCGCTCGGCGTCTCCGCCGCCTCGTGTCGCAACGCCCCGACCCGGCGGCTCAACTCAATGCTCCGGGCCATGAACTCGCCGTGCCAGAACGGCATCCGCGCCGGCGCCCCGGGCGCGGGCGTGACGATCACGCGATCGTGCTCGATCGCACCGATCCGCCAGGTCGAGGAGCCCAGCTGAAAGACATCGCCGACGCGCGACTCATGGACGAACTCCTCGTCCAACTCACCGAGCCGCGTCCGGTCGGGCAAGTTCACCGTGTAGAGGCCACGGTCGGGGATCGTCCCACCCGAGATGACGGCGGTCATGCGACTCCCCCGCGTCCCCGTCATGCGCCCCGTCATCCTGTCCCAGGTGATCCGCGGCTGCAATTCGGCCGCTAACTCGGACGGATACTTCCCGCTCACCATCTCCAACGTCTCCTCGAACGCCGCCCGACTGAGCCGGTGATACGGATAGGCGCACCGCACCAGTCGAAACGCCGAGTCGGCAGTCGTCCCGACTTCCGGACTCGCCGGCCCGGAGGTCGTCGAGGCCAGCGCCACCAGCGTCTGCGCCAGCACGTCGAGCGCGTTCTGGGGGACGCGCGTCGGCTCGACTTCCCCGGCCCGCACCGCCCCGACCACGGCGACGCTCTCCACGAGGTCGTCGCGAAAGGTCGGGACGATCACGCCCCGACTGACGTCGCCGATCGAGTGCCCCGCCCGCCCGATCCGCTGGACCGCCGCCGACACGCGTTTCGGGCTCTGGAGCTGGAGGACGAGATCGACCGATCCGATGTCGATCCCCAACTCGAGGGCGCTCGTCGTCACCAGCGCCGGGAGCTCGCCCGCCTTGAGCGCCCGCTCCAACGCCAACCGCCGCTCGCGCGCCAGCGACCCATGATACGGGCGCGCGATCTCTGACCCCGCGAGTTGGTTGATGCGCGCCGCCATGCGTTCAGCTTGCCCCCGGTTGTTCACGAACACGAGCGTGGTCCGCGCGCCGCGGATGGCGTCGAGGGCGAACTCGGCCACCGATGGCCAGACACTCCCGTCGACGCGCGCAAGATCGGGGACGGGCGAACGGACCGACACATCCATCGGCTTGATCAACCCGCAGTCGACGATCGTGACGTCGCGGAAGCGGGGTTTTCCATCGTCGCCGTTCGGCGAGTCGTCGCGGGGGTCGCAGCCACCAAGAAAACGCGCGACCTCGTCGAGCGGTCGCTGCGTGGCCGACAAGCCGATGCGCTGCGGCACCTCAGTGCCCGAGGCGAGACAGAGCGCGTCGAGCCGCTCGAGTGTCACCGCGAGGTGCACCCCTCGCTTGCCCCCCGCGACGGCGTGGATCTCGTCGATGATCACCGCCCGCACGCCAGGGAAGATCCCGCGCCCGCGCTCGGTGGTCAGGAGGATGCTCAGCGACTCGGGCGTCGTGATGAGAATGTGCGGCGTCTGGCGGAGCATCCTGGCCCGCGCCGAGGGCGACGTGTCGCCGCTTCGCACCGCGACGCGAATGTCCGGAAACGGCTCCCCCGCCGCCTCGAACCGGTCGCGCAACTGGGCCAACGGCAGCTCCAGGTTGCGGTGCACGTCGTTGCCGAGGGCTTTGAGCGGGGAGACATAGAGAATCTGGACCGCGTTGGGGAGCGGGCCTTCGCGTCCGCGTTCGATGAGGCTATTGAGCTCCCAGAGGAACGCCGCCAGCGTCTTGCCTGTGCCGGTGGGCGCCAGGATGAGGGTGTGCGCCCCCGAGGCGATGGCAGGCCACCCGCGCACCTGTGGCGCGCTGGGCGGGCCCAGCGTCTGATCGAACCACTGGCGCACGAGCGGGTGAAAGGACATTATCGGAAGCTAATGACCACGGCCCGCGTCCTCCCGGTGCTGGGCTTCCTCACGGTGGCAGTGCTGATGGCCGGCTGCCAACGCCCGACGTCTGTTCGCGTTGGGCCGCTCGACGTCACCGGGCAGTGGTCGATCGTGGCGAACAACGCGACTGGCAACGGCGACACGTGCAGCGTGAGCGGCCTCAGCGTCGCGCTCACGCAGCACGATGACGCGACGTTCACCGGCACGGCGCTCGCCGGAACGCTCATCTGCTTCTACCTGGGCACCGAGACGGCGCAGTCGGTCGCCGGGTTGACTGTCAACGGGACCGTCAACGCGCCGACCCGAGCCATCGGCATCGATGTCCCCACGGTCGGGACACTCACAGGGACCGTCGCGCCGACGAACACGTTCATGAGCGGCACCCAGCAGCTCACGTTCACGGTCGGGGGCGGCGCCCAGGTGACGGTCACCGGACCCTGGTCCGGCACCCGCACGAGCAACTAGGGCGACGAAGGCCGGCTGAGGTTGCTATAGGGGGGAGGGGTATATAACTTCCTTCCCATGTCTGCGGTCCAAGTGAACTTCCCGGTCACCGGGATGACCTGCGCGGCCTGCCAGAGTCGGGTCCAGCGCGTCCTCGAGCGCACGCCGGGCGTGGCCGACGCGACCGTCAACCTCGTCACCGAGCGGGCGGCCGTCACGTACGATCCGGCCGTCATCAGCGCCGACGCCCTCGTGGCGCGCGTGCGGTCGACGGGGTACGGCGCGGAGCTGCCGGCGCCCGGCCGAACGGCGTTCACCGAGCAGAACGAACAGGACGAGTCGCAGATTCGGGAGCTGGAGGCGCTCCGACGGAAGACCGGCGTGGCGCTCATCGCCGCCGTTGTCGTCATGATCCTCTCGATGCCGCTCATGTCGGCCGCGAGCGCATCGGACCCGGTGATGCGATGGGTCGCGCGCTCGCTGGAGCCGCTCATGCGCGCGACAGCGCCATGGATGATGGCGATCGACCCGCGCGTCCTCTCGTATACGCTCCTCGCGCTCACCACCGTGGTGATGGTCTGGGCTGGCCGGCAGTTCTATACCAGAGCATGGGCCGGCCTGCGTCACGGGTCGGCGGACATGAACACGCTCATCGCCGTCGGCACCGGCGCCGCCTACCTCTTCTCGGCGGCCACGACCCTCGCGCCCGGATTCTTTGTGCGGCGCGGTGTGGCGCCGGACGGCTACTACGACGCGGTGGTCGTCATTATCGCGCTCGTGCTGCTGGGCCACACGTTCGAGGCCCGCGCCAAGCGCCAGACGGTGTCGGCGCTCAGGCGTCTGGCCGCGCTCGAGCCGCCGACGGCGAGAGTGGTGCGCGACATGATCGAACGCGAGATCCCGCTCGCCGATGTCCGGTCGGGCGACGTCGTGGCGGTCCGTCCCGGCGAGCGGTTGCCGGTCGACGGGCAGGTGATCGCTGGGGCGAGTGCCGTGGACGAGTCGATGCTCACCGGGGAGTCGGCGCCAGTCGGCAAAGTCACGGGCGACCGCGTCATCGGCGGGACGCTCAACGGCCTGGGCGCGATGCGGTATGTCGCCACGACGCTTGGCGCCGACTCGACGCTGGCGCGGATCGTCACGCTCGTGCGGGACGCGCAGGGGTCGCGCGCGCCGATCCAGCGACTCGCCGATCGCATCAGCGCGGTGTTCGTCCCTGTGATCTTAGGGTTAGCGGCCCTGACGGCCATTGTCTGGCTCGTGGCGGTTCCAGGGTCGCCGGTCCCCGCGGCGTCGGCGGCGATCGCGGTCTTGGTCATCGCCTGTCCGTGCGCGATGGGGCTCGCGGTGCCGACCGCCGTCATGGTCGCGAGCGGGCGCGGCGCGGAGTTGGGGATGCTGATCAAGGGCGGTGATGCCCTCGAGCGCGCGGCGGGGATCGACACCGTGGTGCTCGACAAGACGGGCACCGTGACCGTGGGACATCCGACGGTCACCGAGGTCATCGTGCTGCCGGGAAGCGGATGGACCGATGCCGACGTCCTGCGCGAGGCCGCGGCCGTCGAGCAGTACTCGGAGCATCCACTGGCGGCCGCCATCGTAGCGCGGGCCGCGGGTCCGGTGCCCGATGCGCGGGACTTTCGTGCGTCGCCGGGACTTGGGGTCGCGGCGCTCGTGCGGGGCGCCACGGTTGTTGTTGGTGGCGGGCCCGCCATGGCGGCGGCCAGACTCGATGTGGGCACGCTTGGCGTCGATGGGGCGCGGCTGGCCGCGGGTGGCGCGACGCCGGTCTATGTCGCGTGCGACGGGGTCGTGATCGGCGTGCTCGGTATCGCCGACGCGCCCAAAGCCGGCGCGGGCGAGGCGGTCGCGATGCTCGGGCGCATGGGCCTCCGCGTGGAAATGGTCACCGGCGATACGGCGGCGACCGCTGCCGCCGTGGCGCGGGGGGTGGGTATCACGCACGTCGTGGCCGGCGTGTTGCCCGAGGGGAAGGTGGCGGAGATTCGGTCGTTGCAGGAGGCGGGACGTCGGGTGGCGATGGTTGGCGACGGCGTCAACGATGCGCCCGCGTTGGCCCAGGCCGACGTCGGCGTCGCCATGGGGACTGGGGCTGACGTCGCGGTGGCCGCGGGCGACGTGACGCTCATGCGCGGCGACCTGGCGGGCGTGGCGCAGGTGCTCACGTTGGCACGCTCGACGATGCGCGTCATGCGGCAGAATCTTTTCTGGGCGTTTGCCTACAACGTGATCGGGATCCCGATCGCCGCGGGCGTGCTCTATCCCTGGTGGGGGATCCGGCTCAGTCCCGTGCTGGCCAGTGCGGCAATGGCGATCAGCTCGGTGACGGTGGTGACCAACAGCCTGCGACTGGGGCGCATGCGACTGTGAATGATGAGACACGGGAGCGCGTCGGCAAGCGACTGGCGCGCATCGAGGGGCAGGTGCGCGGGCTGCAGCGCATGGTGGCTGATGATCGGTACTGCGCTGACGTCATGACGCAGATCGCGTCGGTGCACGAGGCGTTGCGGAGCGCCGGCCGCGAGTTGATGCGGCATCACCTGGAGCATTGCGCAACCGAAGCGATTCGCTCGGACGATCCCGCGCAGGCGGACGCGATGTACGATGAGCTGATGGCCCTCATGTACAAAGCGGTCCGCTAGCGCCGGCCGCTAGCCAGCCGCTCCGAGGCGACCCAGCAGGACACCGACGGCGAAGACCAGGCCGCCGCCCAGAATCACCTGCACGATCGTCGACCAGAGCGCGCTCTTCATGAATCGGTAGCGAATGCCGGCGATCGCGAGGAGCTCGCAGGCGACGACGACGTAGGCGACCTGCAGCGCGCGGTGGAGGTCGTGGATGAGAAAGGGCAGCGTGTGAAACATGCCGCCGATCGTGGTGCCCAGTCCGGTAATGCCGCCGCGCGTCCAGGGGTTGCCGCGGCCTGTGACGGTGCCATCATCGGAGAGGGCTTCGGCCAAGCCCATACTGATCCCGGCGCCGAGTGAGGCGGCAAGTCCGACGACGAAGGCGCTCGATGCGCGGCCGGTGAGGGTGGCCGCCGCGAAGATCGGGGCGAGGGTCGAGACCGACCCGTCCATGAGGCCGAGGAGTCCCGGTTGCACGACTTGCAGGACGAGTTTTGCGTCGGAGGTCGACGATGGTGCGGCTTGAGTCGTCACACTACGGAATTGAATATAGGAAGACGGATGCTGGCGGGATGCCGGCGAATGACTCTATCCCCGGAGTATACTCACACGCGTGGGGCCGGCCCCGCAGGCGCGCCCAGCCGGGCACAGGTGGCCATCGCCTCACTGAAAGGCTGATTGCCTTGACAACGCTCAGCGCTAGTGTAACCGTTTCCAGCCTATGGCGGTGACGATTCGAGATGTAGCGCGCGCGGCCGGCGTGTCGGTGGCGACGGTGTCGCGGGCGTTCAATGATAGTGGGCCCGTGCACGCCGAGACAAAGCAGCGGATTCGCGAAGTCGCGCTGGCGATGCGCTACGTGCCCAATGGCGCGGCCCGCACGCTCACGACATCCAAGGCCAATGCGTGTGGAGTCCTGCTCCCCGATCTCTACGGGGAGTTTTTTTCCGAGGTCATTCGTGGGATCGACCAGACGGCGCGGCGTCAGGGCCATCACATCCTCGTGTCGAGCTCGCACGACGATCAAGCCGAGCTCGAAGCCGCGGTGCGCGCGATGCGTGGGCGTGTCGACGGGCTGATTCTCATGTTGCCCGACATCGACATCCGCGCGGTCCAGGCCAACCTGCCCGATCAGATTCCCGTCGTGCTGATCAACGCCGCCGATGGCGCCGGCGCGTTCGACACGATCACGGTGGACAACTATGGCGGCGCGTATGCCATGGTCCGGCATCTGCTCGCGACGGGCCGGGACAAGGTGGCGATCATCACGGGGTCGCCGCGGAACCACGACGCGCGCGAGCGACTGCGCGGCTATAGTGCGGCGCTCTGGGATGGCGGCGCCGAGTGGCGAGCGGACTGGGAGATCCCCGGCGACTTCACCGAGGCCGGCGGGTACCGTGCCGCCAAGGCGCTGGCGATGCTGGACCCGCGGCCCAACGCCGTGTTCGCCGCCAACGACGCGATGGCGATCGGCGCGTTGAGCGCGTTTCGGGAGCTGGGGCTGCTGGTCCCGGTCGACATCGCCGTCGGTGGCTTCGATGATGTGCCGATGTCCCGATACATGAGTCCGCCACTCACGTCGGTGCACGTGGCGATCAGCGAGCTCGGCGTGCAGGCCATGACGACGCTGCTGGACGCTGTCCGCGACCAGAATCAGCACGTTAGGCGCCGCATCGTGCTGTCGGCGACGCTCAGGGTCCGCGATTCGTGCGGCGCCCGGTGATATTGCGGATTCCCTTACGCGCCGGGCTGTCCAGGTTCTGTGACCCGAGTGACGAAGGGGGAGTCTTGTTGGGCCACCCGTCGAGCTGAGTCTGTGCCATCTGCGTTCCGCACCATCGCGATCGTCCTCACTGTGACCCTTGCCGCCTGCGGGCGGCCGATGGCGCCGCGCGTCACACCGATCCCCGCGCCTGGCGGAGTCCAGGGCCAAGCCTTTCTGGACACGGTCGAGCAGCGGTCGTTCGAGTATTTCTGGCACGTCTCCGACCCCAAAACCGGCCTGACGCCGGACCGGGCGCTCTCGCCGACGTTCTCGAGCATCGCGGCGATCGGGTTTGCGCTCACGGCCTACCCGATCGGCGCCGAACGCGGCTACGTCACGCGCCAGCAGGCCGCTGAGCGCACGTTAGCGACGCTTCGGTTCCTGTACGATTCGCCGCAAGGCCCGGACGAGACCGCCGACGCCGGCTTCAAGGGCTTTTTCTATCACTTCCTCGACATGAAGACCGGCCACCGCTTTGGCGTGACGGAGCTGTCGACGATCGACACCGCCTTGCTCCTGGCCGGCGCGCTGTTCACGCAGGGCTATTTCGACGCGTCGACGCCCGTGGAAGGGTCGATCCGCGCCTACGCCGACTCGCTCTATCGGCGCGTCGACTGGACGTGGGCCCAGAACTATCCCCCGGCGATCACGCTGGGCTGGGCGCCCGATAGCGGCTTCATGCCCTACGATTGGCGCGGCTACAACGAGGCGATGATTCTCTACGTCCTCGCCCTGGGCTCGCCGACACACCCCGTTGGCCCCGAAGTCTGGGGCGAGTATGAGCGTACGTATCACTGGGGCACATACTACGGCCAGAATTATCTCGCCTTCCCGCCCCTCTTTGGGCACCAGTACTCGCAGGTGTGGATCGACTTCCGCGGCATTCGCGACGACTATATGCGGGCCCACGGCAGCGATTACTTCGAGAACTCGCGCCGTGCGACCTACGCGCAGCGGAGCTACGCCGTCGCTGACTCGGCGGGATGGGTCGGCTACGGCGCGAACATCTGGGGACTTACCGCCTGCGATGGGCCGTACGACACGACGATCGTCGACCAGGGCAAGGTCCGCCGGTTCCGTGAGTACTCGGCGCGTGGCGCGGGGTTGACGCGCGTGAACGACGACGGCACGATCGCCCCGACAGCCGCCGGCGGGTCGGTGGCCTTTGCGCCCGAGATCGCTATTCCGGCGCTCCTCGCCATGCGGCGACAGTATGGCGACAATGTCTTCTCGACGTATGGCTTCGTCGACGCGTTCAACCCATCGTTCACGTTGCCCGTGAAGATGTATTCCGGGCGGGTCGATCCGGGGCAGGGGTGGTTCGACTCCGATTACCTTGGGATCGATGAAGGGCCGATCGTGGCGATGATCGAGAACTACCGCTCGGGGCTCATCTGGCAGGTCATGCGTCGGTCGCCGTACATCGTGCAAGGACTCAAGCGCGCCGGCTTCCGCGACGGCTGGCTGGAGCAGAAGCCCGCGCCAAACAAGCAGCAGCCCGCGGCGTTGCTCCCGTCGCCCTCCGCTATCCTGTCGCACGCGGGCCGGTGAGCCGGGGCGCCGCCCTCGCGCTCTCGCTCGCCCTTGTCGCCTGCGGCCGACCGGCCGCGACGCGAGACGTCACGATCCGCCTGTGGGCCATTGGCCGCGAAGGCGAAGTCGTCCGGCAACTGCTCCCCGAGTTCGAGCGCACGCACCCGGGGATCCACGTCCGCGAGCAACAGATCCCCTTCACGGCCGCCCACGAGAAGCTCCTCACCGCCTACGTGGGCAACGCCACGCCCGACGTCGCCCAGCTCGGCAACTCGTGGATCGCCGAATTCGCCTCGCTCCACGCGCTCGAACCGCTCCATCCGGCCGACTCGGCCGACTATTTCCCCGGCATCTGGGAGACCAACCGCCTGGGGGACACGTTGTATGGGATCCCATGGTACGTGGACACCCGCGTGGTCTTCTATCGACGCGACGAATTGCCGTTGTTGCCGACCACCTGGACGCCCTGGCACGAGGCCATGCGACGCGTGGCCCGGCCCGGTCGATACGCGCTCCTGGCGCCGGTGAACGAGTGGGCCACCCCGGTCGTGCTCGCGCTCGAACAGGGTGCGCCGATGCTGCGTGACAGCGACCAGTACGGGAATTTCGAGGAACCGCGGTTCCGTCGCGCGTTCCATTTCTACATCAGCCTCTTTCGCGACGGGCTGGCGCCCGCGGTCAGCAACGTCGCCATCGCCAATCGCTACCAATCGTTTGGCAACGACGAATATGCGATGACCGTCACCGGGCCGTGGGACGTGGGCGAGTACACGCGGCGGCTGCCGCCGGCGTTCGCTGACCGGTGGACGACCGCGCCGATGCCGGCGCCCGACGGTGACCCCACGCCCGGCGCCTCACTCGCCGGCGGATCGAGCCTGGTCATCTTCCATCGCTCGGCGCACCAGGATGCCGCCAGGGCGCTCATCGAGTATCTCTCGGCGCCCGCGCAGCAACTCAAGCTCTACGCGCTGTCCGGCGATCTCCCGCCGCGGCGGTCGGTGTGGCAGGACTCGATCATGCGGGCGAACCCCAAGACCCTCGCCTTTCGCGCGCAACTCGACCACGTCGTGGCGTTGCCCAAGATCCCCGAGATCGAGCAGATCTGCATCACCATTGCCAACTATGCCGAAGCCACCGTGCGTGGCGCCCTCACCGAGGACGCGGCGCTCGCGGCGCTCGATCATGACGTCGATCACATCCTCGAGAAACGCCGCTGGATGATGCGTCATGGGCACTGAACATGGGCATTGAGCGCGCCCAGCAGCGCGCGGCGTACGCCTTGTTGGCGCCGGCCGCCCTGCTGATCACGGTCTTTTTCGCCCTCCCGATCCTGGCGTCGCTCATCTTGAGCGTGACCGACTTCGACATCTACGCCCTGGCCGCGCCGGGCAACGCGCGGTTCGTGGGCGTCCGCAACTACGCCGACCTCTTGCGCACGCCGCTCTTCTGGACCGCCATCGGCAACACGCTCTACTACGTCGCCGTGGGCGGCCCACTGTCGGTCCTCGTCTCCCTCGGCGCCGCACTCTTGGTGAATTCCAAGCTCACGCGCTTCAAGCCGTTCTTTCGCGCCGTCTACTTCACGCCGGTCGTGACGACACTCGTCGCCGTGGCCATCATCTGGAAATATCTCTACGGGCTCCATCTGCCGGGCCTCCCCGCGATCGACTGGCTTGGCGACCGCCACTGGGCAAAACTGGCGATCATCCTCATGAGCGTGTGGAAGAGCT
This sequence comes from Gemmatimonadaceae bacterium, assembly GCA_035569435.1. Taxonomy (GTDB): domain Bacteria; phylum Gemmatimonadota; class Gemmatimonadetes; order Gemmatimonadales; family Gemmatimonadaceae; genus DASRDS01. The sequence goes on from DATMNB010000102.1 coordinate 17,625, forward strand.
TTGGCTACAACATGCTCATCTTCGTCGCCGGCCTGCAGGCGGTGCCGCAAGAGCTGTACGATGCCGCCCTCGTCGACGGCGCCACGGCGGTGCAGCGGTTCCGGCACGTGACCCTCCCCCAGCTCGGGCCCACGTTCCTGTTCGTGAGCATCACGACGATGATCGGCTACACGCAGCTCTTTGCCGAGCCGTACGTGATGACGCAGGGAGGGCCGCTGCACGCGACGTACAGCATCGTCGAGTATATGTACGAACAGGGATTCCGCTGGTGGCAGCTCGGGTCCGCGGCAGCGATCGCATTTGTGCTGTTCGCGCTCATTCTCGTGGGCTCGCTCGTGCAGGCGCGGTTCCGGCCGGCGGAGACGTCGTGACGCGACGCTTCGTGCTCCACGCGGTGCTCCTCGCCGGGGCCGTGCTCACACTCGCCCCGCTCCTGTGGATGGTCGCGGCGTCGCTCATGCCGAGTGGACAGGCGACGACGTATCCGCTGCATCTCGTGCCGCACCCGGTGACGCTGGCCAACTACCGGTATCTGTTCACGCACCTCGACCTGGCGCGCAACGTCGTGAACAGCGCCATCGTGGCCCTGTCCGCCACGGTGTTGTCGCTCCTGATCAACTCCATGGCCGGCTATGCGTTCGCCAAGTTCCGCTTTCGGGGACGCGATTCGCTGTTCCGCCTCATGCTGGCCGGCCTCATCATCCCGCCCCAGGTGGGGATGCTGCCGCTCTTCGTCCTCATGCGGCAGCTGCATCTGGTGAACAGCTATTGGGGCGTGATCGTCCCGTCGATGGCCAGCATCTTCGGGATTTTTCTCATCCGGCAGTACGCGCTCTCGATCCCCGATGAGTTGCTCGACGCCGCGCGCATCGACGGGGCGAGCGAGCTCACGATCTACCGGCGTATCGTGCTGCCGGTGCTGACGCCGATCCTGGTGACGTTCGCGGTGTTCATGTTCATGAGCACGTGGAACGACTTTCTGTGGCCGTTGATCATTCTGAGCGACGACGCCAAATACACACTGCCTGTCGCACTGGCCAACCTGTCGGGGGAGCACGTGCAGGATACCGAGCTCATGATGGCCGGCTCGGTGATCACGCTGCTCCCCGTGCTGATTGTGTTCGTGGCCTTGCAGCGCTACTACATCGAGGGCGTGACGGCAGGCAGCGTCAAGGGCTAGTTAGCCGCACGTCCACTGGGGCCACGGCACGACATGAGCGGTAATTAATGCCACGCCCCAGAGCGCGAGCGCAATCGCCACCCCGTGCGCCTTGGGCATGCGATTGTTCCAGGTCCAGATGACGGTCCAGATCGCGCCGATCACAATGATTGTGAGCGCGCCCAGGTAGGTGAAGAGCCCCACGCCGCACGTATGGCCGTATGGCCACATGTTCATGGCGATCGCGAGCGCCAGCACCGGGAGAAACCGTCCCGCGGTCCCGAGGATCTCGTCTCGTTTGATGCGTCGCTTGAGGGTTTTTTCGAGCGTGGCGCGCTCACTCACCCGCCGGGCGCGGAGGGCAGCTGGGGAGGGGAGCGGCGGCAGGCCGTCGAACTCCCGCTCAATGCTTTTGATCTTTTTCGTCCAGTTGATCCCGCCCTTGCTGCTGCTCATGCTCCCCGGACGATTAGACCCAAGCGCGCGTTGCGGGACAGAATGTCCGCCTCGCGGGCGCGTCTCATCCGGTGGACAGGACGAACTCGTTGCCATCAGGATCTTTGAACACCGCCGCCGTTCCCCAGGCCTCGGTCTTGGGTTTTTTCGAAAACGTGACGCCCTTGGACTCGAGTGTCTTGGCGGTGGCAAAGACATCGTCACATTGGAACGAGATCGGCTGGAATCCACCGATACGGTCCTCGTGACCGTCGGGAGTGAACAGCACCAACCGGGTCTCGGCGCCAGGAATCAGGAGCTCGATCCACCGTTGCTTCGCGCTGAACGGTTGGTCCGTCGCGACTTTGAAACCGAGTTTCTCGGTAAAAAAGCGCAGGGACACATCCTGATCGCGGACGGGAATGCTCACGAATTTGATTTGGCGTATCATGAGGAACATCATAGCAACGCCCGGTGGGGGCATGCAATCAGCTAAGGGCTGCTATATGATTTATCGGTACAGCCATGCCCCTTTTCGACGACTATGTGATTGACGTGCTCATGCGCGACCTGGTCGGCCACGACCGGCGACCGGTGAGTTTTCTCGTGTATCTGTGGCTCGCCGCCAAATCACCAGTACGGATCAGTTACCAGGAGATGGCCGAGTCCATCGGCGTGTCCAAGAGCGCCGTGCAAGCCGCGGTCGGCTGGCTCGTGCGCCGCAAGCTGTTGGCGGTTGCCAAAGAGACCGTGACCGCCACGCCGCGCTACACGGTGCTCAGGCCGTGGGCCCGGATCACCTCGGCGTAAAACCGCGCACTGGCTTTCAGCGTGCGCTGCTGCGTCGCGTAGTCGACGTGGACGAGGCCGAATCGCTTCGAGTACCCGTGACTCCACTCAAAGTTGTCGAGCAGCGACCAGGCAAAGTAGCCGCGCACGTCGACGCCTGAGGCGATGGCGCGGTGGACGGCCGCGAGATGCTGGCGGTAGTAGTCGACCCGGAGCGGATCCTCCACACCAGCAGGCACACCAGCGGTCGGCGGGTCGTAGAATGCCGCGCCGTTTTCGGTGACGTACAATGGGATGGCGCCGTAGCGGTCGCGCACCCAGCGGAGCGTGTCGGTCAGACCGTCGGGATAGACTTCCCAGTTCGTCTCGGTGTACGTGTGCTGCGGCTGGCGCACGGTGGCGGCGCGGAGCGGATACGCGCGCGGCGCATACTTGGTGACGGCGCGCGTGTAGTAGTTGACGCCGAGGAAGTCGATCGGCCGCCGCACGGCCTCGAGGTCGGCATCGCTGAGGGGCGCCCACGCCTCCCCAAAGATCTCCGCCAACTCCTCGGGGTGCTGGCCAAGCATGATCGGATCGAGATACTGCCGATTCATGTAGGCATCGGCACGCCGCACGGCGGCCAGGTCGGCCGGGCGTTGGGAGGCCGGATACTTGGGCTCGAGGTTGACGACGACGCCGATGCGATGGCGACCGTTGGCGCGGTAGGCGTCGACGGCCGCGCCATGGGCGCGGAGCAGATTGCGGGCGGCAATCGGCGCCTCGAATGTGTTGCGGTGCCCGGGCGCGAGCGTGCCATGCACATAGCCGCCATCGGTCACGACCCACGGCTCGTTCAGCGTGGCCCACATCCACACGCGGTCGTCGAGCACGCGCACGACCCGCGCCGTGTAGTCGGCGAACCACCCGGCGATGTCGGGGTTGAGCCACCCGCCCACATCCTCGAGCGCGGCGGGGAGATCCCAGTGGTAGAGGGTGATGGCGGGCTGTATGTTAGATTCGAGCAACGCGTCGACGAGCCGCTCGTAGAACCCGAGGCCTTTGGGGTTCACGCGCGTGCCGCGTCCCGTGGGGAGGACGCGGCCCCAAGCGATGCTGAACCGATACGCGGTGAGCCCGAGGTCGCGCATCAGTCGGATGTCGTCGGGGTAGCGGCGGTAGTGGTCGCAGGCGATGTCGCCCGTGTCCCCGCCGGCCACCCACCCCGGTGTGTGCACGAACCGATGCCAGATGCTGGGGCCGGCACCATCGGCGAGCGGCGACCCCTCGATCTGGTAGGCGGAGGTGGCCGCGCCCCAGAGAAAGCCGTCCGGGAAGCGAAGTGGGGAGGAGGAGGTCGTCACGTGGCGCGCGTCAAGCTCGAGGGAGTTCGCAAGGTATACGATGACGGGACGCCGTTTGTCGCCGTCGAACGCATCGACCTTGATGTTACGGATGGGGAGTTCGTCGTGTTGGTCGGGCCCTCGGGGTGCGGCAAGACCACGACGCTCCGCATGATCGCGGGTCTCGAGTCGATTTCGGCCGGGTCACTCTCGATCGGCGACCGTATCGTCAACGACGTGCCGCCCAAAGACCGCGACATCGCCATGGTGTTTCAGAGCTACGCGCTCTATCCACACATGTCGGTGCGCGAGAATATGGCCTTCGCCCTGGAGCTTCGCAAGCTGCCGCACGCGGAGATCGAGTCCCGAGTCGCGCACGCGGCCGACATCCTGGATCTGGGCGATCTGCTCGCGCGGCGGCCGCGTCAGCTCTCGGGCGGCCAGCGCCAGCGCGTGGCCATCGGTCGGGCGATCGTGCGGCAGCCGCAGGTCTTTCTCTTCGACGAGCCGTTGTCCAACCTCGATGCCAAGCTCCGCCTCGAGACGCGGCGGCAGATCGCGACGCTGCACCACGATCTCAAGGCGACGATGATCTACGTGACGCACGACCAGGTGGAGGCCATGACGATGGGGGACCGCATCGTCGTCATGAACGCGGGACGCGTGCAGCAGGTCGACAAGCCCCAGGTGCTCTACGACCGGCCGCGCAATCTGTTCGTGGCGACGTTCATGGGGAGTCCGCCCATGAATCTCATCGACGGGCGCGTCGTGCCGGCCATGACCGCCAACCCCGCGCTGACCGTTGGCGTCCGGCCCGAGGACGTGCAGCCCGTGGCCGCCTCGCGGGCCGCCCACACCGCGATGATCACCGCACGCGTCTCGGTCGTCGAGCCACTCGGCAATGAGGCGCTGGTCCATGCGCGGACGACCGATTTCGAGTTCACGGCGCGCGTGGCGCCCGATGTGGTGCCCACGCCGGGCGCGACGCTCGATTTCGAGGTCGATCTCGATAAGTTGCATTTCTTTGATCCGGTGAGCGGCGACCGGGTGGATGTGTGATGTGATGCGGGTGCCGCCGAGTACGACAACGGTTGGACGACTGTTACGCTTGCCCCTCCGCGTGGTGCCGCGTGAGCGCCCCGTGCCGATCCTGGGTGGTCCACTCCGTGGGTGGCGATGGATCCCGGCGGCGGCGTCCCATGGGTGTTGGCTCGGCACGTTCGAGCGCGCCGAGCAGGATGTATTCGCCCGCACGGTGCGGCCGGGGGACGTCGTCTACGACCTCGGCGCCAATGTGGGGTTCTACACGCTGCTTGCCGCGAGACTCGCGGGGCCGACGGGACGTGTGGTGGCGTTTGAGCCCGTGCCGCGGAACCTCGGGTATCTTCGCCGGCACATCGCGCTCAATCAGTGTGAGAACGTGACCGTGGTGGCTGCCGCCGTGTCCGATCGGTCGGGGACGGCGCGGTTTCGTGACGGCCCGGCGCACACGGTCGGGACGCTGGCCCG
>DATMNB010000103.1:0-3700 GCA_035569435.1 Gemmatimonadaceae bacterium
GCGCGACACGCGGCCGCGGTTGATCGACGCGCTGGAGACATTGCGCACCAAGCGCGATCGCAACCCGCCGAAGAAACACGGGAACATTCCCCTATGATGCGCTGCGCGCACCATAGGGGAATGTCGAGTCGGTTTGGAGAGCCGCGCCCTATGGGCGCGACTCCTGTTCGCTCCCGCGTATCGGCGCCGTGCTAGGCAGTGTTCTGATCGCCAACCGCGGCGAGATCGCGTTACGGGTAGTGCGGGCCTGTCGGGAGCTGGGTGTGCGGTCGGTCGCGGTCTATAGCCACGCCGACCGGCAGGCGCCACACGTGCGCGAGGCTGACATCTCCATCCCCCTCGGAGATGGGCCTTCCCGTGACACGTATCTGCGCATCGACAAGTTGCTTGATGCCGCGCGAGCGTCGGGAGCAGAGGGGGTGCACCCGGGGTACGGCTTTCTTTCCGAGAGGGCCGAATTCGCGCGCGCCGTGCGTGACGCGGGCTTCGTCTGGGTGGGACCGCCGGCTGAAGCGATCGAGGCAATGGGGAGCAAGACCGCGGCCCGGCGGTTGGTGCAGGCCGCGGGTGTGCCCGTCGTGCCCGGAACCACGACGCCGTTGGCCGATGCCGCCGAGGCGGCGCGGATCGCCGAGTCGTTTGGCTACCCGGTGCTACTCAAGGCCGCAGCCGGCGGGGGCGGGAAGGGGATGCGCGTCGTGCAGGGCCCCGGTGAGATCGCGGGCGCGCTCGACGCCGCCCGGCGCGAGGCGGCCAACGCGTTCGGCGACGACGCCGTCTACCTCGAGAAGTACGTCTCGGGGCCGCGGCACGTCGAGATCCAGATCCTGGCCGACAGCCACGGGACGGTCATCTCGCTCGGGGAGCGTGAGTGCTCGATCCAGCGGCGACACCAGAAGATGATCGAGGAGGCGCCAAGTGTCGCCGTGACGCCCGCGCTCCGGCGAGCGATGGGCGACACGGCGGTGCGTGCCGCGCGCGCGGCAGGGTATGTCAACGCGGGGACCTGTGAGTTCCTGCTCGATCAGGATGGCGCGTTCTACTTCCTGGAGATGAACACGCGCATCCAGGTCGAGCACCCGGTCACCGAGCTCGTGACGGGCGTCGATCTCGTGCAATGGCAGCTCCGCATCGCCTCGGGCGAGGCGCTGACGCTCGGCGAGACTGAGCCGAAAGGCTGGGCCATCGAATGCCGGATCACGAGCGAGGATGCCGTCGGCGGGTTCCTGCCGTCGACCGGGCGGATCAACTATCTCCGCGCGCCGTCGGGTCCGGGCGTTCGGTGGGATTCCGGTGTCGAGACGGGGAGTGAGGTGGGGTTGTTGTACGACCCGATGCTCGCCAAGCTCATCGTGTGGGGGCCGACGCGGGACGCGGCCGTGGAGCGGATGGAGCGCGCGCTCGGCGAGCTCGTGATCGACGGGGTCGAGACGTCGCGGGATTTTCATCTGCGCGTGCTTGCCGACGCCGAGTTTCGACGCGGGGCGATCGACATCCACTGGCTGGAGCGGCGACTGCCAGCGCTGATCGGAGTTGTGGCGCCGCCGGATGTTGTGTCGCTGGCGGCATTGGCGGCGGCGTTGCTGGCCCATGGCGACAAGTCGCGACCCTCGGCGCCGGCGGCAATGTCCGCCGACACGGTGTCGGCGTGGACGCGGCTGGGGCGGATCGAGGGGTTGAGGTGAACGGTGAAACCGAGCTCACCATCGTCAGCGTGGCGGCGGGGGGCGATGGGGTTGGGCGCGCCGGCGATGGTGTCGTGGTCTTTGTCCCACGCACGGCCCCCGGTGACCGGGGCATCGTGCGGTACGCCACGCGGCGGCGTGGCCGATTTGCGCACGGCGAGTTGCTCCACCTTGACCACCCCGCGCCATCGCGCGTCGAGCCGCCGTGCCAGCACTACACGATTGATCGTTGCGGCGGGTGTCAGTTGCAGCACCTGAGCTATCCGGCGCAACTCGAGGCAAAGGCCGGGATCGTCCGCGACACGTTGACACGCATCGGACGCCGCACCGTCGACGCCCCGGTGGTGCGCCCGAGCCCCTCGCCCTGGCGGTATCGCCGCAAGCTGACGCTCGCGCTGCGCCGACGGCCGGGCGGGCGGTGGATCGCGGGTCTGCACCCGTACGATGACCCGAACGCGGTGTTCGCGCTCACGGATTGTCCGATCACCGACGCGCGGGTGCTCGAGGTCTGGCACGCGATCCTGGAGGTGGCCGATCGGTTGCCCGACGCGCCGACGCTGCGCGGTGCCGTGCGCGTGCTCGACGATGGTCGGGCGACGTTCACCGTGGAAGGCGGGTCCGACTGGGGCGACCACGCGGCGCTGTTCGACGCCGTGCCGGCGCTGGGCGCGCTCTGGTGGCGTCCGGACCCACCGGGCAGCACGCGCCGGCTGCTGGCGGCGCGCGATGAGGCCGACGCCTCGATCGGCGCATCGTTCGCCCAGATCAACGCCTCCGTCGGGGCGGCGTTGCACGACGCGGTCGTGGGGCGCGTCCTGTCGTTCGCGCCGGAGACGGTGATCGACGCGTACGCGGGTATCGGCGACACGGCCGCCGTGCTAGCCGGTCGCGGGGTCCGGGTGACGGCCATCGAGCTCGATCCCGATGCGAGCCGATGGACCGCGACACGCTTGCCCAGCGGGTCGCGGGCCATTGCGGCCCGTGTCGAGGACGCGTTGCCGTCGGCGCTGCCGGCCGATGTGGTGATCGTGAATCCGCCGCGCACGGGGCTCGCCGAGTCGGTCACCGATGTGCTCGAAGGTCCAGCTGGGCCGCGCGTGCTCGTGTACGTGAGCTGCGATCCCGCCACGTTGGCCCGCGACGTGGCCCGGCTCGCGTCGTACGAGATCACCGCGTTGGAGTCGTTCGACATGTTTCCGCAGACGGCGCACGTCGAGACGCTCTGCCAGTTGGTCCGCCGCTGATGCGATACACGGTGGATCTCGCCGGCACGACAGTCGCGATCGACGTAGGCGCCGACGGCGCCACGATTGTCCCCGTTCCGGGGACGCCGATCTGGCTCCTGACCGTCGGCTCCGTCGTCCACGAGATCATCGCCCACCGCACGGGCCCTGGTCGCTACTCCCTCTCGCTCGCCGGCCACCGCTTTGACGCCGAGGCTCTCGACGACCGGGCGCGCACCATCAGGGAGATGGCGGCGGCCGCTGGCGGCACCGTCACGGGGCCCGCGCCGCTGCGCGCCCCGATGCCTGGGCTCATCGTGCGGGTCCACGTGGCCACGGGCGATCGGGTCGCGGCGGGCGATCCGCTCATCGTGATGGAAGCAATGAAGATGGAGAACGAGCTCCGCGCGCCCGCGGCTGGCGTCGTGCGGGCGATCGCCGTCACGCCTGGGACGGCGGTCGAGAAAGGGACGCTCTTGGTCGAGCTCACCGAGTGAGCGGTCAGAGTCCCTGATAAAACGCCACGAGGCTGGCCCGCGCCGTTGGGTCGGTTTCGGGGAAGCTACACATCGAGTCGCTGCTCGTACGGCACAAACTCGCCGTGCTCGACCGAGCGGCGCAGCAATCGCAGATACATCGCCCAGCAGTAACACGAGACGCGCCAGTGCTCGTTGCCCTCGGGCCAGCCCGTGTGGTGGAAGTGCACGCGTGTCACGGTGTCGCTCTCTCGCTCCAACTCGCACCCGACGCGCGTCCCGAGCCAGTCCGCGTGCGCGTCCGTGAGCAGCAACT
>DATMNB010000104.1:0-7154 GCA_035569435.1 Gemmatimonadaceae bacterium
AGCCCGAGCAACGCCCACGCGGTCTGCGCGGCCGCACTCGGATCCGCGCGCACGATGCACCCGGGATCCCAGTAGCTCTCGCACCCCTCGCCCCACCCGCCATCCGCGTTCTGCTTGGACTTGAGCCACGCGGCGGCTTGCGCCATCCGCGGGCGATCCTCGCGCGCGCCGACTTCGGCGAGCCCCGCCAGCACCGACCACGTGCCGTAAATGAAGTTCGTCCCCCACCGCCCCCACCACGACCCGACCGGCTCCTGCTCCGTCCGCACAAACGCCAGACATCGCTCGAGCACCGTGCGATCGCTCGCCCGCCCAGCGCGGGCCAACGCCAACGCGCACCGCGCGCTCACGTCGGCCGTCGGGGGATCGAGCAACGCCCCATGGTCGGCGAACGGAATCTCATTGAGATACCGCGCCGTGTTGTCCGCGTCGAACGCGCCAAACCCGCCGTTCTTGCTCTGCATCCCGACGATCCACTCGATCGCCGACTCGAGCGACGCGGCATACCGCTCGGGATGCCGCGACCGCGACAACGCCCACGCGACCGCGGCCGTGTCATCGAGATCCGGGTAATGCGGATTGGCGAACTGAAACGCCCATCCGCCCCCGCGCACCCCGGGCCGGATCGCCCGCCAGTCGCCGGGCTGCCCATCGGCGAGCTGCCGCGTGACGAGCCAGTCCATCGCCCGCTCCGACGACGCCGTCGCGGCCTCGGTCCCCACTTCTTGCAACGCCAACGTCGCCAGCGCCGTGTCCCACACCGGCGACACGCACGGCTGACAGTAGGCGGAGTCCTCGCGCACCACCAACAACTTGCGCAACGCCTCGCGCGTCTGCACCCGATAGGGGTGATCGTAATCGTACCCGAGCGCGGCCAACGCCTCGTACGCATTGACCATCGCGGGGAAGATGCCGCCCAACCCGTCCGTGCCGTTCAACCGCGCGATAAACCACCGCGTCGCCCGCACCATCGCCGCTCGGCGGCCCGTGCGCGGCAGCAACCGCCGCTCCGTGGCCCGCCCGATCGCGTCGAGTGCGGTGAACGCGCGGTTGATCGTCGACCGCGCCGGAAACCAATCCTTCTCCAGCTCGGGCGGCGTCACGAACAACTCGCGAATGTCCAGCCCGCGCGGATTCTTGGCACGCAGCTTGAGACTGCACAGAATCGCCAACGGCACCATCACCGTCCGCGACCAGTACGACACCTTGGTCAGATGGAACGGAAACCACCGCGGGAGGAGCACGATCTCGACCGGCAGAAACGGCACGCCGTGCCACGGCAACTGCTCGAACAGCGCCAGCGTGATCCGCGTGAACACGTTGGCCCGCGCCGCCCCGCCGGCGGCGAGGATCGCCCGCCGCGCCACGAGCATGTGCGGCGCCGCCGGATCATCGCCCGCGAGCTTGAGCGCGAAATACGCCTTGACCGAGCAACTGAGATCGAACCCGCTCCCCGGGAACATCCCCCACCCGCCATGCGTCTCCTGCTTGGCGCGCAGGTACACCGCCAGCTTGGCTTGCAGCGGCGCCTCGATCTCGTCCATGAAGTGCATCATCAGGATGTACTCGGACGTGATACTGGCGTCGGCCTCGAGATCGAATCGCCAGTACCCCTCTGTATCCTGATGGCTGACGAGCGCCTGCGACGCGCGGGCGATCGCTACCCCGAGCCCCGCGGGATCGACAGCGGGACGAGGAGAGGGCGGCGCGGGTGGCGCGGCCGGCGGGAGCGAGGGCGGGCTCGCTGTGCCCGCGACAAAATTAAACACGCCGAGTTTCATACGCCGCGGCTCAGAGCGCCGACGCCGCGAACGGCGGCGCGTGAATCGATCCGGTCATCGGCGTCGCCAGCGGCAGATGCGCCGACGACACCTGCATCAACCGCGCGAGCACCCAATCGTGCTTGACCGCGAGCGACGTCGCGAGCACCGTGGCCTTGACCGTCCGCCGCGACACTTTCACCGTCTGCCCGTCGAGAAACGCGGGATTGTGGTGCACCTTCCGGAGCGAGAGCACCGCCAGCCCGAGCGCCCACAGGAGGAAGCGGCGGATCCCCGTCTCCTCCGGCGGGATCGCAATCGTATACGCGAACGCGTTCCGCAAATGCCCATGCGCCAGCGCGATCACCTCATCGAGCGCCGCCGACAACTGCTCGCGATGCTTCCCGGCCTCGAGCGTCTCCAGGTCCAACCCCACCCGCCGAAAGACATCCCGCGGCAACCACGTCACGCCGCGCCGCCGATCGGTCCACATATCCTTGATGATGTTCACCATCTGCAGCCCCTGCCCAAACGACGTCGCCAACGATGCCAACACCGGCCGCCGTTCCTCGATGGCCGGTGAATACGCCGAGAACAACTCCGTCAGCATCTCGCCCACGACGCCTGCCACGTAGTAGCAGTAACGGTCCATTTCGTGCACGTCGGCGAGACCCTTGAGCGTGGTCGTGCGCTGGAACCGCGGCATCCCCTCGCACATGATCCGCACGCACCGCTCGATGGCCGCCCGCTCGCGCGCCCCATAGGCGTGCGTCAGCGCGACGACCCCCGCGGTCTCCCGTACCAGCTCGCGCTCCGCGGGCAACGTCACATCGGAGAGGAGCGGCTCGAGCGCCGAGGCAAACGCCTCCGGCGACGCCTCGCCCGCCACCACGGCCACAAACTGGTCGTGAAATGCCTCCTTCTGCAGCGGCGTCAACGCGACCTCATCCTCGATGGTGTCGGCCGTCCGGCAGAGCAGATAGGCATTGGTGACGACAGACCGGAGCGCCCCCGGCAGTTGGGGGATGGTCAGCGCAAAGGTGCGCGAGACTCCTGGTAGCAACCGGTCTTGTAAGGCGTCGAGCTCTCGAACGGAAGAAGACCGAATACGCACCTACCACCAGCTAAAGGGTGATGTCCCACAACCGACGCTAGTGCCAATAATTACGCGAACCCACTTCGGGTTCCACCATAGCGGGCTCGGCTTTATACCTTGATTCTTAGACGATTCTCACGTGGCGGAGGCGACCGATGGACGGCGCGCCCGGCGTTCCGTCCAGTACCACGACCCGAGCGCGGGCAGCCCCAACGCAATTTGCCGCACCCGCCGCGCCAGCGAAAGCGCCAACGCGACCTGCGGGCTCAACCCGACCGCCGCGCCAAACAGCACGAACCCACCTTCCTGCGCGCCAAGCCCGGCCGGGACCATGAACGTGATGCTCTGCACCGCGGTCGACAAACTCTCCAACACGATCGACGCCCGCATGCTCGTCGGTCGACCCAAGAGGCGGAGCGTCACCCACAGCTCGAATGCACCGGCCACCATCCCGGTGAGCTGCCACGCCGAGCAGGCCAGCACCCGCCGTGTCCTGCGAAACATGACGTGGATCGCCTCGTCCAGTCGCGCGGGATCGCCGATCACCCGCGTGAGCGCGTCACCCGCAATAAACGACAACGCGCGCTCCATCAGCCGGAACAGCCCCCACCGGCGTTGCACGACAAAGAACAGCACCACACCCAGTGCGCTGGCCAGGAGGCCGAGCCCCACGATCCGCCCGACCTGCCCGACCATTGGGTAGCCGAGCAATAGCACAAAGCCCGTGAGCGCGAAGATTAGTTGGGCGACCACGGTCAGCATGAGCTCGACCACCACGCTCGCGCCCGCCGTCGTGCCGGAGATCCCACGACGAATGAGCAACCGCGCGCCCACGACCTCACCACCGACGCGGGCCACGGGCAATAGCACGCCCACCGCCTCGCGCACGACAGCGGCCCACGTGAGATAGACCCGGCTAGGCACCAGTTCGTCATCTTGCTCGTCATAAAGTCCGCCGGGTGCGCGTTCCTCTACGAGCAGACTACGCCACGCGCACCCGTAACAAGCCAACGGAACGAGGTGAAGAGGCACTAGCCAGAGCAGCCGCCACCCAGCGATATCTATGAATCGGAGTATGTCGGCGAGCCCGCTCCCGAGCAGGAGCGCAATTGCAACCAACAGCCCGGCGCCGCCGGCCAGCCATATTACAACGCGCACTCGAGTGTTCTGTGCTTGTGACGGGGTGCGTGAAGGCTGTTTCACTGACGACATAAACCGAAAGTACTCGGCACTCCGAACGCACACCATGTCTCAGGCTCGTTCACTAGCTCGTTCACACGCTCGATCTCTACCGCAATGATCGCCATCACCCCCGCGCTGGTCGTGTCGCTCGTGCCGGGAGTCGTCTCGCTCGGATATCTCGTCTGCTGCCTGGTCGTCGCCTGGCGCTGGCGCCGTCGACCGCAAGACACCCAGAGCGCCACGTTCCCACCCGTCACCATCCTGAAGCCCGTGTGCGGTCTCGAGCCCAACCTCGAGGCCAACCTGCGCTCCTTCTGTCAGCAGGACTATCCGGCCCCCGTGCAGATCGTGATCGGCGCGCGCGCCGCCGATGATCCGGCCATCGCCATCGCCCGACTCGTCGCGGCCAGCCTCCCCGACCGCGACATCACGATCCTCACCGGCTCCTACTCGCTCGGCGGCAATCAGAAGGTGAACACGCTGGCCCGCATGTACGGGTCCGCGCACCACGACATGATCGTGATCTCCGACAGCGACATCCACGTCGGATCGACCTACCTCCGCCACGTCGTCGCCCCGCTCGCCGACGCGTCCGTCGGCATCGTCACCTGCGTCTACCGCGGCGCGCCCACCGCATCGCTCTGGTCCCGGCTCGGCGCCCTCGCCCAGGACGAGTGGTACATCCCCTCCGTCCTCGTCGCCCACGCCTTCGGGTCCGAAGCCTTCTGCGCCGGCGCGACCATGGCCATCCGCCGCGACGTCCTCGACGCCGTCGGCGGCTTCGAGGCGCTCGCCCCGTATCTGGCCGATGACTACGAGCTCGGTGCCCATGTCCGCCGCTTGGGACTCCACAGCATCGTCTCCCGCTACGAGCCGACCGTCACCGTCGACGAACGCGGCTTCAGCGGCCTCGTGACCCACGAGCTCCGATGGATGCGCACCATTCGCACGGTCCAGCCCTTGGGTCACGCGTTCCTGTTCATTACATTCGCCCTCCCGATGACGCTGCTGTCGGCCCCCTTCCTGGGGGCCTGGGCGCCGCTCCTGCCGGCGCTCGCGATCCTGCTACGGGTGACACTACATTACGTCCTACGGGACCGGCCCAACCCCGACGTGGAACCGGGCCCGCCGCAATTTGGTTATAACCGTTGGTCGCTCTGGCTGCTCCCGCTCCGGGATCTCCTGTCGTTCGCGGTCTGGGCGGCGAGCTTCGCGAGTCGGCGGGTGACGTGGCGGAGCCAAGCGTTGCGAGTCCATTCGGACGGCGTGCTGAGTGGCGCCGATTGAAGCGCAGTTGACTCTATCCAGGTTTTGATATGATGCGAACGCTGTTCCTGCACCCGCCCTCGTTCGACGGCTTCGATGGCGGGGCCGGCTCCCGATACCAGGCCAAGCGCGAAGTGCGCTCGTTCTGGTACCCGACCTGGCTCGCCCAGCCGGCGGCGCTCATCCCGGACAGCAAGCTGGTCGATGCGCCGGCCCGAGGCCTCTCCCTCGCCGACGTCCTGCCGCTCGCCGATCAGTATGACTTGGCCGTGCTCCATACGAGCTCGCCCACGTTCCACGGCGACGTCCAGGTCGCCGAGGCATTCAAGAAGCGCAACCCCAAGATCATGATCGGCTTCGTCGGCGCCAAAGTCGCCGTCGAGCCCGAGTCCTCGCTCCTCGCCTCGACCGCGATCGACTTTGTGGCCCGCGAGGAGTTTGACTTCACGATCAAGGAAGTCGCCGAGGGACGGCCGTTCGCCGAGATCGACGGCCTCACCTTCCGTGATGACGCGGGGCAGCCCGTGCACACGGCCGACCGCGCGGTCCTCGAGGACATGGACCAGTTGCCGTTCGTGACGGAGGTCTACAAGCGCGACCTGGTGATCGAAGACTACTTCATCGGGTATCTCAAGCACCCGTACGTCTCCATGTACACGGGCCGCGGATGCCGCTCCAAGTGCACGTTCTGCCTCTGGCCCCAGACGATCGGCGGTCATCGCTACCGCACGCGCAGCGTCGAGCACGTCGTCGAAGAGGTCGCGCTCATCCAGAAACTCTTCCCCCAGGTCCAGGAAGTGTTCTTCGATGATGACACCTTCACCGACGACCGCCCGCGCGCCGAGGCGATCGCCCGCGGCCTGGGCAAGCTCGGCGTCACCTGGTCGTGCAACGCCAAGGCCAACGTCCCGTACGAGACCCTCAAGGTCCTGAAGGAGAACGGCCTCCGACTCCTCCTCGTCGGCTACGAGTCGGGCAACCAGGACATTCTCAACAACATCAAGAAGGGCCTGCGCATCGACATCGCCCGTCAGTTCACCAAGGATTGCCGCGAGCTCGGGATCACGATCCACGGCACGTTCATCCTGGGTCTCCCCGGCGAGACGCGCGAGACGATCCAGCAGACGATCCAGTACGCCCGCGAGATCAACCCGCACACGATCCAGGTCTCGATCGCCGCGCCGTATCCCGGGACGTACCTGTACAACCAGGCGAAAGAGAACGGCTGGCTTCCGGCGGACGACGAGAACACGCACTTAGTCGACGAACACGGCCGCCAGACCGCGTCGCTCTCGTACGACCACCTCGGCCAGACCGAGATCTTCGACTCGGTCGAGACGATGTACAAGAAGTTCTACTTCCGCGCCGGGAAGATCGCCGAGATGACGTCGGAGATGTTGATGAGCCCGACGATGGCGAAGCGGCGGCTACGCGAGGGAGTCGAGTTTTTCCAATTCCTGAGCCGGCGCAAGCACGCGGCCCCGACGCCGTAAGAAGTAGACCGTCAGGCCGATCACGAGCCAGACGACAAGCCGAACCCAGGTCTGCCATGGGAGCCCCACCATCTGTGCGACGCATATCACCGCACCGATGATGGGGACGCACGGGGCCCCTGGTACGCGGAATGGCCGGGGTGCGTCGGGATCGGAGCGCCGCAGGAGCAATACCCCGATCGAGACGAGCGTGAACGCGAGCAACGTCCCGATGTTCACCATCTCCCCAAGTGTGCTAATAGGAAAAAGCGCCGCAGCCAACGCGCAAAGCACCCCCACAAGCATCGTGCTGACCACGGGCGTGCGAGTCTTGGGATTCACGCGCCCGAAGAGCTCGGGCAACAGTCCATCGCGACT
>DATMNB010000105.1:0-10692 GCA_035569435.1 Gemmatimonadaceae bacterium
CAGGCGGTAGGCGAGCTCCATGAGCATCTCGGGGCTGCCACTCTCCGCCGAGTGGATCGAGCCAGTGAGCCAGTAGATGGCCTTGGTGTCGCGCACCAGTCGGGCGCGCGTCGCGGAGTCCAACCCGCGCGGATCAGCGAGTCGGCCGAGCGCGGCCCGTGTCAGGTCGAGGTGCGCGATCGCGGAATCGTCGCCGATGGCGGCGACAATCAACTCCTTGCCAGCGTCGCTCGTCCCGAGGGTGAAGACTTTGACGCGAGGCGACGTCTGGGCGAGCGTGCGCAGGTATCGGTTCATGTCGGCGACGTACGAGAGGCGGCCGACGGTGCCGGGTACGTAGCCGAGCGCGGCGAGCGGGGTTGGGACGGTGGGTGAGGCCGGGAGATGGTCGATCAGGTCGGTCAGCGACGTATAGCGCGGGTCCGACGGGGTCAGCTCGCGGATGCGGGCGGTGTAGGTGCTGTCGACAGATTGCTGTGCCACGAGCCAGTCGGCACACAGGAAATACAAAAAAATAGAATAGAAAATTCTTATTTTTTTCTTGGCCCACAGACGACGAATTGCTCCAGCCAGCGACCGTACCGGACGATGATGCCACTGCCCGCGAGATAGACGGCGGCGGCGAAGAGATACGCTTCGGTCGAGAAGCCAAGCCATGAGGGGTCCTGGGCGGCGAGCCGCGAGGTGTTGAGAAGATCGAACAGGCCGATGATCACGATCAGACTGGTATCCTGGAACAGGCCGACGGCGATGGAAATGAATGCCGGAATCGAAGTACGGAGCGCCTCCGGCAGAATCACGAGTCGCATCGCCTGCCACCAGCCAAGCCCGAGGGCGAGGGCGGCCTCCATCCGTCCGCGCGGCACGATCTGGAGGCCGGAGCGCACGGCCTCGGCCAGATAGGCCGATGCGAACAGGACCACGGCGACTTGCGCGAGGAACAGCTTGTCGATCGTGATGCCTGGGGGGAGCGCCAACGGAACGATGAGGACCGCGACGTAGAGCACGGCGATGAGCGGGATGCCGCGGGTGACCTCGATGAAGGTCGTGGCGATCGCGCGCGGCAGCGGGAATCGCGATCGGCGCGCGAGGGCGAGCAGCGTGCCGATGGGCATGCCGACCGTCAGACCGATCGTGGTGAGGAGTACGGTGATCGGGAGGCCACCCCAGCGTTGCGTGGGGGCGCCACCGCGCAGGAGCCAGAGTGCAAGCGGGAGTCCCACGGCCCAGGCCAGCGCAAGCCATCGGCGCCAGCACCGTGGGTTGCCGGTGGCGGCGATCAGCGCGAGCAGCACCGCGGTCGCGACGGCCGCGCGCCAGCGCGCGCCCGCCGGGTAGAGGCCAAAGAGCATGAACGGGAGCTTGTGGCCGATGAACGCCCAGCAGGCCCCGGTGTGCGAGCGACAGTCGGCGGCCGTGCCGGACCAGGTCGCGTCGAGGACGCCCCACCGGAGGATGGGCAGCGCGACGGCGCAGGCGGCCGCGATGACGACGATCGTGATGACTCGTCGTGTCACCCGAGCACCCGACGGTTGTAGCGGTCGAGTGTCGCGGCGACCACCAGGCTGAGGGTGAGGTAGACCGTGATCATGATCACCATCGTCTCGAGGGTGTGTCCGGTCTGATTGCCCGTGGTGTTCAGAATGCTCGTGACGTCGGGGAATCCGATGGCGACGGCGAGACTCGAGTTCTTGATCAAGCTCACGCAGTTGGCGGCCAACAGCGGGACCATGGCGCGCACGGCGTGGGGGAGCGTGATCCATCGCACGGTTTGCAGACGCGTGAGCCCCAGCGCGCGGGCGGCGTCGATCTGCCCACGCGGGACGGCGAGGATCGCGCCGCGCACGACCTCGGAGATATGCGCCGCCTGGTGGAGCACGAGGGCCAGGAGCAGCGCGGCAAATTCCGGGGACACCGTCAGGCCGCCGGTGAAGTTGAATCCTGTGAAGCGCGGGACATCGCCGGGGAGCGGGAGCATCAGGCCGCGGTCCGAGAGGAACACCCCTGGCAGCGGCTGGAACGCCGCCCGTGCGGGCGGGAGGCCGTGGAGTAGCGCGGCCAGCAACAACAGCACCAGGAGGAGCGGCGTCCCGCGCACCAGGTCGACACCGGTGCGGACGAGCGCGACGACGGCGGGCACGCGCGACACGCGGAGTACGCCGAGCACGAAGCCGAGGATCAGCGCGAGCAGACAGCCCAGGAAGGAGACGCGCGCCGTGTTGAGCAGGCCCGCGGCGATCGCGCGGGCGATGCTGTCTTCAGGGGTGACATGCAGCCACAGGGTGTCGCCGACCGCGAAGTTGGCCGGATCTTTCAGAAAACCGAAGCCGCGGGCCAGCCACCAGCCCACCGCTCCGATCGCGACCAGGCCGAGCGCTTGACCGAACGCCTGAACGAGTCTATCGGAAGGGCGGCGAATAGAGCAGCCCACCGTCGGTCCAGAGCTTGTTCAGTCCGCGCTCCATGTGGAGCGGGGTGTTTGGTCCGAGGTGACGGTTGAAGATCTCGCCATAGTTGCCGACCGCGGCGATGACGTGCGCGGTCCAGCGCGGGTCGAGGTCGTAGCCGGTGGTGACGCCGGGATCGACGCCGAGGAAGCGGCGGATCGATGGGTCGGGGCTATTGTCGAATTGGGCAACGTTCGGCTGCGTGATGCCCAGCTCTTCGGCCTCGACCGGCGCGCGGAAGACCCAGTTGACGATTTCCAGCCAGCGGTCATCGCCGTCGCGGACGACGGGGGCGATGGGCTCCTTGGAGATGCGGTCGGGGAGGATCACGTAGGCGCCGCTGGAGTCGCCGAGCATGGTGCGTGTCGTTGCCAGGCCGGCCCCGTCCTGGCTGATGGCATCGCAGCGGCCGCCGGCGAGCGCGCTCACGGCGCCGCGGAGGTCTTCGATGACCACCGGCCGGAACGTGATGTGCGTGCGGCGGGCAAAGTCGGTCAGGTTGAGCTCAGTGGTCGTGCCTTGCTGGACGCAGATCGTGGCGCCATCGAGCTGGGCGGCGTGCGTCACCTTGGATGCTTTGGGCACCATGAACCCTTGGCCGTCGTAGAAATACACCGGGCCAAAATGGAATGGCTGCTGCATCACGCGACTGATGGTCAGCGATGTCCCGTTGGCCAGGACGTCGACTTCGCCGGATTGGAGGCCGGCGAAGCGCTGCTGTTGCGTATACGGAATCAGCTCGGCTTTGGTGGGGTCGTTGAAGATGGCGACGGCGATGGCGCGGCAGAAATCCACGTCGAACCCTTGCCATCGCCCGGAATCATCGGGCGTGGCGAACCCCGCCCCCGGCGTGATGCCGCATCGCACGACCCCGCGTGCGCGGACGGCCTGCAGGGTCGGTCCCGTGGTGCTCGACGTGCTCGCGGTGGCGCCGCCCGCGCAGCCCAGGAGGACGAGGAGGACAAGACTGGCGCGCATCATCGCAGGTGTTCGAACGCCTGGGTGAGATCGGCGATGAGGTCATCCGGATCTTCGAGGCCGATGTGCAGTCGCACATACGGGCCGGTCCACGTCCATGGTGTCGCCGAGCGAGACTCGGCAGGGTGCATGGGTATAGCCAGGCTTTCGAAGCCACCAAAGCTCACGCCGAGGCCAAAGAGCTGCAGGGCATTGAGCATGGCGTGGACCTTGGGGGTGGGGATGGTCTGCAACATGACGCCGAACAGCCCGCTCGCGCCCAAGAAGTCGCGTCGCCAGAGGGCGTGCCCCGGATCACTGGGGAGCGCCGGATAGATGACCCGTGCGACCTCGCCGCGGGTCTCCAGCCACTGGGCGACGCGTAACGCGCTCCGTCCATGCCGCTCCATGCGGAGCCCCAGCGTGCGCAGGCCACGCAGGGCCAGATACGCATCGTCCGGGCTCGCGCAGAATCCCAGCTCGGCGACCGTCGATCGCACGCGCTCGTACAGCGCCTCGGTCGTCGTCACGGTGCCCAGCATGACGTCCGAGTGCCCGCCGATGTACTTGGTGGCGGCCTGAATCGAGATGTCGACGCCATGGGCCATGGCTCGAAAGCAGTACGGGCTGGCCCAGGTATTGTCCATGAGGACGATCAGCCCCGTGGCGTGGGCGACTCGTACGATCGCCGGCACGTCCTGGACCTCGAACGTCATGGACCCGGGCGACTCGAGGAACACCGCGCGCGTGTTTGGGCGGATCAATCCGGCGATGCGCTCCCCGATCAGGGGATCGTAATAGGTCGTCTCGATGCCGAATCGCGAGAGCGTGGCGTCGCAGAACCGGCGGGTCGAGGCGTAGGCCGTGTCGACCATCAGGAGATGGTCGCCCTGTCGCAGCACTGCCTGCAGTGCCGCGGTCACCGCCGCGAGGCCGGACGGGAGCAGCATGGCGCGGTACCCACCCTCGAGCGCGGCGATCGCCTGCTCCAGGGCGAACGTGGTCGGCGTGCCGAGCTGACCATAGCGCACGACGTCGAATCGCGTGCTGGGATCGCGCGACGTTTCGTAGGCCGCGACGGTCGGGAAGAGGATCGTCGACGCGCGGTAGACGGGCGGGTTGACGGCGCCGTGGCGGTCGGCCGGATCGCCGCCGGCGTGCGCCAGGAGGGTGTCGAGGTGCGTCACCGTCCGCCGCGAACGCCGAGGACGGCAGCGTAGTGCTTCTGCCCCCAGCGGTTGTGGGGGCGGCGGCTCACGCGTTCGGCGAGGAGGTCGGCCGCGACGTCGAGGCGGCCGCCCCGCCATGCCGCATCGATCAGCAGTTGGTCGAACAGGTCGCGTTGGGCATGGCTGCCACCGATCCGCCGGAAGCGGGACCGGATGGGCAGCAGGGCCGTGACGACATCGCCGTAACTCCCGCGGCGATGCGCCAGCACGGCGTAGACGAGGGGAAGCCCGACGTCGGCCATCACGGCCGCCTCGGTCCCGGCGTTGGTCGCGGCGAACTGCCGGCAGGAGTCCACGAACTGGTCGATGGCCGCGACATCACGGCTCGCGGCGATGGCCATGAGATAGTGGACATCGGCGAACACGAGGGCGTGATCGCGGGTGTGGCGGCGGGCGCAGGCTGCCAACTCTCGCCAGCGCGCGCCGACATCGACGTCGGCCTGTTCCAGCCGCCAGAGGAGCGAGACGGCGTTGGTCACGTCGAGGTACTCGTCGGTTGATTCGCGGCGGACCTCGCGGTCGTAGAGCGTGAGCACGCGATCGTACTGGCCCAGCTCGAGCGCAAACAATGCCTCATGCCACCTGAGATGGAGCGCGAAATTATTGCACGGCGCCCAGTGGTCGGACAGCTGGGCGATCCACGCCATGCCGTCCTCCAGCCGCCCCTGCATCTCGGCGACGTGGGTCACGGCGTGCGCCGCCCAGATATCGCTCGGATCCAGCGCCACGGCGCGCCGCCCGATTTCCTCGGCGTGTGCGTAGTCGCCCGCCTCCTCGAGGCCGTAGGCGTAGCAGCCCAGGACGAATCCATAGCCGGCGGTGTCGGCCGTCCACGCAGGGAGTACCCGCGCTACGGTCTCGCGCATGCGGTCGCTCTCGCCCAAGTACGACAGCACGAATTGCGACACGCGGAGGGCCAGCACATCGCGCGGGTGGTCGGCGAGGATCGCATCCCACTGGTGGGCGGCGCCGGGCATGTCGCCCCGCGTCCACGCGGTCAGCGCCGCCATGTGCCCGGCCTCGCGTGTCGTGACCGGCGCGCGTGCGGCCGCTGCCTGCGCGCGCGCGAGCGCCGCGAGCGCCGTGGGAAATCCCTCGCGGCGGCTGGCCCCCATCCATAGGTAGCCGTCGAGACAGTGGGCCAGCACACACTGCGGATCGGTCGACAGGACGGTCGCGAGCTTGGCCCGCGTGTCGGCGCGGGCGCCCAAGTGCGCGTCGACCGCACGATCCAGGTGGCTGACCGCGTCGGCGCTGGCTGCCACGACCGGCTCGCCGCGCGCATCGACCCACATCGGCATCTACGCCGGTTCCGTGATCCAGTAGCGGACGATGGGATCGCCGGTGTTGACGACCTTATGCGTCCAGATGAGACCGACCAGCCCCGCGCCGGGGGCGAGGACGCGTTCGACGACCTCGCCAAACACGCTGCAGCTCTCGGCGATCTCCTGGCCCGCGCTGATCTCGTCGCCGATGCCGACTTTGAGCCGGAGGAGGCCAGATCGCGTCGCGCGCACCACGACGCGATCGCGGGCCGCGATGCGCGGTCCGTCAGAGCCCACGGTGCCCTCGATCATGCCGAGGTAGCGCATGACGTTGGTCGCGCCGCGGAGATGCGTCTCGACATCGGCTTCTTCCAGCGTGCCGTTGCCGCCGGATTCGGCGAGGATGGAGACGACCCCGTTGCGCGTGGCGGAAAAATTGAGTGATCCAGGAAAGGGCGGCACATTGCTTCCAGCGGCAGACAACGACATCAGTCGCGGTGTGAAGGCCCGGACCATCGCCGCACCCCGCTCGTCCATCTCGTGGCGCCCGGTCAGGGAGTAGCCGGCGAAGGGCAACAGGAGCTCGCCCAGGTCACCGGCGTGAAAGTCAATATGATATTGTGCTTGGCCGATGACTTCGCGCAACAGCACGTCGGCCAGAATCTCGGAGATCGAGCCGTCGGTGCGGCCGGGGGCGATCTTGTTGAGATTGAGGCCGTCCAACGGGGAGACAAACCCCATCCGGTGCTCGAACATCGGCATGTTGGTGACGGGCACGCCGATCACCGCGCCCGACAGCGTCGCCGGGTCGAGCGCGCCCAAGAGGCGCATGACCGCCTCGATCGGGGCATACTCCGTCCCATGGACCCCCGCCGTGAGACAGAGGGTCGGTCCATCGAGGTGCCCGTTGATCAGGACGATCGGGACACGGAGGGGCCCGCCCGGCGTCTCGCCGATGGTCAACCAGCCCTCGGCGCGCGTTCCACAGTCGGCGGCGATGTCCCGAATGGCCAGTCGGCGTCTCATCCTCCGTGATACGCGGCGGCGAGACGCCGGACGCCCTCGTCGATCTCGTCGTGCGTGGCGTGACTGAAGGCGACGCGAAGGTGGTGCGTGGGGTGCGCCGTGTCGCGGCGCGCGAAGAACTTGCTCCCGGCCAGCACGGTGACGCCCAGCGCCGACGCGCGCTCGGCGACGGCATCGCCGTTCATGCCGTGCGGCAGCGTGAGCCAGAGGTAGTACCCGCCGTGCGGGATGGTCATCGCGACATCGGGGAGCGCGTGTTGGATCGCCGCGACCATGCGATCGCGATTGGATCGATACGCTTCCTGGACGCGCGTCGTATGCGAGCCCAGGCGACCCGCCGCGCAGAACTCGAAAATGATGCGCTGCGTCAGCGGGCACGAGCCCGCGTCGGTCTTGAGCTGCGCCATGCGGGCCACGACGCCGGGCGCCGCCGCCGCCCAGCCCACGCGCAAGCCGGGCGCCATCAGCTTGGAGAAGGTGCCCAACTGCACGACCACGTCGTGCGTGTCGAGCGCCTTGAGCGAGGGGACCGACGCGCCCTCGAAGCGCACTTGCCGGTAGGGGCTGTCCTCGATGATGAAGATCTGGTACCGGACGGCGAGATCGATCAGCGCCTGCCGGCGCTCGAGCGACATGGTGATGCCGGTCGGATTATGAAAGTCCGGCACGTTGTAGATGAACCGCGGCAGGGCGCGGCCGTCGCGCGTCAGGCGGTCGAGCAGCGCGGCGAGCTCGGCGACGTCGAGTCCCTCGTCGTCCTGGCCGACCTCGAGAAAGATCGCCCCGAAGCTCCGAATGATGGGGATCGCACTGAAGTAGGTCGGGGCGGTGACGACGACCGCATCGCCCTCGTCGAGCAGGACCCGGCACATGAGCTCAATGGCGTGCTTGGCCCCGTTGGTCACGAGAATGTTGCTCGCCGTGACGCGGGCGCCGTCGACGCACATGTACTCGGCGATCCAGCGGCGCAGGTCGGGGAGCCCCGGGCGCGGGGCGTACTGCAGCGTCTCCGTTCGACACCGGGAGAGCGCGCCTTCCGCCTCGCGGGTCAGGTCCGGCAGGACCCCCGGAAACGCATGGCCCGAATCGAACGAGATGTTGCCGGCTGGCGCCGGCACCGGCATCGCCGGCGACAACTCGGCCGCGCGTCGCGCCCACGAAACCGCGTGCATGCCCGAAGGCCTCCCGGAAAACCATTTGTACGGACAAAAGAATGCGCCATATATGTACTGGCTCAACGCGCGTGGGTCAAGAGCGGGACGGGGCGCGGGGCGCCGTTCACGTACTGCCGCTCCCACTGCGTCTCCGACTGCCGCTCCTACTGTCGGATCAGACTCGTGACGTAGGTGAAGCGGTCGGCCGGGTGGATGGCGCTCGACACTTCGATCAGGACGCCATCGGGCTGGTAGTAGCGTCGCACGGCGCGGAGGGCGGGACTCCCCGGCTCGGCGTGCAGGAGCTCGGCCTGTCGCCGGCTCAGACTCATTGCCTGGATACTCTGGTCGATGCGGGCGATACGGATGCCATAGCTCTGCTCGAGCATGGCGGAGATCGGGCCGGTGACGCTGCCCAGGCGCGCGCCGATGTCGGGGAGGTCGGCGTCGACGTAGGCCGTCGTCATACAGATCGGCCGGTCATCAGTCGGTACGCTGCGCAGGGAGTTGATCTTGAGCCACGCGCGTCCCTCGCGACACTCGAGCTGGCGGGCCAGCAGCGCGTCGCAGATCACGCGCCGCGTGGACAGGATCGTCAGGCGCGTCTCTTCGGCGTACTGCAGGAGATCGCCGATCGAGTTGGTCGGCTGCCGGTAATTGACCGGTGTGGTCTGGGCGACGACCTCGGTGCCGGTGCGCCGCCGCCGCGAGATGAGACCGGCGTCGCGCAGGATGCGGAGCGCTTCACGCACCGTCGACCGGCTGGCGCGGTACTTGGCGCACAGCTCGAGCTCCGTCGGGAGGAGGCGGCCGACCGGATAGGTGCCGGCGCTGATCTTTCCGGTGAGCTCGTCGGCGATGCGCCGGTAGCGCGGGCGCTTGGCGTTCTTGCCCGCCCCGTCCCCTTTCACGTGCTGACCAGGTTGTGGTGCAGGACCTTGGACAGAAACTCCTTTGCCCGCGGCGTTTCGGGATCCGTAAAGAATGCCTGTGTCTCGCGGTCCTCGACAATGCGGCCGCGGTCGAGGAACAGCACCCGATCGGCCACCTGGCGCGCAAAGCCCATCTCGTGCGAGACGACGAGCATGGTCATGCCGTCGGCGGCGAGGGCCACCATGACGTCGAGGACCTCGCGGATCGTCTCGGGGTCGAGCGCGGAGGTCGGCTCATCGAAGAGCATGGCGACGGGATCCATGGCCAGGGCGCGGGCGATGGCGATGCGTTGTTGCTGTCCTCCCGACAGCGCCACAGAATACTTGTGCGCCTGATCGGCGAGGCCGACGCGTTCGAGCAAGGCCATCGAGCGCGCCGTCGCGGTCTGGCGATCCCGCCGCAGCACTTTGATCTGGGCCAGGTTGACGTTGTCGAGCACCGTCCGGTACGGAAAGAGCTCGAAACTCTGGAAGACCATTCCGATTCGCGACCGTAGGGTGGAGACGTTTGTCCCTGGCGCGTGGACGGACACGCCATCGACGAGGATCTCGCCGGCGTCGATCTCCTCGAGCCGGTTGATACATCGAATGAGGGTGCTCTTGCCAGACCCGGATGGTCCGCAGAGCACGACCACCGAGCCTTTTGCCACCGTAGCCGTGCACCCATCGAGTGCGCGGAAGTCCCCGTACGACTTCGTGACGTCCCGGATCTCGATCATCGGGCGAGGAGGGTGAGCAGACGCGTAACATCGGGGGGGTCGGGAGCCATGTCAAGCATGTAGTGGGACGCCCCGTGCGTAGGTGTCTTAGCTGTGTGATCGATCTCGTCATCGCGCTTCTAGCTGCGGGACGCGTGATGGCGGCGCAGCCGTCGCCGTCGTCGCCGCCCGGCGACAGCACACCGCTCTTGCTTGTGCCTGCACGGGTGTTCGATGCTCCGCGCGGCGTCACGCACGAGGGTTGGGCGGTCCTCGTGCGCGGGAGCCGGATCGCCGCCGTCGGACCGCGCGCCACGATGGCCGTGCCGGCCGACGCGCGGCAGATGGATCTAGCGGGCACCACGCTCTTGCCCGGACTCATCGACGCACACTCGCATCTGTTCTTGCATCCGTACGTCGAGACGCCGTGGGCGGATCAGGTGCTCAAGGAGCCGCTGGCGTTGCGCGTGGCACGGGCGACCGTGGCGGCGCGACGCACACTGCAGGCCGGGTTCACGACACTCCGCGATCTGGGCACCGAAGGCGCCGGCGATGCCGATGTTGGACTCAAGGCCGCGATCGATCAAGGGATCATTCCCGGCCCGCGACTCCTCGTCGCGACGCGGGCGATCGTGGCCACCGGCTCGTACGGACCGCACGGCTACGCCGTTCAAGTGCCGCAGGGTGCCGAAGAGGCCGATGGCGTTGACGGCGTGACGCGGGCCGTCCGACGACAGATTGCCGCGGGCGCCGATTGGATCAAACTGTACGCTGATGGCAGCGTCGGTCCGGACAACGCGACCGAAGCCACGTTCACGCTCGCCGAGTTGCAGGCGGCGATCGAGACGGCCCACGGGTCGGGGCGGTTGGCGACGGCGCATGCGCGGAGCAGTGAAGGGGTGCGGCGTGCGGTGCTGGCGGGGGTGACGACGATCGAGCATGCCGACTCCGTGTCGACAGAGATCTTTCGTCTCATGGCCGCAC
>DATMNB010000106.1:0-7902 GCA_035569435.1 Gemmatimonadaceae bacterium
GCGCTGGAAGCGGGCGTAGATGTCGTTTCCCGTGAACGCAAACAAGTTGCCGACGTGCAGCCCCTCGGCCGACGGGTAGGGGAACATCATGAGGGCGTAGAACGGCCGCGTCCCGCCGAGGTCGGTCTCGTTGGTCCCGCGCTCGCGCCAGCGCTCCTGCCATTTTTGCTCGACTGCCGTCGGTTGGTACGCTTCCGGCGCCCCTAACGGCTCCGCTTGGGATATCACAGCCATGGTGTAATCTAGTCGCCCTGGTTAGCCTTTCACCCGGAATGGCCCCCCGACGGCGAAAGCGACTCGATCCGGCGTCGTTCAACCTTCCTATTGAACGGCTGCGGCTCGGCCAGTCGACCGACCGGGCGGCCGCGCGTGTACGTGAGATCCTGCTCGCCACCGCCGCTCAAGGGGTGGCGGCGCGCCTGACGACACAGTTCACGAGCGAGCGCGCCGCGGTCCTGAGTGGGACCGACGAGGCGATTGCCCTGCTCAAGCTGTGCGTCGAGGACTGGGCGTCGATCACGGTCCATGCGATGTACGATGGCGATCGTGTCGAAGCCGGCGAGACCGTCATGACGATCGAGGGCCCCTACGACCGGTTCGCGCACTTGGAGCCCCTGCTCCTGGGCACGCTCGCCCGCCGGACACGGGTGAGCACCAACGCCCGCGCGTTTGTCGATGCCGCGCGCCCCAAGGCGGTCATGGCCTTCCCGGCGCGACACGATCACTGGTTGTCGCACGCCGGCGATGTGGTCGCCGCGCAGATCGGCGGCGTGCAGCCCATCTCCTCGGCGGAACACGCGACGCTGGCGCTCGTGCCGCATGCCATGATTGGGGCCTTTGGCGGCGACACGCTCCGGGCGGCGCGCGCCGTGGTCGATCACGTGGGCAGCGACGTCCAGATCATCGTCCCCGTCGACCACGAGAACGACGCCGTGCGCTCGGCGCTCGACGTGGCCCGCGCGATCGAGGCCGGCCGGCTGTGGGGGGTGCAACTTGCCACATCTGCGAACCTCGTCGATGCGTCGATCATACCGGTGATGGGCGCGTTCACGCCGACGGGGGTGAACCCGCATCTCGTCTGGAATGTGCGCAACGCGCTCGACGCCGAAGGGCTCGGTCACATCAAAATCCTGGCGTCGAGCGGATTTACGGTGGAGCGGATTCGGCAATTCGAAGATGAAGGCGTGCCGGTGGATGCCTACGGGATCGGCGCCGCGCTCCTCGCCGGTCGGACGGGATTCATGGCCGCCATCGTTGCATCCGACCAGCCGCTGCGTCTCCGTGCAGGGACCGAGCTCCGTCCAAATCCGCGGATGGAGAAGGTCAAATAGGAGCGCGGAGAACCATGGTTGGGCCAAAGCTCGACGGTGCCGGCATCGAGAAGTTGAAGACGTTGGAAATCGCGCAGGGCCATCTCCAACGGGTGCATAGCTTTGTGGAGCACATGGCCGTGGCCGCCAAGGGTCAGCAACCGACGGCGACCTACGCGTCGCAGGTGCGGCGGGCGGCGGTGCCGATGGTGCAGCTGCTCAAGACGCAGTTTGGGATGATCGCCGAGCTGGTGAACGCGCTGCTCATGACATCGGCGCGGACGGGGAGCGACCAGATCCGTGTCCGGACGTTGCGCGAGCTGGTGGCGCAGATTCGCGTCCAGCTCGAGATCTCGGTGATCAAGACGATGGAACTGCATAGCGACAAGGACGATACGGCGGCAACGCACTGAGTCTATCGGGTGATTGGTGTAACCATTCACCAACCTCCTCAGCGCTGATTGTTATCTCCTGCGTGTTGATAATCCGGTGATTATCTTGGGGGGCGACGGAACAACAGCCGCCCGAGCCGCCCGAGACCCTTTACCGAGTGCTCATGCCTCTGCCCTCCCGCGGGAGACGGTGGGCCGCCGCGACCATAGTCGCATCGGCGCTCCTGCTCCTTGCCGCCTGTTCCAACGGGCCGAATACGACGTTCGAGCCGCATTCCGAGTTTGGCCGCGCGATCGACGACCTGTGGAATCTCCTGCTCCGCCTCGGCACCGCCGTTTTTATCCTCGTCGAGGCGCTGCTGGTCTACACGATCATCAAGTTTCGACACCGCGAGGGACGCGCCGATCCGGCGCACACGCATGGCGACACGCGGCTCGAGATTCTGTGGACGATTACTCCGGCGATCATCCTGGCCTTCATCGCCGTCCCCACGATCCGAACGATCTTCCAGACGCAAGCCAAAGCGTCGGCCGATGCCCTTCAAGTTGAAGTCTACGGGCACCAGTGGTGGTGGGAGTTCCGCTATCCCCAATACGGTGTCGTGACGGCCGACGAGGTGTATCTGCCGATCGGACGGAAGGTGAACTTCTCGCTCCGCACGGTGGATGTGCTGCATAGCTTCTGGATCCCGCAGATGGGTGGGAAGCGCGACGTGATCGCCAATCACGTCAACTATCTGTGGTTCACGCCAGACTCGAATCTCACGGCGTCGGATTGGGTCGGGAGCTGCAACGAGTACTGCGGGACGAGCCACGCCAACATGAAGTTCCGGGCATTCACGGTGCCCGCGGCGGACTTTGAGCGCTGGGCGAAGCATCAGGCCCAGCCGTCGACATTCGGCGTGGCACCAGCGGCGGCGCCGGCGCCACTCGTGCACCCCGCCGCCCAGGTGACCGGGCCCGCACCGGCGCCCGCGGATGCGGATGAGGGGTATGTGTTCCCGGTCGAGAAGATGCGCGAGAACACGGTGCCGCATACGCCGTTGCCGTACGACCTCGCGTTTGATCATTCGGTCACGGGCGACCCGATGCGCGGGTTCCAGACGTACAGCAAGGCCGCATGCATTGGCTGCCATACGATCAAGGGGAACCCCAGTTCCGTCGGCATCATCGGGCCCAACCTCACGCACATCGCCTCGCGTCACACGATCGCGGCGGGGCTCTATCCCAACGACGCGGAGCATCTGAAGGCGTGGATCAAGGATGCTCGTGGCTTGAAGCCGGGGGTCGTCATGCCCGACTTTGGGATCGGCGAAGTCGATCCGGTGACCCACGCCCGCATCACGGCCCCGACGGGCGGCCTGACCGATCAGCAGGTGGCCGATATCGCGGCCTACCTGCAACAGCTCAAGTAAACCCGCCAGAAACCCCTGGAGACTGACGAGATGGCTACGCTTGCCGCTCCTGCGATCGCGGCGCCCACCCCCTACGCCGAGGGCGGTTTCTGGGGTTGGTTGACGACGACCGATCACAAGCGCATTGCACGACTGTATTTATTCACCGCCCTGTTCTTCATGCTCTGGGGCGGCGCCGAAGCCATGCTGATCCGGACGCAGCTCCGTGCGCCCAATCAGCATTTCCTCTCGGCGGAGACGTACAACCAGATCTTCACGATGCACGGGACGACCATGATCTTCCTCGTGATCATGCCGTTGTCCTCGGCATTTTTCAACATGCTGATCCCACTGCAGATCGGCGCCCGCGACGTGGCGTTCCCGCGGCTCAACGCGTTCAGCTACTGGGTCTATCTGCTGGGCGGCATCGTCATCTCGCTGCCGATCTTCTTTGGCCTGGCGCCCAACGGCGGGTGGTTTGGCTACACGCCGCTCACGACGAGCACCTACTCGCCCGGTCTGCACATCGATTTCTGGGTCATCGGACTCCAGATCCTTGGCGTCTCGACGCTGGCGTCGGGGTTCAACTTCCTGGTGACCATTATCAACATGCGGGCGCCCGGCATGAACCTCATGCGGATGCCCATGTTCACCTGGTCCGCGTTCGTCGTGCAATTCCTGATTGTGCTGGCGTTCCCGGTGTTGACGATCGCGCTGGTGTTCCTGGTGTTTGACCGGTTCTTCGGCACGAACTTCTATACGACCGCGGCCGGCGCCGATCCGCTCCTCTGGCAGCACTTGTTCTGGATCTTCGGGCACCCCGAGGTCTACATCCTCGTGCTTCCGGCGTTCGGGCTCGTGTCCGAGGTGCTGCCGACCTTTGCCCGGAAGCCGCTGTTCGGGTACCCCGTCATGGTGTACTCGCTCATTCTCATCGGCATGCTCGGTTTCGGCGTGTGGGCCCACCACATGTTCGCCGTCGGCATGGGGCCGATCGCCGACTCGTTCTTCAGCATCACGACGATGCTGATCGCCATTCCGACGGGCGTGAAAATCTTCAACTGGATCTTCACGCTGTGGGGCGGCTCGATCCGATTTACCACGGCGTCGATGTTCGCGATCGGGCTCGTGGCCATGTTCACGATCGGCGGGATCTCGGGCGTCATGCACTCGTCGCCGCCGGCCGATCTGCAGCAGACCGACACGTACTTTGTCGTCGCGCACTTTCACTACGTGTTGTTCGGCGGCTCGCTGATGGGGTTGTTTGCCGGGATCTACTATTACTTCCCCAAGTTCACGGGCCGGCTGCTCGACGAGCCGCTCGGACACTGGCACTTCTGGCTCAATCTGATCGGGTCCAACCTCACGTTCTTCCCGATGCACTTCTCGGGGCTGAACGGGATGCCGCGCCGGATCTACACGTACGATGGCGGCCAGGGATGGGACCTGTACAACCTGGAATCGACGATCGGCGCGTACATCGTCGGCTTCGCCACGCTGATCCTCGTTTACAACATCCTCAAGAGCGCGAAGAGCGGGAAGATCGCCGGCAACGACCCCTGGGGCGCCCCGTCGCTCGAGTGGTCGATTCCCTCGCCACCGCCGCTCTACAACTTTGCCAAGATTCCCACGGTGACGTCGAGGTACCCGCTGTGGGACTTGAAGTCGCCGCACCTGTCTGACGCGCACGGCGGCCCGGCGGCCCCGGCGCAGCCTCCCTTGCCGGCCGCGTACGAGGCGAATGCGAGCGGCAAGCAGACGGCCGAGCAGTTGGGGATCCCGCTGCCCTATTCGACGGTCAAGCCGTTCACGGCGGCCCTTGGCTTGACGGTCATGTTGTGCGGGCTCCTCCTGTCGCACATGGAGAATAAGACGCCGGAGTTCGTGCTCCTCTTTGGTGGCGCGGCGCTCCTCGTGGGATCGCTCTACGCCTGGCTCACCAGTCCCCTCGAACCGGAGCACGTGCACTAATGGCCACCAGCACGCTAGGGGCGCCCGTCGCCGATGTCGGGCACGGCTACACCTCGACAGGGCTGCCCAACCGCAAGGTTGGGATCTGGGCGTTCATCGGCTCGGAGTGCATGCTGTTCGCGTCGCTCATCTCGACGTACCTGATCTACAAGGGACGGTCCCTCGTCGGGCCGTTCCCGCATGAGGCCTGGACCGACCCGAGCACCGGGCACGTGTTCAAGCCGATTTTGAATATCCCGGTCACGTCGTTCTCGACGTTCGTCCTGCTCATGTCGTCGCTGGCGATGGTGCTGGCGCTGGCGGCCGTGGAGAACGCCGAGGTGCCCAAGAAGACCACGGGCGACCGCATCCTTGGGAATTCCAAGCTGTGGCTGTTCATGACGGCGTTACTCGGCTCGACGTTCCTATCGTGCCAGGCGTACGAGTTCACCTCGTTCGTGCACGAGGGACTGACGATCAAGACGAACCTGTTTGGCTCGTCGTTCTTCACCCTCACCGGATTCCACGGCGCACACGTGACGGCCGGGGTCCTGTGGCTCTTGACGCTCCTGGCGATCGACTTCAAGCGCGGGCTCGGACCCAAGGACGCGCTCAACGTCGACATCGCCGCGCTGTACTGGCACTTCGTCGACGTGGTCTGGATCGCGATCTTCACCCTCGTCTATCTAATCAAATGAGCGACGCTAGCGCCCACGCGGCGGCCACGACCCCCGCACACGACGAGCACGCCGAACATCACCCGGGGTGGTCGACCTACTGGAAGGTCGCCCTCATCCTGACGGTGATCACGGTGTTCGAGGTGTGGATCTATTACATCCCGTCCTTCGTCGCCACGCCGTACTTCATCCCGGTGTTGTTGACGCTGTCGGCCATCAAGTTCGCGATCGTCGTGCTGTTCTACATGCATCTCAAGTACGACAGCAAGCTCTATCGCGCGCTCTTTGTCGGGCCGTTCAGCATCGCCATCCTCGCGATCATCGGGCTCCTGTTCCTCTTCGGCAAAGTCGCGATCCGGACCAGTCTCCTCCAATAGTGAGTCGCATCCCGCTCCTCCTCCTCCTGCATCCGGTCACATCGCTCGGCGTTTCCGGGTTCTCGATCCACTGGAGCACCGTCATTGGGATCCTCGCGCTCGCCGGCCTCTATGGCTGGCGGGCGCGCGTGCATGCGGTGGGCACGGTCGGCCAGAAGGCGATGTTCGCGGCCGGGCTGCTCACGATGTTCTTTGCGCTCAATGGCCCGCTGCACGATCTCTCCGATGAGTATCTGTTCAGCGCCCACATGGTCCAGCACCTGGTGCTGGTCTTTGTCGTGGCCCCGCTGCTCGTGGCCGGGACCCCCGGACCCATGCTGCGGCCGCCCCTGGCCTGGCGCGGGGTGCTGCCGGTGGCCCGCTGGCTCACCCGGCCGGTCACCTGTTACCTGCTGTTCAACGTCGTATTCGCGGCCTGGCACCTGCCGCCGCTGTACAATCTGGCGATGGCCGAGCATCCGGTGCACATTGTCGAGCACGTGATGTTTCTGGTCACGGCCGTGCTCATGTGGTGGCCGATCTTGAGTCCACTGCCCGAGTTGCCACGCTTACCATACCCGGGACAGATGCTCTACTGTTTTCTCATGAGTATTCCGATGTCGATCGTCGCCGTCTACGTGTCGCTCGCCGACCACGTGCTCTACCCGGCGTACGCCGCGGCACCGCGGATCTGGGCCCTGTCGCCGCTCGAGGATCAGCAGCTGGGCGGGCTCATTATGTGGATCCCGGGCGCGTACTTTCTGATCGGCGTCATGACGGTCGTGTTCTTCAAATGGGTCAACGCCGGCGAGGATACGCGGGACGCCGCGCAGGTCGACTGGCACCCCACGACATGAGGCACGTCCTGAGGCATGTACTGCCGTTGACCGTCGTGCTGGCGGGGTGCGGTGAGTCGGCGACCGTGCACTACGCCAAGACGATCTGCCGGCAGGTGGCCGATACGGCCGTCATTCCCACCGCGATTCGCGCCTATATCGCGACCCGCGATCCCGTGCCGAGTCGGTTTCTGTACGTCCCGGCGACGGATTCGTCGCCGACGGAGATCGGTGTCCAGACGCTCCAGGAGCGCGGGCCGACGTACATGTATGGCAACGCCCCGACCCAGCAGGCGCAGATCAAGTCGCAGCTGCACTCGGTCGGCGACTATCCGTCGCTGCTGGTCTGGTATCACGGGGCGACGCGAACGGACGAGACGCACGCCGTCGTGACGCTGAGCGGGCAGTACGTCGGCGACCCGGAGGACGGCAAGTCGACGCCGCTGACCCACGTCGCCGTGTCGTGTGACAGCGCGGGGTGGCACGCAGTCGCGCCAGCGGTCAATACGAAGCCTAAGACCGTTGCCGGGACGTAGCGAGCGGCTGCTCGCGCTCGACGTCTTTCGAGGGGCCACGGTTGCCGGCATGCTGCTGGTCAACGATCCGGGGTCGTGGTCCCACATCTTCCCGCCGCTCGAGCACGCGGCCTGGAACGGCTGGACCCCGACGGATCTGATTTTCCCGTTTTTCCTATTTATTGTCGGGATCACGACCGAGCTGTCGCGCGCGGCGCGCCGTGCGCGCGGGGACTCGGACGCGGTGCTCGTCCGGCAGATTCTGCGGCGGGGCACGCTTATCGTGCTGTTTGGCCTGCTGCTGAGTTGGTTTCCGTTCTATACGTGGGGTCCGACCGTACCGACTGCCGGTCGGGTCATCGATCGGTTGTACCACGTGCGGATTCCGGGGGTATTGCAGCGGATCGGCGTGGCGTACCTGGTGGCGGCGTTGCTCACGATGCGGACGTCGACACGGGCGCAGGTGGCCATC
>DATMNB010000107.1:0-11214 GCA_035569435.1 Gemmatimonadaceae bacterium
CACCGGCACGGCCGCGAGCGCACACACACCGCTGATCGCGAATACGACCATGACCCGGCCATCCGCGAGCCGCAGCCCCCACAACGCGCCGGTCACGACGCTGGCGATGAGTTGGCCCAGCCCACTGACCGTGTAGAACAAACCAATGGCGCCGGCCCGTTGCTGCGTCGGCACAACGTCGCTCACCATGGCCTTGCTGACGCCGTCGGAGAAGGCCTGATACAACCCATACACGGGAAGCAGCACCCACGGCGCCCACGCGACGTTGGCTCGTGCGAATGCCAGGTAGACGACGGCGTACGTACACCACCCACCGATGAGCACGGGCTTCCGGCCGATGCGATCAGAGAGGCGACCGAGGGGAATCGCACCCAGCGCATAGACCGCGTTATACAGCGCGTAGGCGCAGATCACGCGCGCCAGCGTCAGGCCGAGCTCCGTGCTACGCAGGATCAGAAACGCATCACTGCTGTTCCCGAGCGAGAACAGGGCATTGGCGGCAATGAGCGTCCAGAACGCCCGAGGAAATCGTTGCAAGATCGACGGCGGTGCCGCTCGCCCCGGTTCGTGGGGAACATCCCGTACCGCCACGAGCGCCAACCCGGCACTGAGCAGCCCGGGAACGAACGCCACGAGAAAGAGCCATGTCAGCGACGTGCCGGGCCGGATCGTCACGACCAGCAGCGCGACCAGTGGACCAACGACCGCCCCAAGCGTATCGAGCGCGCGATGAAAGCCAAACGCGACGCCCCGATATTGCGGCTCGGTCGAGTCGGCGATGAGCGCGTCCCGCGCCGACGTGCGAATCGACTTGCCCAACCGGTCACTACACCGTCCCAGCAGAAACAGCGGCCACCCCACCGCGACACTGGCCAGCCCCATCACCGGCTTGCTGACCGCGGACAGCGCGTACCCGGCCACCACAAACGGCTGGCGGCGCCGATAGCGATCCGACAGCGCGCCCGCGATCCAGCGCAAGCCGCTGCTGACCCCCTCGGCGATCCCATCGATCACCCCGAGCAGCGCAGGCGACGCCCCCAACGTCCCCACCAGAAACAACGGCATCACCGGGTACAGCATTTCCGACGCGACGTCAGTCAGAAAACTGACCCAGCCGAGTACGACCACATTCCGGGTGATGCCTCGAATGCGCAACGCCCTAATATCCCATCGAAGACTTGCCACATCAATAGACATTGATTTATAGTCCGGGCATGCCGACCCTGCGTGCGGCGACCATCGCTGATCTACCCGTCATCGAGCGCGTGCTGACCGACGCCGGCCTCCCGTTGGCCGGTGTCGCCGATGCGATCCCGACGTTCGTCGTCGCCGAGGATCACGGCGCACTGGTCGGCGTCGCCGGCCTGGAGCCGTGCCGCGACCACGGACTGCTACGCTCGGTCGCGGTCGTCCCCGCGTGGCAGCACCACGGGCTCGCCCAAGCACTGGTCACTCGGGTAATCAGCGACGCCCAGGCGCGCGGCCTCCACGCGATCTATCTCCTCACAACCACGGCCGCGCGGTACTTCCCCAAGTTCGGCTTCCGGGAAACCACGCGCGAGACCGTACCGGCCGACGTGGCCGCGACGGAAGAGTTCATAAGCGCCTGCCCGGCATCGGCCATCGTCATGGTCCTCCACACCGAGAAGCTGGATGCGATACGCACTCCTGTCTGACATCCACGCCAACCTCCCCGCCCTCGAGGCGGTCCTGCGCGACATCGCGTATCGCGACCCGGCCGTGGATGCGACCTATCACCTCGGCGATCTGGTGGGCTACGCCCCATGGCCCAATGAGACTGTCGCCCTCCTCCGGACCCACG
This sequence comes from Gemmatimonadaceae bacterium, assembly GCA_035569435.1. Taxonomy (GTDB): domain Bacteria; phylum Gemmatimonadota; class Gemmatimonadetes; order Gemmatimonadales; family Gemmatimonadaceae; genus DASRDS01. Next base: position 1,823 of record DATMNB010000107.1, read on the forward strand.
CGATCGCCGGCATCGCCGGGAACTACGACTCGACCGTCGGCACCGGCTACAAGCACTGCGGCTGCAAGTACGAGGACGCGCGCCAGGAAGCCCTCTCCCACGAGAGCTACGCCTGGACCCTCGCCCACACCTCGGCCGACACCAAGGCCTATTTAGCGGGCCTGCCGTTTCGAATCGACCTCCGCCCACTCGGCGGACACGCAAGCGGGCCGACGGTCACACTCGTCCACGGGATCCCGACGCTCAACACGGTCTACTGGACCTCCGACCGGCCCGACACCTTCTGCACCAAGATGGCCCACCTCACGGGCGCGCGCGCGGGAGACGTCATCGCGTTCGGCCACACCCACCTCCCCTGGCATCGCGAACTGGACGGCGTGCACTTTGTGAACACAGGCAGCGTGGGCAGACCCAAGGATGGCGATTGGCGCGCGCAGTACACGGTACTGGAGGTCGGCAACGGCGCGCCGCATGTCGACCTGGTGCGCGTCGACTATGACGTGGAACAGACCGCGCGCGCGATCCTGAACTCCGAGCTGCCCCACGAATTCGCGACGTATCTGCGCACCGGGGGCCGCCTCCCGGAGTTGACACATCAATAATCGTTGATATATTACACCCATGGCCACCACGACCGCCCCCGACCTCACCGGCATCACCCGCCAGTTCCGCGCGCTCTCCGACGAGACCCGTCTCAAGATCGTCGACCTGCTCCGCGGCGGCGAGCGCTGCGTCTGCGAGCTGACCGACGCCCTGGACCTCGGCCAGTCCCTGTTGTCGTTTCACCTGAAGACGCTGAAAGACGCGGGCCTCGTGCACGACCGCCGCGACGGCCGCTGGGCATACTACTCCCTCGACCCGGACGCGTTCGCCCTCTTGCAGGAGTTCGTCGGCGGCCTGCCGTCGCGCAAGCTCACGGTGCTCGCCTCGCGTTGCTGCGGCTGAGCTTTTTTTTGGTTTTATCCATCAATCACTGTTGATACATAGGAGACGGATGATGTCCTCGCTCACGGCACTCGTTCGGCAACAGTACGGCAAGGCCGCACTCCGCGTCACGGAAGGCGCCGAGGCAAGCTGCTGCGGCCCGACGTGTTGCGGCGGATCCTCGGACCCGATCACCGCCAACCTGTACACCATCGATGAAACCTCCACCCTCCCCGAGGCCGCGGTCCTCGCCTCACTCGGCTGCGGCAACCCGACCGCGCTCGCCGAGCTCCGCTCTGGCGAGACAGTACTCGACCTGGGATCCGGCGGCGGCATCGACGTCCTCCTCTCCGCCCGACGCGTCGGCCCGACGGGCAAAGCCTACGGCCTCGACATGACCGACGAGATGCTGGCCCTCGCCCGAGAGAACCAACGCGTCGCCGGCGTAGCAAACGTCGAGTTCCTGAAGGGCGACATCGAATCCATTCCCCTCCCCGACGCCTCCGTCGACGTCATCATCTCGAACTGCGTCATCAACCTCTCCGCCGACAAACCCCGCGTCATCGCCGAAGCCTTCCGCGTCCTCAAACCCGGCGGCCGGTTCGCGGTCTCCGATGTCGTCGTCCACGGCGAGGTCCCCGCCGCGGTCCGCGAGAGCATGGAGCTCTGGGTCGGCTGCATCGCCGGCGCCCTCGTTGACACCGACTTTCTCTCGATCCTCGCGTCGGCCGGCTTCGTCGACGGCTCGATCGAGCCCACGCGCATCTACGAATACGAGGATGCCCGATCGATCTTGTCGGCAGCGGGGCTCGACGCCGACACCATCGTCACAGAGGTCTCCGGCCGCATCATGAGCGCCTTCGTGCGCGCCAAAAAGCCCGCGTGAACCAGTGGCGTCGCGCCTCCGCCGAGGCGATCGGGACGTTCAACCTCGTCCTGATAGGCCCCGGTGCGGCGATGGTCGACGCCGCGACCGGCGGCCGCCTCGGCACCGCCGGCATCGCGCTGGCCTTCACGCTCGTGGTCACCTCGATGATCTACGCGTTCGGCGCGCTGTCTGGCGCACATCTCAACCCGGCGGTCACCGTGGCCTTCTGGTCCATCCGCCGATTCCCAGGCCGCGACGTGGTCCCCTACATCGTGGCCCAATGCGCGGGCGCCGTCGCCGCCTCTCTCCTGTTACGCGCGGTCCTCGGCCCCGTCGGCCACCTCGGCGCAACGCTGCCGTCGCTGTCGCTCGCCAGCGCGGGCGCGATCGAGGTCGCCTTGTCGTTCGCCCTGATGCTGGTCATCATGCTGGTCGCAACAAACACGCGCGTCGCGCCGCTGTTCGCCGCGATGGCCATCGGCCTCACGGTCGGCTGCTGCGCCCTGGCCGCCGGGCCGCTGACCGGCGCGTCGATGAACCCGGCCCGCTCGTTCGGACCAGCCGTGGTCGGCGGCGAGTGGCGGGCACACTGGCTCTATTGGCTCGCGCCGATCGCCGGCATGCTCGCGGCGGCGCGGGCCTACGTCACCGTCGCCGAAGGCAGCAGTACGTAAACCGCTGCGCCTGACCGGTCGGCGTCTGGTGCACCTCACTAGACGCAGTGACCGGGTCGAACCCGTCCGCAAACACGTCGCCCAACGCATCGATACTATACCGCGCGACGTCGAGCCCGCTGCACCGCGTCGGCCCATCCGCCGCGAACGTGGCAACGATCAGGTGTCCACCAGGCGTGATCGCGTGGCGCGCCTGGGCAACGTACACCTCTCGATCCATCGGATCGGTCAGAAAGTGAAACACCGCCCGATCGTGCCACACATCGAACGTCTGTGCCGGGAGCACCGCGCGCGTGACATCTGCCTCGATCCACGTCACGCGTGCGGCCCGTGCGCCCAACCGAGACTGGGCCCGGGCGAGGGCGACCGCCGAGAGATCGAGGACTACCAGGTGCTCTGCGCCGCGGTCGAGCAGGCCGTCGGCGAGCGTGGAATCGCCACCGCCGATGTCGATGATCTCGGTCGTCGGACGCAGGCCCACGCCCTGGATCAGTTCCAGCGATAGAACGGGCGTGCCCTGATACCACGAGACGTCCGTCGGCCGCGTCGTCGCGTAGACGCCGTTCCAGTGATCTTTCCCATTCATGATCGCTCCGCCCGCTGCCCCGGGAGCCTTGACTCTATACCGTGGTATAGAGTGTAAACTACCCCCATGCGCATTGGCCAAGTGGCGGCGCAGGCCGCCGTCAACATCCAGACCCTCCGTTACTACGAACGCCGCGGCCTGATGCCGGCGGTCGAGCGGCGTGAGTCGGGATACCGGGAGTATGATCCGACCGCCGTTGACCGCGTGCGGTTCATCAAGCACGCCCAAGCACTCGGCTTCACCTTGGATGAGATTGGTGACCTGCTCGCACTGCGCGTCAGCGCCGACACGGCGTGCGCGCAGGTCGAGGCCCGCGCGGAGCTTGCCATCGCGCGCATCGACGAGAAGGTCGACCACCTCACGCGGATGCGCGCCGTGCTCGGTCGGCTCGCCACCGCGTGCCAGCGGCAAGACCTGACGGGCGACTGCCCCATCCTGCATGCCTTGGAGGATGCGCCGTGCCTCTGAGCGTACGCGTGGAATTGATCTACGACGCAACGTGCCCGAACGTCGATGCGGCGCGCCAACAACTGCGCGATGCCTTGGCGCGCGCGGGCCGTCCGCCCATCTGGACGGAATGGGACCGCGCCGCGCCGGGTAGCCCGGCGTACGTGCGCCGGTACGCCTCCCCGACGATCCTGGTCGCCGGTTGCGACGTGACCGGCGCGGCCGATCTCGACGCCGGGGACGGGTGTCGCGTGTACCGGGACGACACCGGAACGTTCCTTCCGGCGCCGAGCGCTCGGACGATACTCGCGGCTATCAGCGCCGCGGACACCACCGTATGAATTCATCCGACACCCCACGCCGGTACGGACCAACCGCGCGCTGGGACGGCGCCGCGCCGCCTCAGCCTGACTTTTGGATGCATCAACTCGGTTCACCAGCGCACCCGCGCGTCCGAGGCCCGTTTCTCGATCCGGCGATCTTTGCGGCACACGCGGATTCGCTGCTCGCGCCGCTCTTGGCCATGCGCTAAGCGAGCTGTCGGCCCGCGTCTTGACGCTGTTCCTGCGTGCGGAGGATCGTTCCGGGAGACCAGATGCGTAGCGACGCCGAGTCCTTCGATCTTGTAGTGTTGGGCACGGGGGCCGCCGGGTCGGCGGCGGCGGGTCGCTGCCGCGCCGCGGGCTGGCGTGTCAGCATTATCGACGATCTGCCCTACGGCGGCACGTGCACGCTCCGTGGCTGCGATCCCAAAAGGGTGCTCGTTGGCGCGGCCGAGCTCGTGGACTGGCGCCGACGAATGGCTGGAGCCGGCATCGTCGGCGACGCACGCATCGACTGGCCCGCGCTGATGCGCTTCAAGCGGTCCTTTACGGATCCGGTGCCGGCACAACAAGAGATCGCCTTTCAGAACGCCGGGATCGTCACCTACCACGGGGTGGCCCGATTTACCAGTGAGGACCGACTGGTCATCGGTAATCGCGAGCTCCAGGCGACGCATTTCGTGATCGCCACCGGAGCTGAGCCGAGGCGCCTCGGTGTACCGGGCGAGGAGCACGTGCGCACGAGCACTGATTTCCTCGACCTCGACGAGCTGCCGCGGCGGATCGTCCTGATCGGCGCCGGCTACATCGCGTTCGAGTTCTCGCACCTCGCGCGACGCGCCGGGGCAGAGGTCGTCATGCTCGGCCGGAGCCAGGCGCTCGCGTCCTTCGACCAGGATCTGGTGCAGCGTCTGGTCGCGCACACACGCACGCTCGGCGTCGATGTCAGACTCAACGCGGCAGCCACGAGTGTCGAGGTGTGCGACGGGACGTATCGGGTGCGCGCCCGAGGAACGGACGATGCCGTTGTTGACGCCGACCTGGTGGTGCACGCCGCCGGGCGCGTGCCCAAGACACGGGCGCTCGAGCCCGAGACGGCCCACGTGCGCCTCGATGCGCGTGGCGCCGTCGTCGTGAACGAGTACCTGCAGAGTGTGTCAAACCCAAGGGTCTACGCCGCGGGCGACGCCACGCTGCCACCCGGTAAGCTGCCGCTCACGCCAGTGGCGGCGCACGAGGGACTGGTGATCGCGTCGAATCTCCTGCATGGGAACCGGACAACGCCCGACTATCGTGGCACGCCGAGCGTCGTGTTCACGGTGCCGCCGCTGGCCCGCGCCGGTCTCACCGAGGCGGAGGCCAGGCGCCAGCAGCTCCCGGTGCGCGTGAACATGGAGGAGACCGGGACCTGGTTCTCCCAGCGTCGCGTGCGCGAGACGACCGCGAGCTTCAAGACGATTGTCGAGGAGGGCACCGGCCGCCTGCTCGGCGCCCACCTGCTCGGCCCGCACGCCGACGAGGTTATCAATGTGTTCGCCCTGGCCGTCCGGCACCAACTCACCGCGTCGGATCTCTCACATATGATCTACGCCTACCCGACGAACGCGTCCGATGTCCCATACATGGTCTAAGCACGACACAGCGGCCCCCATGGGAGGCGGCATGGCAATGACCGCCATGAGTGGCATGCCCGGCATGACCGGCATGATGGGCTGGACGCCAGAAGACATGCGCCGGCGCTTCTGGGTTGCGCTGGTGTTGACCATTCCGCTGGTGATCTTGAGTGGAAGCATCCCCGGCGTCCGCGCACCGGTGAGCCCGCGGCTGGCGAACTGGATCGGCTTCGTGCTGGCGACCCCCGTCGTGTGGTGGTGTGGCTGGATCTTCCTCCACGGGGCGGCGATCGCGCTCCGGAGCCGGTCCCTCGATATGTCGGTGCTGGTCAGCACCGGCGTGCTCACGGCCTACTGCGCCAGCGTCTACCTCACGATCATCGGGTATCCGGCGACGTACTACGATGCCGCGGCGATGTTGGTGACGTTTGTGCTGTTCGGCCAGTGGATGAATCTCAAAGCCCAGCGCACGACGAGCGACGCCCTGCGTGCGCTCTTCGCACTCGTCCCGCCGATGGCACGCGTGATCCGGAATGGCGTGGAGGTCTCCGTCCCGACGGACGACGTAGTGGTGGGCGAGATGGTGCGCGTCCGGCCCGGCGACCGGATCCCCGTCGATGGCTCGGTCGTCGAGGGCGAGTCAGACGTCGATGAGTCGCTCGTGACAGGCGAAAGCCGAGCGGTGCACAAACGACCCGGGGACCCGCTCGTCGGTGGGTCGATCAATGTCAGTGGCGCCGTCACGCTACGCGCGACAAAGGTCGGCCACGATACGGTCCTGGCACAGATCGCGACGCTGGTTGAGCAGGCGCAGGCGTCCAAGGCGCCGGCGCAACGGCTCGCGGATCGGGCCGCCGCGGTGTTGGTCGTCGTGGCGGTCGGCGCGGGCATTCTCACCTTTGCCGCCTGGTCGATCACGGGCGCGGCGTTCCTGACGGCGCTGACGTTCGCCATCTCGGCCGTCGTGATCGCGTGCCCGGACGCGCTCGGCCTGGCGACGCCCACCGCGGTTGCTGTGGGCACCGGACTCGGCGCGAGGCATAACATCCTGATCAAAGACGCGGCGACGTTGGAAGGCGTGAGCCGCGTGCAGACGGTGGTCTTCGACAAGACCGGAACGATCACGGAAGGTCGGCCCAGTGTGACCGATGTGCTGCCAACGCCCGGCACGAGCGCGGATGAGGTCTTCCGCACGGCCGCGGCGGCGGGCGCGCAGTCGACGCACCCGTTGTCCGCGGCCATCGTGCGGGCGGCCACCAACAGGTCGCTGGCGCCGTTGGCCACGGCCACCGCGGTCGACAACGTTCCCGGCATGGGCCTGACCGCTCGGGTCAACGGCACACGCGTGCTCCTGGGCAACGCGGCGCTGTTCGCACGCGAGCACGTTGACCTCGGCGCCATGCGCGCGGCAGGCGACCGTCTGGCGGCGGACGGCCGGTCGCTCGTCTACGTGGCCAAGGACGGTCAGGTACTCGGCGTGATCGGGATCACCGACGCGATCCGCCCGTCCTCAGCCGGCGCCGTCGCGGATCTCGCGTCGATGGGGATCACGTCAGTTCTGCTGAGCGGTGACGCGACGGGCACGGCGGAGCGTGTGGCGCGGGCCGTCGGAATCACACAGGTGATCGCCGAAGTGCGGCCGGAGCAAAAAGCCGCGTATATCAAGCGCCTGCAGAACGAGGGGCAGGTCACGGCCATGGTGGGCGATGGCGTGAACGACGCCCCCGCCCTGGCGCAGGCCGACATCGGCATCGCTATCGGCGCCGGGACCGACGTGGCGATTCAGGCCGCGGAGGTCGTGCTCATGAAATCGGACCCGGCGGACGTGGCGCATGCCGTGCGGCTGAGCCGCGCCACGGTCCGGAAGATGAAGGAGAACCTGGTGTGGGCGGCGGTCTATAACGTGCTGGCGATTCCCGTGGCGGCGGGCGTGTTCTATAAATCATTGGGGTGGGTGTTGCTACCTCAGGTATCCGCGCTACTCATGTCCGGCTCCTCGACGTTTGTCGCGCTCAATGCGGTGTCGCTGCGGCGCGCGCGGATCTGAGCCGACAGGCCTCGCTCCTTCCACAGCGAGTAAATCGCGGGAATCACCAGCAGCGTGAGCAGCGTGCTGGTGACCATGCCGCCGACCATGGGCGTGGCGACACGTTTGATCACGTCGGCGCCCACCCCTTGGCTCCAGAGGATCGGCACCAGCCCCGCCATGATCGCCGTAACCGTCATGAGCTTGGGACGCACCCGCTCGACCGCGCCGTGGAGGATGGCCGCATGCAGGTCGCCAGCGCGGGCGGCGTATGCCTCATCGAGGTAGATGAGCATGATGATGCCGGTTTCGGCGGCGACGCCGGCCAGGGCAATGAACCCGATGGCCACGGCGACGCTCACGTTGTAGTCCAGCAGCCAGAGGAACCACACGCCGCCGACGAGCGCGAACGGAAGCGAGAGCATGACGATGGCGCTCTCGGCGATGCTGCGAAAGTTGGCGTATAAGAGCAGCGCAATGAGCGCGAGCGTGATGGGAATGACGAGACGGAGCCGTTGCGACGCGCGTTGGAGTGACTCGAACTGACCCGACCACTCGAGCCGGTACCCCGGCGGGAGTGTGAGGCCAGCCGCCACACGGCGTTGGGCGTCCTGGACGTAGGAGCCGACATCCCGACCCTGCACATCGACGTAAACGATCTCGTTCAACGCCGCGTTCTCGGACTTGATCATGGCCGGACCCTTCACGATGGCGATGCGCGCCAGCGCCCCGAGCGGGATCTGGGCCCCCGATGGCGTGGCAACGAGCGTCTGCCGGATCACGTCGGGCGTGTCGCGGAAATCGCGCGGATAGCGCACCAGCACACCATATCGCTCGCGCCCCGCGATCACCTGGCCGGCATCACCGCCGCCGACCGCCGAGCTGAGCGCTGCTTGCACGTCGTCGCCCGTGAGGCCATACCGGGCGGCGGCGGCGCGATCGATGTCGACGTCGAGGTAGTAGCCGCCATCGACCTGCTCTGCATACACGGAATTCGTCCCGGCGACCGCTGGCAGCAGCCCCTCGATCGAGTGGCCGATCCGATCCAGGGTGTCGAGATTGGGACCAAAGATCTTGATCCCGACCGGCGTTTTGATGCCGGACGACAGCATGTCGAGCCGGTTCTTGATCGGCATCGACCACATGTTCGCGACACCGGGCGTCCGGACCGTGGCGTTGGCCTCGCTCACGATCGAGTCGTAGGTCACGCCCGGCCGCCACGCGGATTTGTCCTTCAAGATGGCGATCGTCTCGATCATCGAGAGCGGCGCCATGTCGGTCGCCGTCTCGGCTCGGCCGATTTTCCCGAGCACCATCCGGACCTCTGGGATCCGGGCCAACGCGGCATCACGCTGCTGGATAATGCGCTTGGCCTCGCCAGTACCGACCGCGGGCTGCAGCGAGGGCATGTCCATGATGCTCCCCTCGTTGAGCGGAGGCATGAACTCGCTGCCGAGGTGGCGCCACGGCCAGGCCGTGGCGATGAGCACCACCGCGGCGCAGCCGATGACCGTCCACCGGTGCCGGAGCACCATGGTGATGACCGGCCGGTACCCGGCAATCAGCAACCGGTTGATCGGATTCGTGGCCTCGGGTCGGACCCCGCGTCGAATGACGAGACCCATGAGAACGGGAACCAGCGTCACCGACAACACGGCCGCCGACGCCATCGAGAGCGTCTTCGTCCAGGCGAGCGGAGAGAACAACCGCCCCTCCTGATCCTGCAGCGCGAACACCGGCAGGAACGAGACGGTGATAATGAGGAGCGACACGAACAACGACGGGCCGACCTCCGTGCTGGCATCGACGACGAGTTGCCAGTGCGTGCGCGGCCGGCCGTTGGCCTCGTTATGCTCGACGTGCTTATGGAAGTTCTCGACCATGACGATCGCCGCGTCGATCATCGCGCCGATCGCGATGGCGATGCCGCC
>DATMNB010000108.1:0-2896 GCA_035569435.1 Gemmatimonadaceae bacterium
GTCGGTGTGCGCGCGACACGCAAGACCACGGCGTCGCAGCTGGGACAACGCAGCACCGTACCCATGCCGTGAACGTAGACAAGCAGCGCACCCAGCGCCCGGATCGTGCCGCAGTTGGCGCAGGTCGCGATCGCCGTCGTGATGTCTTGGATAAGGACCTCGCTCAGGATCCCGGCCGCGGCGTTCCCATCGAGCCTCACCCCCTCAGCAACTCGTTCGTCGGCGGGGTGCTGCTTGGACATCCGCTTCTCATCTTCGTTCACCGCTGCCTCCCTGGGGTCGCCCACGCTGATGCGGCGTGTGCTATGCCGATCCACCCGTGGGTCCGAAGCGTTCGGTTTTCACCAGTGCCGGCTCGTGGCCGAGCTCGACGAGCGTGGCCGCGGCCGCTTCGACCAATCGCGTGGGGCCACAGACGAACACGTGCGGCCGTTCGGCAGGAGGCCAGGCGACCGTGGCGAGCATCATGCGGTCGATCCTGCGGCGAAATCCGGTCCACCCCTGAGGGGGTTCGCGCGTGAACGTGAGTGTAACCTCGAGTGTCTGGTCATCCTGCGCGAGTCCGGCGAGCTCACCACGGTAGATCACGTCGTCCCATCGTCGCGACGAGTACAGAAGCCGTGCTGGCACATTGTGCCGGGCGTCGGCGGTCTTGAGCGCGGTCGCGCGGTGGCGCAGCATCGCCATCAGGGGCACGATCCCCGAGCCGCCCGCGACGAGGAGTAGGGGTCCGCCGAGCTCGACGTCCCAGACGAAGTATCCACCGATCGGCCCACGAAGCTCGAGGCGATCGCCCTCGCTCAGCACGTCGGTGAGATACGGCGAGACTTCGCCATCGGGCAATCGGTCCACGGTCAGGGCCACCTGGACGTCCTGCGGCGCCGAAGCAATCGAGTAGCTCCGCTGCGTCTGGTAGCCATCCTCCGCCGTCAGGCGCACGTCCATGTGCTGACCCGCACGGTGGCCGGGCCACCCCGGGACGTCGAGGACGAGCGTTCGCGTCCTGGGCGTCTCCGTTCGGACGTCGACGACGGTTGCGAGTCGCCACGCGATTGCCGCTCTGCGTGACAGGACGGACGCTGACGCTTGGCTCACGGCTCACCGTCAAACCGCGGCTCAGGCGGCGTCGACCAGGCCAGGGCAAGGCTAGAGGGTTCCACAATGAACCCTGACCCAGCGCCGCGCTTCGTGAAATTCGGGCCCCAACGTGCTCAGCAGTCGTACGAGCAGCACTCGATCGCCGAGCCGGTCGGCTGCCGCTCGCACGCCGGCGAGGCGCCCGAGCTCGACGTGTAAGCGTTCCGCAACGCCCGGCTCGACCGGTCGACCGGTGAGGAGGATCGTGCTCAGATACGAGGCATCGCCTGCGGCCCACGGCCGCGACACGGCCAGCTCGCTCGGTTGGATCCGATACCGCTCCAGGAACTCGAGCGAGCCATCTCGGGACACCGAAAGCTCGTGCGCGAGGGAGGCGAATGTCCATCGCTCGCCGCGGGCCTGCCGCCCGCTCATCAACGCGTCGCTCCAATAGAGGGAGCCTTCGCCCTCGATGTTGAGGTCGATCCGCTGGTCGATCCGGGCTTGCGAGAACGGGATCAGCGGATGCCATTCGCAGTGCAGGTGAGCGCCGTCCTCGACGTGATAGGAGCTCTCGAGAAGAGCAGTCGCGCCGTCGGGGGATGGATGGACCTGCATCGCCGACTGCGACGTCAGCCGCACCCGCGCGCCGCGCCCGATGCGGACGTTCTGCCGCAGGTGATCATGGCCGAACGCCCCGGGAGCCGACGAGGCAAGGATCATGTACAGGCCCTCACCCTCGGCAAACCATCGTCCGACGCGGAACGGCGGCTCGGCGTATGCCGCGGCTAACACGGTGCGGCCATTGCGGTAGAGAAAGCTGAGATCGAGCCGAGCGTGGCGGCCGACGAACGCGGGTGGCCGCTTGTCGCGAGGACCCGCCCGACCCAGGCGGAACCCGGACTCCCCGCCTACCCATGGCTCGCATCCTCGTACAGCAGCTCCCGGCGAATCCACGTGACCACCTCCTCCAGGCCCGCGCCGCTCTTGAGATTCGTGAAGACGAACGGTCGGTCGCCTCGCATCCGCCGGGCGTCGCGCGCCATGACGTCGAGGCTGGCGCCCACGTGCGGGGCGAGGTCGATCTTGTTGATCACGAGGAGATCCGACCGCGTCACGCCGGGACCTCCCTTGCGCGGAATCTTGTCACCCCCGGCGACGTCGATGACATACATCGACGCGTCCACCAGCTCGGGGCTGAAGCTGGCCGCCAGATTGTCGCCCCCGGACTCCAGAAAGACGATGTCGAGATCCGCGTGCCGTTTCGACAGCTCGTCCAGTGCGTCGAAGTTCATCGAGGCATCCTCGCGAATGGCAGTATGGGGGCAGCCGCCCGTCTGTACTCCGAGGATGCGATCGTTGGGCAACGCCTGGCTTCTTACCAAGAACTCCATGTCCTCGCGCGTGAAGATGTCGTTCGTGACGACGCCGAGGCGGTAGCGCTCGCGCATTGTCTTGCAGAGTGCATCGACGAGCGCGGTCTTGCCAGAACCGACGGGTCCGCCGATGCCGATGCGAAGGGGGCTCGTCATGATCGAAACAACCGAGAGTGGAGGTACTGTTGCGCCATGGCCGCCACGTCCATCGCCGGCGCGAACGATTCAGGCCGGGCGCGCGTCATCATGGCGTCAACGACCGCCGGCACGCGTGTCAGGGTCTCGGCGAGCCGCGCGTGAGCATCGGTCTGGCCAATCCGCATCAGCCGCAGGGCCGCGGATATGGTCGACGCCAGCCGGGTGTACGCGAAGGCCACACCGGCGTCGCGCATCTCGACGCCGGCTGACGCGCACGCGCAGCCGAAAGCGATCGGCAGGGTGAG
>DATMNB010000109.1:0-9201 GCA_035569435.1 Gemmatimonadaceae bacterium
CCGGCGGCACGCTCCGGAGCTGGCACCGCGTCTACGGCGCCGAGCTCAATTTCGCGACGCCCTCGCTGGGCTTCGCCCGCCTCCCAGCCATCCACATCGTGACCGGCGCCGGCTACTCGATCGACGCGCCCTTCAGATACAAACTCCGCGGCTACGCCGCCATCAGGTACGATCCATGACCGGTATCTTCCTCATTCTCGTCGGCCCCGAGTACGAAGACCTCGAGGTCTGGTACCCCAAGCTCCGCGTGGAAGAGGCGGGCTTCGAGACCCGGCTGGCCGGCATCGGCGAGCCACTCTATCATGGCAAGCACGGCTACCCCTGCCCCGTCGACGGCCACGTGCGCGACTTCCCCGCCGACTCGCTCGTCGGCATTCTCGCACCGGGCGGCTGGGCTCCGGACAAACTGCGCCGCGACCCCACGGTCCTCGAGCGCGTCCGCGAAGTCGACGCCGCCGGCAAACTCGTAGCCACGATCTGCCACGGCCCGTGGATCCTGATTTCCGCCGGCATCGTCCGCGGTCGCCGTCTCACCTCGACGGTCGGCATCCGCGACGACGTGATAAACGCGGGCGCCCACTGGGTCGACCAACCCGTCGTGACGGATGGCAACCTGGTGAGCGCCCGCGTTCCGAAAGACCTGCCCGCCTTCGGGCGGACGATTGTGTCAGCCCTTACAACGCAGCTTTCACCGCTGGTCGAGGACTAGCCGCCCCGTTCCCGTTTTCGTGGAACTGATGCTCCTCCGTCGACCCCGACATGGCACCGGTCGACGCATTCCCACCGCTCACGGTATTGAGCACGAGATCGAAGTACCCAGTGCCAGCCTCGCGCTGGTGCTTGGTCGCCGTGTACCCGTCCTTCTCACGCGCGAACTCCCGCTCCTGCACCTCGACGTACGCCGTCATCCCCTGCGTACGATAGGCATCCGCCAACTCGAACGTCTCGAGATTGATCAGGTGCCACCCCGCCAGGGTGATGAACTGGAACTTGTACCCCATCGCCGCCAACGACTGCTGGAACGAGGCGATCGTCTTGGCATCGAGGTGCCGCTGCCAGTTGAACGACGGCGAGCAATTGTACGCCAGCAGCTTGCCCGGGAATTTGGCATGCACGCCCTCCGCGAACCGACGCGCCTCGTCGAGATCCGGCGTCGCCGTCTCGCACCACAGCATGTCGACGTACGGCGCGTACGCCACCGCGCGCGTGATCGCCGACTCCAGCGATCCCTTGACCGCGTAGTATCCCTCGGCCGTGCGCAGCCCCGTCATGAACGGGTGATCGGCCGCATCGACGTCATTGGTGAGCAGTGTCGCGTTGAGGGCGTCCGTCCGGGCGACAATGACCGTCGGGACCCCGAGCACGTCGGCCGCCAGCCGCGCCGCGCTCAACGTGCGCACAAACGCCGACGCCGGGATCAATACCTTGCCACCCATGTGTCCGCACTTCTTCTCGGACGCCAGTTGGTCCTCGAAGTGGACGCCCGCCGCGCCCGCCTCGATCATCGCCTTGGTCAGCTCGAATGCATGAATCGGCCCGCCAAACCCCGCCTCGGCGTCAGCGACGATCGGCACCATCCAGTCGCGCGTCGTCTTCCCTTCACTCCATTCGACCTGATCGGCGCGCGCCAACGCGTTGTTCAACCGCCGCACCAACGCGGGCACGCTGTTCGATGGATACAGGCTCTGATCGGGATACGTCTGCGCCGCCAGATTGGCATCGGCCGCCACCTGCCAGCCGCTCAGATAGATCGCCTGCAGCCCCGCCTTCACCATGTTGACGGCCTGCGCGCCGGTCAGTGCGCCAAATGTGTGCACGTACGACGGCCCGCTCAACAACGTCCACAACGCCTCGGCTCCGTGCGCGGCGACCGTCTGCGCCACCCGGAGCGACCCACGCAGCCGCACGACATCCTCGGCGCTGTAATCGCGGCGCACTCCGCGCCACCGCGACTCGGTCTCCCATTGACGTTTGAGTTCCGTGACCTGCGCCTCGAACTCGGTTCGGCTCATCCCTGCATCCTCGCATCGCAAAATGGAAACGACGAGCAATGCAACCGTTGTGCCGGCTACACGGCCCGCGCGTCGTGCATTGAGATCGTAAGGATACCAATATCGCCGGGGCACCGCCACACACCGTGGTCCGCACGCCACGTGAGCGCGTGCGTCAACCAATTGACCCTAGCAATCACGGCCGATCGCACGTCGGCACCGCTTCCGGCCCGGACAGTCCAAGCGCCGCGGTCGTCGGATGCGGAACGCCTGTGCCCACCCAGATCGTGCAACTCTTCCCCGGCGCGGCGGTGCTCGTGGCCGTCCCCGACCACCCGGTGGCCGACGCGCTCACGACCGTGATACTCACGTGAACGCTGGCCGTGAATCCCGGAACTGTCGCGACATCCGCCGCGTAGCGCCTAGTTTTTGCGTGGTAGACCTCGTTCGCGCCAACTAAACGGCGGAGATCCGATTTTACGGTCGCCAGCGCAGCGGCACTCTCAGCGGTCTGGGCTTGGACCGCGCCTCCGGTCGGCACCGCACACCATGCCGCCCACATCCCAACCGTGACCCAGAGCCCTGCAAAACGAGGTACCTGTCGCATCGCTGACCTCCCGGTATATCTAGTAAACTACCGCATGCGCATCAGGCCGTATGCCGACTGAGTTCTCGTCGGCCAACCCGACGCCGTCGGTCCCGCTCCCCAAGTTCGTCTCCGCCGAGCCAACGCCGCCCGAGCGGCCAGCCTGGCGCAAGCGGTTCGCCGCATTTCGCTACATCCCCAAGCTCGCCGGGCTCGTGTGGGAGACCAGTCGCAGTCTCTCCCTCACCATGCTCATCTTGCGGGCGCTCCGGGCCCTGACGCCTATCGCCCAGCTCTGGGTCGGCCGCAACATCATTAACGCGGTCTATACGTCCCTCTCGACCCACGTCACCAACTGGCCACACATCTGGCGACTCGTCGGCCTCGAGATCGGCATCGTCATCGCCGCCGAGCTGCTCGCCAGAGGCCAGATCCTCGTCGAAAGCCTCCTCGGCGATCTGTTCACTAACCGCATCAGCGTCCGCATCATGGCGCACGCGGCCTCGCTCGACCTGGCGCAGTTCGAGAACCCCGAATACCAGGACTTGCTGGAGCGCGCCCGACGGGAAACGGTTACACGCATCGGAATGCTCACCCAGATCCTGGCCATCGCCCAGGATATGGTCACCCTGGTCAGCCTCATCGCCGGTCTCGTCATCTTCAACCCGTGGCTCGTCCTCCTCCTGGTCGGCACTATCCTGCCCAGCCTGGTCGGCCAAACGCACTTCGCGGGCCTCGCCTATTCGCTCCTGTTCCGCTTCACCCCGCAGCGCCGCATGCTCGACTACCTGCGGTACGTCGGCGCCAGCGACCGCACCGCCAAAGAAGTCCAGATGCTCGGCCTCGCGCCCTGGCTGACCAACCGCTACCGCGTGCTGGCCGACGAGTACTACCAGCAGAACAAGAAGCTCTCCAAGCGCAAAGCGGTCGTCAGCGCGCTGCTCTCCCTCATCGGCACGCTGGGCCACTACAGCGCCTACGTCCTCATTCTCGTCGCCACCGTCCGCGGCAAGGTGTCCTTCGGCGACCTGACGTTCCTCTCGGCCTCGTTCGCCCAGAGCCGCGATCTGATCCAGCGATTTCTCATCGCCACGAGCGAGGTCTACGAGCAGGCCCTCTACCTTCGCGACCTGTTTGCCTTCTTCGACATCAAGCCGACGATCGTCAACCGCCCGAATGCCCGCCCGGTGCCACGGCCCATCCAGCAGGGGTTCGTGTTTGACAACGTCGGCTTCCGATATCCCGACGGCGACCGGTGGGCCGTGCGCCACGTCACCTTTGCCCTCCGCCCAGGCGAGCGTATCGCCCTCGTCGGTGAGAACGGCGCGGGCAAGACGACCATCACCAAGCTCCTCGCACGCCTGTATGACCCGACCGAAGGCCGCATCTATCTCGACGGCGTCGATCTGCGCGAGTACGAGGTCAACTCGCTCCGCCAGGCGATCGGGGTCATTTTCCAGGATTTCGTCCGCTACGACATGCGCTTCGACGAGAACATCGGCGTCGGACGGATCGACGAGGCCCGCCCGTATCTCGAGGCCGTCGTAGCGTCCAACGGCAGCGGCCCCAAAATGCCGCTCTACGAGCCGATCGTCCTCGCGGCCGAGGACTCACTCGCCTCGACGCTCCTGCCCCGTCTCCCGAAGGGCTATGGCCAGATGCTTGGCCGCCGCTTCGAGGACGGCGTCGATCTCTCGGGCGGCGAGTGGCAAAAGGTCGCCCTGGCCCGCGCCTACCTGCGCGATGCTCAATTGTTGATTCTCGACGAACCGACGGCCGCCCTCGACGCCCGCGCAGAGTTCGACGTGTTCGTCCGCTTCTCTGAAATCACGAAAGGCCGGATGGCCGTCCTCATCTCGCACCGCTTCTCGACGGTCCGGATGGCCGACCGAATCCTCGTGCTCCAACACGGGCGGATCACCGAGCACGGCACGCATGCCGAGCTGATCGCCAAGGGCGGTCTCTACGCCGAGCTATTTCACATGCAGGCCGCCGGCTACCGCTAGAGCTTATAGAGCGCTGCGTAGATGTCGCGGTTCCGCAGAATGTTCCGTACGTAATCCCGCGTCTCGGCAAACGGAATCCGCTCCACAAAGACCTCCGGATCATCGGTCCCGTGCTTCGCCGCCCACAACGTCACGCGACTCGGGCCGGCGTTGTACGCGGCCAACCCGCGCGGGATGTTCCCGCCCTCCTGCGCGAGGAACGTCGCGAAGTGCGCCGTGCCGAGCAACAGACTGACCTCGGGCCGATCGAGGAGCGCCGGATCCCACGGCCCTAAGCCGCGCGACCGCGCCAAGTCGCGCCCGATGCTCGGCATCACCTGCATGAGCCCCCGCGCCCCGACCGACGACTGCGCCTTAGGCATATAGCTCGACTCCTGCCTGATGAGCGCCGCCACAAGCGCCGGATCGAGCGACGCGGCCCGAGCGTCCGCCACGAGCGTATCGGCGTAGCGCAGCGGAAAAATCAGCCTATAGATGCGCACGTCGCCGCGCGCGCTGTCGCCGCGGGTGAGCAGTCGCCACCCGATGCCTGTCGCGCGCCCCGTCTCGCCCGCCCGCTGCAGCGCGGCGCCAAGCGCCAGCGTCGGAGCGGCGACATGCACCACGCGATCCACCTCGAACCGCGCCTCGAGATCCATCCCGAGCTCACCGAGGAGCGTCGCTCGCCCCAGCGCGCTATCTGCCTCCGCGCCCACCGACGGCGCCACCGTATCCGGGCCCACGACCGGCACCGGAGCGGTTCCATCGAGCCGCCGTCCACTCAGACCCGCGTAGTACGACAGCGGCTCGCCCTTGATGACGTCTCGCCACCGCTGGTGCGCCGCCGCGGTATCGCCCGCCGCCTCCCACGCCCGCCCACTCCAGTATCGCGCCGCCACGGCCTCGTCCGACGTGGCCGGCGTCGCATCCCACTCACGCGCGGCCGCCCGATCGTGGCCCGCAATGAACGCCAACAACGCCGCCCGAAACCGTGCGTGACTGGCATGCGTGCTGGTGGGGAATCCCTTCACCACCCGCAGATACGCCGCACGCGCGGCCGCGTCGTCTCCATCATCACCGGCCAGATCGGCCAACAGCATGAGCGCGCTCGCCGCGACGGTGTCGCGTGGCGCGACGGTCAACACCCGCTTCAGCGCCCGCCGCGCCTCGGGTTTCTTTCCATCCGCCAGAAGTACCCTTGCCCGCTGGTACTGCGCGGCGACCGTATGTACTCGCCCAAACTCCCGCTCGGCCTCCGCATCACGATGCAACCGACTCAACGCCATCGCGTAGAGAAACCGATCCGCCGGCGTCAGCGTCTTCACATGCGCAAATCCACTGACCACCCGCGCCGCCGGCCCGCTGATCGCCGCACTTCGGGCCAGCGCCAGCTCCGCCGAGTCGGTCAACGGCGCACAACTGCGGTCGGCGACGTCAGTGGCCTCGCGTGCCTCCGCCGTGCCGCTGTGCCCACCGACAAATCGAATGAGATCCGCGCACAACGTCACTCTGGCGGTCGTGTCACCGGCCGCCGTGATGCGCGCCGCGCGCGCCCGCAACGCATCGGCGTGCGCGCCGAGTGAATCGTAGGCGTGTTCGGCGCCGGCCAGATCGCCGGTGCGCTCACGGGCCAGGGCTTCCGTCCAGGGGATCCGCGCTCGCGCCGCAGGCGTTTTCACGGCCGAGTAGTCGCGCGCCCGGGCAGCCGGATCGGCCGTGACCCCCGCCGCGCGAAGCCACAGCCAATCGGCGACGATGGGCAGCGCCACCGCCGCGCGTTCATAGTCGGCGCGCGCGCTGTCCAGTACGTTGGCCCGGTCGTAGGCCCGAGCCGCAAAGACAAGTGAAGGACCGGGTGCCCGGTCGAAATCGGCGCTAGATTGCGCCGCCAAGCTGAGCGGCGTGACGCAAAGAAGCGTCGCCGCGATCCGGAGGATCAGGCTTTGTGACGGTAAGTGATCCGACCGCGCGTCAGGTCGTATGGTGAGACTTCGATCTTCACACGATCGCCGGCCAGCACGCGAATGCGGAACCGGCGCATGTTTCCACCAAGAGTAGTGAGGACGTCGTGCCCGTTGTCCATGACAACGCGAAACGTCGCGTTCGGCAATACTTCGGCTACTGTCCCTTCGAGCTCGATTGCTTCCTGTTTCGCCATAAGTCCAATCAAAAGGTTACAGAAGGCATCACGCCTTCACCCAATAGAGCCTAACGGTAACGTTTAAGTTCCCGACCCGCAACGTAACCCATTGTCAAATCAGCAACACCGATCTGTCACCGGCACCGCACCGCCCCTACAGGCGGGTCGGTTGTTGAGCGCCTGGAACAAGTTGAGTCCGCTTCCGGGAGGGCGTTTGCTGTTCGCCATGCTCCTCGGTCGCATGATTCCATACACGGGCTCGGTGCACCCCGTCGTCCTCGAGCTTCGCCCCGGCTACGCCCGAGTTCGCATGGCCGACCGGCGCGCCGTCCGCAACCACCTACGCTCCATCCACGCGATCGCCCTGGCCAATCTGGCTGAGGTCACCTCAGGCTTGGCCATGACCACTGGCCTCCCGCCGACCGTGCGCAGCATCGTTACGGGCCTCGAAATCACCTACGTCAAGAAAGCCCGCGGCACCCTCATCGCCGAGTGCACCTGCACCGTCCCCACGACCATCACGGGCCGCCTCGAAGTCCCCGTCTCAGCGACGGTCCGCGACCAAGCCGGCGACGTCGTCGTCACCGCGACCGCTCGCTGGCTCCTGTCGCCCGTGTCTCCAGCCTAACGCCCGCGTCCACCGTCACGCCGGCCGCCGCCCGACCTGGGAGGCGTCCCACCCCCGGCTCCACGCGGCCCGCCATCCCGCCTCGGCGCGCTCCCGCCCGCGTTGTTCCGACGTTCAGCCTTTGCCTTCGCCCGCGCCCGCTCCTCAGCCTTCTTCGCCCGAATCGCCGCAATCCGCTCGGCAATCGGCACCTCGAACCGCTCGTTGGGCCGCTTGCTGTAGTCAAAGCCCGCGACGATGATCCGCGGCAACGCCTTCCCGATCGCCCGCTCGATCGCCCGCAGGTCGTGCTCCTCCGCCGGCGCCGCAAACGTGAACGCATCCCCCGTTGCCTCAGCACGCGCCGTCCGCCCCACCCGGTGGATGTAGTCCTCCGGCACGTTCGGCACGTCAAAGTTCACGACGTGGCCAAGCTGCTCGACATCGATCCCTCGCGCCACGATATCAGTGGCCACCAGCACGCGATACCGCCCATCCCGAAACCCTTCCAGCGCCTCGGTCCGCTGCTTCTGCGACCGATTCCCATGGATGCGCGCCACTGGCATCTGGTTCCGCTCGAGAAAATCCGCCAGCCGATTCGCCCGATGCTTGGTCCGCGTGAACACGATGACGTTGCCGATCTCCTTCCGCTTGAGCAGCTCGAGAAACAGCGGCGCCTTGAGCTCCTCGGCCACCGGATACACGGCCTGCGTGATCCCGACCGCCGGCGCCGCCTTGCGCTGTAGATCGACCATCACCGGATCCGACAGAATCTCCCGGGACAGCGTCACGATCGGCGCCGGCATCGTCGCCGAGAACATGAACGTCTGCCGCTTGGCCGGTAGATGCTTGAGCACCCGCCGCACGTCGGGCAGAAAGCCCATGTCGAGCATCCGGTCCGCCTCGTCGAGCACCAGCACTTCGAGCCCGGCCAGCTTGGCATACGGCTGCCGGAAATGATCGAGCAGCCGTCCGGGCGTCGCGACGATCACATCGACCCCGCTCCGAAAGGCATGCTCCTGCGGTCCCATCCCCACCCCGCCAAACACCGCCGCCCCAGACAACGGCGTATGCTCCGCGAGCTCGCGCAAGTGCGTGTCAATCTGCGCCGCCAACTCGCGCGTCGGCGTCAACACGAGTGCCCGCGTCGTCCCCCGCGGTTTGGCTATCAACCGATTCAGGATCGGCAACAGAAACGCCGCCGTCTTGCCACTCCCCGTCATGGCGCACGCCAGCACATCGCGCCCCGCCACGGCCGGCGGAATTGACTGCTCCTGAATCGGGGTGGGTCGCGCGAAGCCAAGTTCCTTCAATCCGCGCAACAAATCGGGGTGCAGCCCCAGCCGGGAAAATGCCATTGAGTGTGTTGGACCTATTGGACTACGAAGTGTGAGTCGGCATATATTACCGGTGTTCGCCCTATGTCGAACCCCAAGCCGAGGAGGTGATCCTTTGTCTTCTGACCAATTTACGGCACGGATCGCCGGGAGCCGCTAAGGCTCGCGTTTTTCGCTCGAAATGACCGGCCGTTCACGTGCCGACTGGTCGATTTTTGAGGGGTGCACCGCCGCGTTTGGGCGCACGGTGCACCCCTCATTTTTTGAGTTCACCGAGCAGACTGTCGAGCGCCTCGGCCACGGCCGGCGCCTGAATCGAATCCAGCGAACTGTTATCGTCCGCCACGACCTGGCGCGACGGCACGCGATACGGCGCCCACATCCACTTCTCCGGCGTCCGCATCACGACCGTCGGCCGACTAAACGCCGACGCGACGTGCGTCATCCCCGTGTCCGGCGTGAGCAGCGCATCGGCTGCGGCGCATAACGCGAGCGCGTCGCGCATCGGCTGGGTGGACCACGCAGCCCCACCGGCAGCCGCGATCGCGGCGATGC
>DATMNB010000110.1:0-4934 GCA_035569435.1 Gemmatimonadaceae bacterium
GAAGCTCACCGATGGGAGCGAGGTGCACGCCAAGCCGTCGGCGTCGCATCCCGCCCCCGACGCTGGCGCGGTTGCGTGGCTGCTTCTGGCGGCAACCGATCATCTGGGCGCCGGGACGTTGAGCAGTGTCGACTACATCACGCGCACCGATACGAAAGGCGGCGCCGCACCGGCCACTGGGTGCGACGCCGCGCATCGGGGGGCCGAGGAGCGGGTGCGATACTCAGCCGTGTATCGGTTCTACGGGCGGTAGGGCGCGCGGTAGGGCGCGCTATGGCGCGAGCACGACGGCCGTGAGGGTCCAGGTTTTCCGGTCGGTGCTTGGCTGGTCGTAGTAGAACGCGTAGACCTTATGAGTTTTGTCGTCGACGGCGAGTGAGCGCGCGCCGCCGCCGGTCTTGATCGTGTCGACCACGGAGTAGTGGTCTGGTGTGTCCTCGTGGACGATGACGAGGGTCGAGTCCGGGCGGTTGGCGTTGAAGGCCAACTGTGTCGCGGGGTCGAACGCGTTCTGGTCGGCGTGGCCGGTGACGGGGATGCGCGAGACGACGGCGCCGTTGTCGGCGTTGACGATGACGAGCTCCTTGTCGCAGCCGAGGAAGAGCCGGTGGTGCGCGGCATCGAACGCGAGGCCTTGGGCGGCCTTGCAGTCGGCCACGGGGTAGCGCGCTTGGACGGCGAGGGTGCGGGCGTCGACCTTGGTGACGATCGACGAGTCCTCTCTATTGATGTACAGGTGGCCGGCGCCGTCGGCGATGCCCGACTCGAGGGCCGGGGCGATGTGGACTTTTGTCGTCACGGCGCCGGTGGTCATGTCGACGACGGTGACGGTGTCATCGAGCATGAAGGCGCGGTGGGTGACGGGGTCGTAGACGCTGGCGTCGCCGCGTCCATCGACGTGTCCGGTGACGTGGGCCGTCGCGAGGTCGAACCGCGTGCCGTTTCGGGCGAGGCCGCTGCCGAGGTCCGTGGCGAGGGCGTAGCCGCCGGCGGATTTGCCGGGGAGGGAGTCGACGACGCGATCGTGGTCGATGTCGATGATGGTGTTGCCGAGGCCGTAGAGGCGGCGGTGGACTGGATCGATGATGATGAAGTCGGCGGAGTAGCCGTCGGTGAGTTTGCCCACGGGGATGCGGGCGGTGACGTGGTAGTGCGGAGACGAGTGTGGGTCGGCGGACTGCGCGGTGGCGACGGGCGGGCGCAGCGCGAGGGCGGTCGCGGCGAGGCCGGTCAGCAGGAGAGGGTGTCGTGGCATGGGGGCAAGTCTAGGCGCTCGAGCTGTCGGAGCGGCGACATGTGGTAGGTGGGTCGCGGTCGCCACGGGCGGCCGATTTTAGCACACGTCTTGCTTTATGTGGGTGGTGACGCGAGTGCGGGGGGGACATGCGTGCGAGAGTGCTTATTCCAACGGTGGTTATAACGGTCGCGGCTGGTGCGTGCCGTGGGGCCGCGAGTGGGAATTCGAATACGACTGGCGCGGGCGGGAATGCCGCGGTGACGGCGTCGTCATCGACGAGCACGGCGGGGGCATCGGCTGGGGATGTCGCATCGTCGGCGCCGGGTGGTGCGGCGTTGTCGGTGGCGATCACTGACGCGAACATCCTGGCCGTGTTGCACGAGGCGAATCAGGGGGAGATCGATGCGGCGCATCTGGCGTTGTCGTCGACATCGAACCCGCGGGTGCAGGCGTTTGCGCATCAGATGATTCGGGACCATACCAAATTGGATCGGGCGGGGGATTCGGTGGCGACGGCCGTGGGGATCACGCCGACGTTACCGGCGGACGATTCGCTGGGGACGCATGGGCGGGAGGAGATGCGGGCGCTCCAAGCGGCTGGGCAGGGGACGCAGTTTGATAAGCAGTACATGGAGGCGCAGGTCGAGGACCATACGATGGTGTTGGGGATGTTGCAGCAGTTCCGGGGCGAGGCGGAGAACGCGCAGGTGAAGGCGGCGGTGTCGGGGGCGATTCCGATTGTGCGGGGGCATCTGGAGCGGGCGAAGCGGGTGGCCGCCGCGGTGGGGGCGGCGGCGACATAGGCTCGTGTCCCCGAGCCAAGGAGGGCGCCGTATATGAAACGGTCCATGAGCGCGGTGGTCGCGTGCCTGGTGGGGGTGGCGCTCGGGTGTGTGGCGAAGAACGGGAGCGAGGTTCAGGCACGGGGGACGGCCGACACATCGACGTCGGCGCCGGCGACGCGGCCGACGAACACGAATGCTGGCGCGACGCCGTCAGCTGGGGGAAACGCGGCCGCGCAGTCGAGTGCCCGGTCGACGGCGGCGGGCGATGTGGCGGGGCAGACGCCTGAATCCACGGCTGGGACGCCTGTGGCGTCCGACAGCACGCGTAGACGGCACCGCTAGGCGGGGGTATATTGGATTTTCGCTTGCGGCGCGCACCCTGCGCGGCCGGTGGGGTGTAGCTTAGCTGGCAAAGCGCCCGGCTGTTAACCGGGAGATCGCTGGTTCGAATCCAGCCGCCCCAGTTTGTATCAGGCTGGATTGGAAAGAGTTATGAGGCCCGCACGCACCGCGCGATCGCGCGGGGGGCCGTTGGGGGCCGTTTTACGGCCCCCCGACTCGACACCATTTCCCACTGCTGACCCAACTTCAACGGCTCATTCATCACCGCGAGCATCGTGTCGGGGTCAGCTTGTTGGTAGCACTTCAATAACATCTGCGTTCCCTTCCACCCGCCGGCGGCCGCGACGTCGACGAGCGGAAGGTGTTTGCGTTCCGTGGCCCACTTGCGCCGATATGGATGCCATGCGCCGCGGGGAAGAAGTCGTAGACCCGCCCTTGCTTCCGCGGTGTGAAGCCACCGCAGGAATCTTCTCCGGTTCATGAGCTTCGATGGGTTGCCGGAGCGCGGCGTGTTGTTTCGTGATCGGCGAAGCGGTTGACGAACTCAAGCGGTTACCCCTCAGCATTAGTCTCGTTAGCCAAAGTCCGGCCTCTCTGTGTCCAATAACGTAGAGGCAGGTAGGGGCGGTCAGGGAGGAGCGCTGCCTGGAAGAGCCGGCGCGGGCCCCTATGTCGGACCGTGGAGCCGCCGCGCGGCGCGGGCGGCATCGATGCGCGTTCTTAGAGTTTTCTGGACCACACGGGCTTTGCTGGAGTGCCACGAGTCGCTGCGGGGAATGAAGCGGATCTTCTCCGTGTTGCCGATCGGGGGATCGAGGCTCAGGATGAACAGCGGGGTACCACGGTAGTCGAGCAAGGCGGCTCGGAGGGATCTGACCTGCGAGAGAGGTACGCGGAGGGATGCAGGACCGGTGACTTCCAGTGTGTCGCCGACGAGCCAGACGGAGCTGAGGCGGTGCCCGTTCCACGTGACGAACACGAGGAGGGCGATCCAGACAGCGAACGGGAATAGAAGGGCCGGTGACTGAGGGGCCGAGCGGGAGTCCCGCCAGAACCGCATCACCTGGATGGCGACGAAGACGGCGATCCCGATCGGGAAGACGGTTCGCAAGATGGGAGTGGCGCGGGAAGACAGGCGCTCGCGCTCGAGGGTGTCTGCGCTCGCGCCTTCGCCTTTCTCCGTGCGTGCGCGCGTCGGTGCGGCTCCATCAGTGTTTCCACCGCCGGCGGTGCGTTTCCAAGACCCGCTAAGGGAACCGAGGGGCTGGTTCATGGGCGTAAGGCTCCCGCCGTTAACTTGAGGCCTGGCGAAGCGCCTTTGTGCTTCGGTCATCGCCGATGAAGCTTCCGCGGGCCGCGTTGCTGCTAAACGCGCATACCACGGACCTAGTGGGACCGCCACGGGCGTTTTGACTGCGCCAGACTCCTGCAAACTGGTTCGCTCGTCGGATGTTCCTAGGCGCGTATTTGACTCCGCCCGTCCTCAGCAAGCTCGCATTCCTTTGCGCGACTACCGCGATATACCGGGAAGCGACAGTCTCTGAGTGCGGTGCTGGCATCCATCCTCCGTATTTGCGTGCCCAACACCTGGTGGTTTCCGACACCGGCATCGTGGCCTGACTGGCGTTGTCCCAGTCGCATGGCCGCTTGGGCCTTAGCGATCTGTGTCCGGGCGCCCTTTGTACCGTGCAACGAACATTGCAATCATTGGCGGCGCCGTGCGCCCGGCCCAATGCTGTGTGAAGGAGGCCGCGATCTTCGCTAGAGCTGGCCGGAGCATCGGTTCGTCAGCGCCAAAGGTCAGGCCGTCAAGCTGATCGGCTTGAGCGGCGAGGGCATCGTCCTCGCTGGGACGTGCCGTGGTACCGCCGATGGTGATCCCAACCGAGATTCCGTGTTGGTCAGCGGATGACGCAAACCGATAGGTCACAACCTCGCGACGACGTTCTTCTGGTTGTCCCGGTGCGGCTAGTGGGCGTCCGTCCTCGTCCAGGTTCCCTCCACCCATGTTGTACGCAGGGATACCAGGTCCCACGGCCTCGTAGTAGTCGCGCTCCCAGCGTTCCAACGCTGGCGCCGGAAGCACCAACGTGTCTCGGCCGATGCATACAGCCAGTAAGCTGTCGACGGCGACACCACGCTGCCTGCGTGCGTAACCCAGCAGTCCTCCGCCGCCGGTGATGGATCCATACGTCGGCATATACCGCATCGTGAGGTCGGCCGCAATCGTGCGTGGCTCCACATTGGCCAACGCCGTACACGTGATGTTCAGCATGTCACGCTGCGCCAACCCTTCACATACCAAGGGTTTTGGCAAGCGACTCAGCGACCGGATGGCCGAATCCGCCGAGATGGGTGCCGGGCTTGCGGCGATGATGAAGCTGTCTGACCGCACCGGTGTCTGCCGCGATATCGCGGTGCGGAGTGCCAGCAACTCGAGTTTCGCAGCATCGGTGTCGGAGCCAGCAGGCGCGACCCCCGGCCGCTGACTAGCCAGCGGGTTGCAGGCGAGTGCGGCTGCCAAGAGCGCCGCAAAGGCGCAGTGAGGGGCGTGGGTCACATTAGCCGGG
>DATMNB010000111.1:0-7047 GCA_035569435.1 Gemmatimonadaceae bacterium
GCCCGCCGTCTCGTCGTCGGCGACCGGCGCGTACTCCGTGGGCAACGTCCCCGTCGGCACCGGCACGATCGCCGTCAGCTCGCTCCCCAGCACGTGCACCGCGCCGTCCCCGCAGAGCTACACCGGCGTCACCAACGGCGCGACCCTCACCGTCAACATCACCGTCACCTGCACGCAGTCTGGGGCCAGTCTCACCGTGCGAATCACGGCTCCCGCCGGCGTCACGCCGGCCGTGACCGTCAGCGGCCCGTCGAGCTACCACCAGACCCTGACGGCGACCCAAACGCTCACCGGCCTCACCCCAGGCACCTATACCATCACCGCCACGAACGTCGTGGTTAGCGATCCGGTGGTCCCGGTGACCGACAGCGGCGTCATAACCGGCAGCCCGGCCACTCTGGTCGCCGGCGGACAAGACACCGCGAAGGTGGCCTATGCGCCGCGTGTCGCCGGCAGCGGCGCGCTCTGGGTCGCCAACGGCAATAACAACGTCGCGAACGGCTTCACCGGCGCGCAACTGCACGCCTCCGGTACCCCTGCTCCAACCGACACGCTCACGACCCCAAGTGGTGATCCCCTCGGCGTCGCCATCGATGTCGCCGGCAATCTGTGGATGACGAACTACGTCGCGAATACCGTCGTGGAGTATACCCCCGCCCAGCTTGCCGCCGGTGGCACCCCCACGGCGACTGTCACACTGAGCGGCAGCGCGCTCAGCCGGCCGCACGGGCTGGCGTTCGACGCCCAAGGCAACCTGTGGGTGGCCAGTCGAAACGCCAACACGGTGGTCGAGTACACGACGTCCCAGCTGACAGCAACCGGCAGCCCCACGCCGACCGTCACGCTCACCGCCGCTGCAACCAGCGCCGGCCCGACCGCGCTTGCATTCGACGCGCAGGGCAATCTCTGGGTCGGCAACTACTATCAGAACACGGTCGTCGAATACGCCACCACCCAGCTCGGCGCGTCAGCGACACCGACACCGACCGTGACGCTCAGCGCGACCGCCAACTCCCTGGCCGGCCCGTTTGTGCTCGCGTTCGACGCCAGCGGCACGCTGTGGGTCGGCAACGCCAACGGCGTCGCCACGACCATCGTCGGTTACTCCACGTCGCAACTCGCCACAAGCGGCAGCCCGGTTCCGGCCAGCACGATCAACCTGCCGAGCGGCCTAGCCCACCCGGTCGTGGTATTCGGGCTGGCGTTCGATGCCAGCGGCCAGCTCTGGTTGAGCGACCCGCTAAACAATGCGCTGTACGCGTACACGTCGACGCAGCTCGCGGCCGGCGGATCACCGACGCCGCAAACCACGATCTCGTCGAGTGCGCTCAACGGTCCGGGCGGACTGGCCTTCAACCCGCACGCGTCCACGCTCCCACTGCATTAAGCGCCAACCATCCGACGTACCGCGATGCACAACGAGGGCACCCGGCCGATTGGGTGCCCTCGTTGTCATCACGGATGGGGTGAGATTCGAACTCACGGTACCGGGTTCACCGGTACGCCGGTTTTCGAGACCGGTGCCTTCAACCACTCGGCCACCCATCCAGGCAAGGGACAGGCGCCCTCGCAGCCCAGTAAGTTAGAAACTCGCCGACGCCACGTCAATTACAGCACCATGTTCACCGCCACGACGGGCGTCACCGACCCGAGTTCCCGTCACAAACGTCTTACGGACTCTCCATTCAGGCGGTCGCGAGCACGCGTCGAAAGACATCGACGGCCGTCCGCATCTCATCGGCCGTGCCAACCGAGATGCGGCTGTAGCTGCTGAGCGGCGGAAAAGGGCGACCCACGAGCACACCGTGGTCACGGCACGCCGCGGCAAACTGTTTGGTGTCGCGTCTGACGTCGACCATGATGAAGTTGGCGTCCGATACGCCGGCAGGATAGCCCGCGGCGGCCAGCGCCGAACGCGTGAACTCCCGCGCATCGCGGTTCCGCGCGCGCTCCCGTTGGATGTGATCGCGGTCGCCGAGGCTGGCCAGCGCCGCGGCCGCCCCAAGCTGGTTGACGCCGATCTGCAGGGTGTGGCGCTCCATGGCGGCCAGCGTCGCCGGCTGGGCGACGGCGTAGCCGACGCGGAGACCCGCCAACCCGTAGACCTTGGAGAATGTGCGCGCGACCAGGACGCGCGGGTTCGCCATCGCCAACGGGATCATCGTGGCGTAGCGCGGGTCCTCGACGTACTCGTGATACGCCTCGTCGACCAGAATGGTCGTCTGCGGCGAGTCCTTGAGAACGGCCGCGATGAAATCCTTGACCGCATCGGCGCCATGGACCGTCGCCGTCGGGTTATTGGGGTTGCACAGATAGATCAGGCCCGCGCCGCGCGACACAGCGAGCATCGCCGGCAGATCGAGGTGCAGGTCGGCCGTGAGGGGGACGGCGTGGACCGGCGCGCCGACGACGGCGGCGTCCTCGCCTGGACTCTCGAAACTCGGCCGGCCCGTCACCAGGGCGGCGGTCGGCGAGGTGAACGCGTAGACGGAAGCGCGGAGGATGTCCGTCGAGCCGCAGGTCAGCAGGATATTCCCAGGCGCGATGCCGAGCGCTGTGGCGGTCGCGGCACGAAGCGAGTCGATCACGCCAAACGGGTAGCGCGACGCCTCGCTCAGTTGCTGGGCGATGCCGTCGAGCGCCGCCCGGCCCGGGCCATCCGGGTTCTCGTTGCTGTTGAGACGGATGGCGTTGGCTGTGAGCGCCCTGCGGTCGCCCGCGGCCAGCGCTTCGAGGCCGCGCCCGGCGAGGGCAGGCGCAAAGAGGGAGCCGGCCGCGCCAGCTCCCACGGATTGCATGAAGCGGCGACGGGTCAGGCTCACGGCGGGGCTCCGGTCGCGAAAGGTGTGGTGGACAACATGGACAGGAATTCGACCACTGTCCAGACCGCGTGTTAGAACCGCGTGTCCGCGCTAGAGCCTAATCGAGACTCTCCAACGGCGCGTCGACCATAGCGCTGCGCCGCGCCTCAAAGAACCCGCGCAGCATCGCCCCGCACTCCTCCCCCATCACCCCGGCCGCAACCTGGGGCCGGTGGTTCAACCGTGGGTGCCGCAGCAGATCGCCGATCGACCCGCCCATCCCGGCCTTCTCATCCCACGCGCCAAACACCACCCGATCCATCCGCGCCAACACAATCGCCCCGGCACACATCGCGCAGGGCTCCAACGTCACGTACAACGTGCATCCCTCGAGCGACCACCGCCCCAACACCGCCCCCGCGGCCCGAATCGCCAGGATCTCCGCGTGCGCCGTCGCATCCCAATCCCGCCGCGTCCGATTCGCCGCCCTGGCGATGATCCCGCGCTCGACACTATAGATGACGGCGCCGACAGGCACTTCGCCCGCCGACGCCGCCTCGGCAGCCGCGTCGAGCGCGACCGCCATGTGCCCCGCATCCGATGGATGGATCACGCCACTCCGGCCGCCGCACCCTGCGGTGAACCCGACGCGGTCGGCTCGGCGTGCGCCGGCGCCGCCGTAAACGTCAACGTCCCGCCTTCGCCGGCGTCGACGACGATGTGGTCCCCTTCCTTGAAGCGCCCATCCAAGACCCCCATCGCCAACGAGTTCTGCACCAATCGCTGCAACGCCCGCTTGAGCGGCCGCGCCCCATACGCCGGATCGTACCCCTCCGTCGCAATCACCCGCTTCGCGGCCGGCGTGAGCGCGATCGTCAGCCGCCGGTCCGCGAGCAGCTTCTCCAACCGCTTGAGCTGGAGATCGATGATCCGCCCGATCTCCTCCGTCCCCAACGGCCGGAACACGATGATGTCGTCCACCCGGTTCAGGAACTCCGGCCGGAAATGCTGCCGGAGCGCCGCCAACACCTGCGCCTCGACCACCGCCCAGTCCGTCCCCGTCTGCTCGAGGATGTACTGACTCCCGATGTTCGACGTCATGATGATGACCGTGTTCCGGAAATCTACCGTCCGCCCCTGCGAGTCGGTCAGCCGTCCATCGTCAAGAATCTGCAGCAAGATGTTGAACACATCCGGGTGCGCCTTCTCGATCTCGTCGAACAGAATCACCGAATACGGCCGCCGACGCACCGCCTCCGTCAGCTGCCCGCCCTCCTCGAACCCGACATATCCCGGCGGCGCCCCGATCAGCCGCGCCACGGCGTGCTTCTCCATGTACTCCGACATGTCGATCCGCACCATGGCGTTCTCATCGTCAAACAGAAACTCCGCCAACGCCCGCGCCGTCTCGGTCTTCCCCACGCCCGTCGGCCCAAGGAAGATGAACGAGCCGATCGGCCGGTTCGGATCCTGCAACCCGGCCCGCGACCGCCGCACGGCGTTCGCCACGGCGACCACCGCCTCGCGCTGCCCGATCACCCGCTCCGCCAACTCGGACTCGAGCTTGGTCAACCGCTCCTTCTCGCTCTCCATCATCCGCGTCACCGGAATCCCCGTCCACCGCGCCACGACGTCGGCGATGTCCTCCGCGGTGACTTCCTCATGGAGATACCGCGCCCCACCGCCCTGCCGACTCGCCAGTTGCTGCTCGGCCTCACGCATCTTCTGCTCGAGCTGCGGGATCGTCCCGTACGTGATCTCCGCCGCCCGACCCAGGTCCCCAGCGCGCGTCGCCTGCTCGGCCTGGACCCGCGCCTCGTCGATCTGCTGCTTGAGCTTCCCGACGGCGCCCAGCGTCTCCTTCTCCCGCTGCCACTGCGCCTTCATCGCCGACGCCTGCTCGCGCAAATCGCCGAGCTCGCGCTCGATCGCCTCACGACGCGCCTTGGACTCCGGGTCCTTCTCCTTGCGCAGTGCCTCACGCTCGATCTCGAGCTGCACGACCCGCCGCTCGACCTCGTCGATCTCCTGCGGCATCGAGTCGATCTCGATCCGGAGCCGCGACGCCGCCTCGTCCAACAGGTCGATCGCCTTGTCCGGCAGGAACCGGTCGCCGATGTAGCGGTTGGACAACGTCGCCGCCGCCACGACCGCGCCGTCGGTGATCCGCACGCCATGATGGGCCTCGTACCGCTCTTTCAGCCCGCGCAAGATGGCGATCGTGTTCTCGACCGACGGCTCGCCGACATACACCGGCTGGAACCGCCGCTCCAACGCCGCATCCTTCTCGACGTGCTTGCGGTACTCGTCCAGCGTCGTTGCGCCGATCACCCGGAGCTCGCCCCGCGCCAACATGGGCTTGAGCATGTTCCCCGCGTCCATCGACCCCTCGGCTTTTCCCGCCCCGACGATCGTGTGCAGCTCATCGATGAACACGATGAACCGCCCTTGCCCGTCAGTGAGCTCCTTCAAGACCGCCTTGAGCCGCTCCTCGAACTCCCCCCGGAACTTGGCCCCCGCGATCAGCGCGCCCAGGTCGAGCGCCAACAGTCGCCGATTGCGCAGCCCCTCCGGGACGTCGCCGTTCACGATCCGCTGCGCGAGCCCCTCCGCGATCGCCGTCTTGCCCACGCCAGGCTCACCAATGAGCACGGGGTTGTTCTTGGTGCGCCGCGACAGCACCTGGATCACCCGCCGAATCTCCTCGTCGCGCCCGATCACTGGATCGAGCTTCCCGCGCCGGGCCGCCTCGGTCAGATCGCGCGTGTATTTCTCCAGCGCCTGGTACTGATTCTCCGGCGTCTGGTCCGTCACCCGGTGCGACCCCCGGACCGCCTTCAACGCCTCGAGCAACGCCTCGCGCGTCACGTCCACGCTGCGCAGCATCTCGCGGCTCTCGGTCCCGCGCGCCTCGGCCAGTGCCAGCAACAGGTGCTCGGTCGAGACGTACTCGTCCCCGAGCTTCCGCGCCTCGTCGTCCGCACGGTCAAAGACGGCGTTCAGCTCCCGCGACAGCGACGGCTGCGCATCACTCTGCTTGGGGTAGCGCGCGATCTCCCGCTCGACGCGTTCGCGGAGCTGGTCGACCCCCACACCAAGCTTATGGAGCAATGGCGCGACGATCCCCTCGTCCTGGTCCAGCAGGGCCGCCAGGAGGTGGACGTCGTATACCAACGGGTTGCCGTTCCGCCGGGCAATGCCGACCGCGTCGTTCAACGCCTCGGCGCTCTTGACTGTCAGTCTGTCCGCATTGATCATGCGGTCTTCCTGCGCAAAGGCAGGACCGCTCGCACCCGGGCAATCCGGCAGCGCCACCGCGCGCCACCAGCCAGGGTGGCGTACCCACGATTCTCACAGGCTGCCATGCGGGCTCGCACCCTTTCCGTCGTCATAACCGTCATCGGCCTCGTCGCCACAGCGACCTCGTGCGGAAAGCCCAGCGAGAGCGCCAGTGCCGACTCGACGTTCGTCCACGCCATGATCGACCTTCGGCTCGTGACCGTCAACACCACGCTCGACAGCGCGGCAAAGGCACGCGCCCGCGACTCCATCCTCCGTCACTATAACACGAGTCCGGCCGCCCTGGAGAGCACGGCCCGCCTCCTCGGCAACAATCCCGATCGGGCCGTCGAGCTCCTCCGGATGATCGACCTGGGCGTGCGAACTGGTAGTCACCCCGCCCCCGTCCCAACCACTCCAGTGCCAGCCGCCGCGGTCCCAGCCCCGCCAAAACCGGCAGCAGCGGCACCGCACAAATAGCCTTACTTCACAACAAGCATTTTCTTGACGACGACCTGCCCGTCGACATCCAAACGATACAGATAAACGCCGGACGCTACCTGCTGTTGACTACTCAGGTGGTTCCCGTTCCAGTACGCGGTGTAGGTGCCACAGGTGAGCTCCACCCCTTCAACCGGCTGCCCACCAGTGAGCAGGTTCGTGCCGTTCTGAAGAACGGGCACCGCCACCAACTGCGCCAGCAGGTTGTAGATCTCCAGCTTGACTTTGTACTTCCGAGTCGGCTCCGTGCACGCCGGCGGATCGCCGACCACGAACGGTATCCGGGTCTCGGGACCAAAGGGGTTCGGGTAGTTCTGACCGAGAACTAACCCAGTGCCACGCTGACGCCCGGGCTGCGGAGCTCCACCGCCCTGAGGCGAAGCCAGTCTTGGCACGAACACACCGAGAGCGAGCACTATCACCAGTGCTGCCCAACGGCTGGTCATGTTGAAGCTCCAAAACGGAC
>DATMNB010000112.1:0-7778 GCA_035569435.1 Gemmatimonadaceae bacterium
CGCGCCAGCTCTGGTGGGGCCATCGCGTCCCCGTGTGGACCTGCGGCGCCTGCCAGTGGACAGGCGCACTGCGCGAGGACCCAACCGCGTGTCCGGGCTGCGGCGCCGCCGCTGACACGCTCCGCCAGGACGAGGACGTCCTCGACACGTGGTTCTCGTCCTGGCTCTGGCCGTTGTCGACGCTCGGCTGGCCCGACGACACGCCGGATTTCCGGGCGTTCTATCCGACCGCGATGATCGTGACCGGCCCTGACATCCTGTTCTTCTGGGTGTCACGGATGATCATGGCCGGGCTGCACTTCACCGGGCAGCTCCCGTTTCGGACCGTGTACCTGCACGGCATCGTGCGCGACACGCAGCGCGAGAAGATGTCCAAGTCCAAGGGCAACGGCATCGACCCGCTCGAGGTGGTGCAACTGTACGGCGCCGACACGCTGCGCTACACACTGATCGCCGGGATGGGACTCGGTACCGACGTCATCGTCGACCCGACGAATCTGGAAGCGACGTTTGCGCCCGGCCGCAACTTTGTCACCAAGCTCTGGAACATCGGGCGCCATGCGGTGCTAGCAAAGCTCGACGGCGACCCGGTGCGTCGGATCGGCGAGTTCGCCACCGAGTTGACGCGGGCCGATGCGTGGATCCTCGACCGGCTCGACGTGGGGATCGCCGCCTGCAACGTGGCATTGGAGGGGCTCCGCCTCAACGAGTATGCGGAAGCGGCACGCACCTTTGTCTGGAATGACCTGGCCGACTGGTATGTCGAGCACTGCAAGGCGCGCCTCGCGCCGGGATGGGACCGCCGCGATCGCGAGATCGCCCGGGCCGTCCTCGTGCACGCGCTCGACGCGGGACTCAGGTTGATGCACCCGATCGTGCCATTCGTGACGGAAACGATCTGGCAGGCGCTGCCGACGACCGACGCCGGCACCTTCCTGGCCACGGGTGCCTGGCCCTTGGTGCGTGACGAGATCGACCCGGCCCAGGGCCTGGAGTACGAGCGCGCGCGCGACGCCGTGGGCGCGCTCCGGCAGATTCGGGCCGACTATCGGATCCCGCCCGGTCGCGTGCTCGACGCGGTCGTGATCCCCGTGCCGGCGACAGAATCTGTATTCGTCGAGGAAGCCGGCGCCATCGGCCGGATCGCGCGGTGCTCCGTGCGCGTGGTCGCGGAGACGCCCGCCGGCGCCGCCGCGGCCGCCGTGCTGAGCGATGGGTCGCGCGTGGTCGTGCCTCTCGAGGGCGTGATCGACGTCGCCAAGGAGTGCGCCCGTCTGCGTGCCGAACGCGACCAGTTGGCGAGCCAGCTCGACGCGTTACGGAAACGGCTAGCGGGGCCGTTCGCCGAGAAAGGCCGCCCCGATGTCGTGGCGGCCGAGCGCCGCAAAGCCGAGGAGTGGACGGGACGTCTCTCGCAGCTCGACGGGCACCTGCGCGCGCTGTGCGGCGACTGACGCGCCTGCGTCAGTCGTGGCATCGCCGGCGCGTGCACGCGCCGGCCCTCATCGGCTTCTTCGGCCTGGCGGCCGCCTGCGCGTCGGAGCAGTTCCCGCCGGGCGGGCCGATCCTGCACACGACCCCCAAGATTGTCGCCACGATCCCCGACACCAACGCCGTCAACGTCAAAGCGAAACACGTCGTCATCAAGTTCGATCGCGTCATGAGTGAGTCGCCGTCGGGCGCCAGCTCCCTCTCGCTGATGTTCCTGGTGTCGCCGTGGACCGGACAACCGGATGTCGATTGGCGCCGCGATCACTTTGTCGTGACGCCCCGCAAGGGGATTCGGCCCAACACGGTCTATACCGTGACCATGCTCCCCGGCGTCACCGATCTGCACAGTAACTCGATCAAGACGACGGTCGCGCTGACATTCTCGACCGGGCCGACAATCCCGGCCACGGCGATCCGGGGGATCATCCTCGACTGGGTCGGGAACAAGGCGGCGCCGAAAGCGCTCGTCGAGGCGATCGCGCGCCCCGATACCAACACCGTGTACCTCACGATCGCCGACTCGTCCGGCCGGTTCGCCCTGCAGCATCTCCCGCCGGGTACGTACAAGATCCGGGGCTGGCTCGACGCCAACAGTAACCGCAAGCTCGATCAGCGGGAGCTGTTCGACACCACCACGCTGACGCTCACCGACACGGCCCGCACCGAGCTGCTGGCGTTCATCCACGACACGGTTGGTCCGCGCATCGGCGACGTGAAGGTCGCCGACAGCGTGACGCTCCGCGTGACGTTCGACAAGGGCATCGACACAGCGCAGCAGGTCCCGTCCATCCGGTTCGCCCTCAAAGCCAAGGATTCATCGGCCGTCCCGATCACGAGGGTCCTGGCGGGCACCGTGTTCGACTCGCTCCTGGCCGCCCGCCGCAAGGCGCACGACGACTCGCTCGGCCGTCTGGACTCGCTCCGCCGCGCCGACTCCGGGGTGACGGGGCGCGACACGTTGGCGCTCAGGCGACGCGCGCTCCAGCGACAGAATCGGCGCGACTCGATTGCGCTGGCGGCCCGGCCCAAGCCCAGTCGGCCGCCGCCGGTGACCGAGGTCGTCGTCCAGTTGGGCGCGGCGCTGACCCCGGGCTCGACGTACCGCCTGTCGGCCGACAGCGTGCGGAATCTCCAGGGTCGGGTCCGGAGCAGTGCGCTGGCGTTCACGCTGCCGAAGGTGCCGTCCAAGGACTCGTTGGCGCGCGCCGACTCGCTCAAGGCGCGACGCAAGCCGGCCGCGGGGCACCCACCGCCTCCGGGGCGTCCATGAACCGGCCCGTTGCGTTTCTCGACCGCGACGGGACGGTGATGCACGACGAGCACTACCTCGCCGATCCGGCGCGCGTGCGTCTGATCGATGGGGCCGCCGCCGCGATCGCCCGGCTGCGCGCCGCGGGGATCGCCGTGGTCATCGTGACGAACCAATCGGGAATCGCCCGGGGCTACATCACGGCCGCGCAATACGATGCCGTGCGGGCGCGACTCGATGCCCTGCTCTGCGCCGCCGGCGCGCCCGTCGATGGGACATATCACTGCCCCCATCACCCGGACGTCGACGGCCCGTGCGACTGTCGCAAGCCCGGGACCGGTCTGTATCGCCAAGCGATCGCCGATCTCGAGCTCGACGCCGGACGAACGGCGTTTGTGGGTGATCGATGGTCGGACATGGCCGCCGCGCGCGTCTTTGGCGGCCTCGGACTGCTCGTGCCGTCGCCCGACACGCCGCCCGCGGACCTCGCGAGTGCCACGGCGGCCAGCCTGGTGGCGGCCACGTTGGCCGATGCCGCTGATCGCATCATCGAGGCGTTCAGGTGAGCGCACGCATCGCCGTGTTCGCCTCCGGCAATGGCAGCAACTTGGAGGCGATCTTGCTTCACGGCGTGGCCGTCGATCTGGTCGTGTCGGACCGCGCCGACGCCGGCGCGCTGGCGCGAGCCGCCCGGCGCGGGGTCGAGAGCCTCGCGCTCGCCGATCACACCGACGGGACAGCCCTCCACACCCTGCTCCACGACCGACACATCGACCTGATTGCGTTGGCGGGCTATCTTCGGCACGTGCCGGATGCCGTAACCCATGCGTACCGCGGACGGATGCTCAACGTGCACCCGTCGCTGCTCCCGGCGTTCGGCGGCCCGGGGATGTACGGCCATCGCGTCCACGCGGCGGCGCTCGCGGCGGGTGTGCGCGTGAGCGGCGCGACCGTGCATTTCGTCGATGAGGTCTACGACCGCGGTCCGATCATCGCCCAGTGGCCGGTCCCGGTCCTGCCGACTGATACCCCCGACACCCTCGCGGCGCGCGTGCTCCGTGTCGAGCACGCCCTGTACCCGCGCGCCGTCGCCGCCGTCGCCGCCGGCGACGTTCGTCTGGATGCCGGCGGCCAGGTGCTGGGATCAATAGACACGATTCCGATCGACGCCGTCTACCGACTCGACACCGAGGAGCACCTATCCACCGCACGCTGATCCTCGCTGTTCTCGCCACAGCGACCACCCGCGCCGGCGCGCAGCCGGCCCCGCACGCCGACGCCGTCGCGACCTGGATCGCCCTCGACGCGCCAACCGGGCGCGAGACGGGCGCGACCGACGTGATCGCGCACGACGCCCCAGGCTGGACACGCGATGCCACGGGCAACCTGATCGCCCGCCGCGGCAGCGGCACCCCGCGCCGGGTGGTGGCCTGCGGACTCGACGATGCTGGCTACGCCGTGGGCGCGATCACCGACGCGGGCTACATCCGACTGGTGGCCAGTACGCGCTCACGACACTCGCCGCTCTGGGACCAGTTCCATGAAGGGCAGCGCGTCCGCATCCTGACCGGCACCGGCTTCCGCCCTGCGGTCGTGGCGGTCCGGAGCACGCACCTCTGGCGCCGACGCGCGTCGAATGAGCCCATCGTCGGCATCGATGACCTGTGGGTCGATGTCGGCGCCCGGTCGCGCGCAGACGTCGCCGCGATGGGCATCGCCGTGCTCGACCCCGTCGCGCGGGAATGGCCGACCGTGCGGTTTGCCGACTACGTCGCCGGCCCGGCCGCGGCCGCGCGCGCCCGGTGCGTGGCGGTCGCCAGCGCCGCGGGTGGCACGCCCGCGCACGGTGAGACGATCTGGATCATCGGTGTCCAGCATGCCTTTGGCGACGCCGGGCTGGCCGCGGCAATGGCGCGCCTGGGACACGTCGATACCCTGGTGCTCGTGGACAGTCTGAGCCTGCCGACGCGGTTCCCAGGTACGCTCGTCGAGACCGTGCGCGACCGTGACATCGCGGCATTGATGGCGGCCGTCGCCACCGCGTCGGGCGTCGCCACACCGTCGCCACTCGCACTCAAGGCTGTTCCCGGATCGCCACCCGTGGCGCTCGACCCCGATAGCCTGTCACCGGTCGCCGACATCATAGGACGCCTCTGCGACACCTACGGCGCTTCGGGTCACGAACACGCCGTCCGCGATGCCGTGCGCGCCATGCTGCCGGCGCGCTACAAATCGTCGGTCGACACTGCTGGCAATCTCATCGTCGCCCTTGGACCGGACCGCGACACCACCGTGTTCATCGCCCATCTCGACGAGCTCGGATTCGATGTCGTCCGGGTCGATCACGACGGCGTCGTCACCCTCAAACCCCTCGGTGGTTTCTATAACTCCCTCTGGGAGGGCCAGCCTGCCCTCCTCCACACCGCGACCGGACAGCGCATGGGCGTGTTCCTCCCCCGTGCGACCCCGACGGCCAAGCAACCCGACACCCTCACCGCGTGGTTCGGCGTCGACTCGGCACAGCTCGCGGCCAAGGGCCTCTGGGTCACCGGCGTCAAACACAGCACCCGCCTCGGCGCCACCCGATTCACCGAACGCGCGATCGATGACCGGGCAGGATTGACATCGCTCGTGATGGCGCTCCGCGACATCGATCCGGCGCGCCTCGATCACAAGGTCATCTTCGCCTTCTCCGTGCGCGAAGAGACCGGACTCGATGGCGCCGCGGCCTTGGCCGCGGAGCTCGGCCCCACCGTCCATCGCGTGCACGCGGTCGACACGTTCGTCTCATCGGATTCACCACTCGAGACCGGACGCTTCGCCATCGCGCCGATCGGCGACGGCCCCGTGGTCCGCGCCCTCGACAATTCCAGCACGACGCCACCGGCCGAGATCGACCGCGTCCGACGCATCGCGGCGTCCGCGGCGATCCCACTCCAGGTCGGGGTCACCAACGGCGGCAACGATGGCTCGCAGTTCGTTCGCTACGGCGCCATCAATGTCCCCCTCGCCTGGCCGCTCCGCTACAGCCACTCGCCGGTCGAAGTCGCCGATCTCGCCGACATTCGCGCCCTGTCACGTCTCGTGGCAGCGCTGGCGACCTCTCCCACGCATTGACCCACGCCTGAGCGCCCGCATGCCGATTGCGTTGCTGTCCGTCACCGATAAGACCGGCCTCGTGGCGTTTGCCCAGGAGCTCGACCGCCTGGGCTGGGAGTTGCTCTCGACCGGAGGCACCGCGGTGACCCTGCGTGACGCGGGACTCCGCGTGCGCGAGGTGAGCGAGGAGACCGGGCTCGCTGAGATGCTCGACGGACGCGTCAAGACGCTTCACCCGGCGATCCACGGCGGCATTCTGGCGCGGCGCGACGATCCGACCCACGTCGAGCAGATCACCAAAGCGGCGATCCGCCCCATCGATCTCGTCGTCGTCAACCTGTATGCCTTTCGCGAAGCTGCCCGGACGCCGGGGCTCGCCCCGGCCGACGTCGTCGAGCGCATCGACATCGGCGGGCCTGCGCTACTCCGATCGGCGGCCAAGAACTTTGCTCACGTCACCGTCGTCGTCGACCCGGCGGACTACACGCGCGTGCTCGCCGCCATCGCGAGCGGTTCCAATGGCGGGCTCCGGGAGGAGTTGGCGGCCAAGGTGTTCGCGCACACGGCGGCGTACGACGCCGCGATCGCCGAGTGGTTCGCGGCCCAACAGGGCGACATTTTCCCGGCCCGACTGACGCTGGCCTTCGAGCGTCAGCAGGCGCTCCGGTACGGGGAGAACCCCGACCAGCGCGCGGCGTTCTACGTCGAGGGTCCCAATGCCGGCCTCGCCGCGCTCCGGCAGCTCGGCGGCAAGGAGCTGTCGTTCAACAACCTGCTCGACCTCGACGGCGCCTTGATGGCGGTCGATCCGTTCGAGAGCGAGATCTGCTGCGCGATCATCAAGCACACGACGCCGTGCGGCCTGGCGACCGGCACGACGCCGCTCGATGCCTATCAGAAGGCGCTCGCCTGCGATCCGGTGTCGGCGTTCGGCGGCGTCGTCGCGTTCACGGTGCCGGTCGACGATGCGGCGGCCGAGGCCGTGTCCAGCCTATTCGTCGAATGCATTGTGGCGCCCGCGTTCAGTGACACGGCGCTCGCCACGTTGACCCAGAAGAAAAATCTGCGCGTCCTGGTCGGCCACGCCCCGTGGGCGAGCAACGCGCGTGACTACAAGCGCGTGCGCGGTGGCTTGCTCGTACAGGACCGACCGATACCGCCGCTGACCGAGAGCAGCTGGCGAGTGGTCACGCGCCGCTCTCCCACCGACGAGGAATGGCGCGACCTGCGGTTCGTGTGGCGGGCCGTCGCCAGCGTGAAGAGCAACGCCATCGTGCTGGCTCGCGATGGCGCGACGATCGGGATCGGCGCGGGTCAGATGTCCCGGGTCGACGCGGCGTTTCTTGCCGTGCACAAGGCGCGCTCCGCGGGGTTGGAGACCACCGGCGCGGCGCTCGGCTCCGACGCCTTTTTCCCGTTCCGCGATGGCGTCGACCAGGCCGCCGAGGCCGGCGTCCGCGCCATCGTTCAGCCCGGCGGCTCGGTGCGTGACGCCGAAGTCATCGAGGCCTGCGACGCACACGGCATCGCGATGGTCGTGACGGGCCATCGCGTATTCCGGCATTGACAGCGAGATTTGACTCCCATGCCCCCTGTGAAAACTAAAGAGACCCCCCGGGACGAGGTCGTCGCCAAACCCGCCACGGTGGCGGCGCCATCCCGCCGCACCGGCGCCGTTGCCCAGGACGACTACGCCCCCTCCTACGGCGCTGCCGCCATCGCCAGCGCCCTCGTCTTCGTCCTGTATCTGCTCACGCTGGCTCCCAACACCGCGATGTGGGACACCAGTGAGTACATCGCCGCGGCCTATGTCCTGGGCATTCCCCACCCGCCCGGCAACCCCTTCTTCGTCCTCCTCGCCCACGTCGCCGGCCTGATCCCCATGGCGCCGGCCTTCGCGACCCGCGTCAACATCCTCGCCGCCGTCTGCTCCGCCGCC
>DATMNB010000113.1:0-8709 GCA_035569435.1 Gemmatimonadaceae bacterium
GGCGGCGGAGCAGACGGCGGCGAGGATGTTGACGCGGGTCGCGAAGGCCGGCGCCATGGGGATCAGGCCGGCGACGTGGGCGAGGAGGACGAAGAAGGGGTTGCCGGGCGGGTGGGGAATGCCCAGGACATAGGCCGCGGCCATGTACTCGCTGGTGTCCCACATTGCCGTGGACGGGGCGAGTGTCAGCAGGTAGAGCGTCAGTGCTAGGGTGCCTGCGATCGTCGCGGCGCCGTAGGAGGGGCGGTACTCACCAGACACAGCTTTAGGGGCAAGACGTCGCATCCCACCTTTGACACGCGGGTGTCACGCATGGTTGTCGACCACTTTTGCGCGACTGGGGTATTTCTTGCGAGTGGGTCGTGGTCGACAAACTGTGTCATGGAGGTGACACGTGCGAAGTCTGGCGTTCGTGCTAAGTAGCGCGGCGGCACTGGCTGTCGTGGCGGGTTGCCGGACGGCATCGCCGGCCGATGAACTGGCGAAACTCCCGGGCGTGGCGGCGGGGGATTCGTCGTTGGGTCGGTGTCCTGGCAATGATGCCGTGTACACGCAGGCGCAGTTGGCGGATGTTGTGCCGCAGCCCATGCACGCGGCTGAGCGCGTGCCCAACGGGGTGGTCCCGGTGGCGATCGACAGTCACTCCCGGTTGGTGGCGATAGGGTCCGACATGGACCTGGCCGCGGCGTTGCATCGCACCGCGTACGTGACAGCGGTGGCGATCATCGATACCGCGGGCGTGGTCCTGCCCGGGTCGGTGGTGATCACGGAGTCGGACGGGTACGACATGAGTCGGGCCGTGTGCACCGCGATGCCGCACATGGCGTTCACGGCGGCGCGCGATCAGGGGAAGAAGGTGCGGGCGTTGTATCGAGAGGAGTTCGAGTTGTATCGGACGCTCGATCCCAACGAGTCGCACACCGTGGCAGCGCGGTGAGCGAGTATCACTGGCACAAGCACGACGAGCAGGACGAGTTGGTTCTTGTTCTTTCGATGGCGAGCTGCTCCTCGATATCGAGGGACGGGAGTTCGTCGTGCTTGGGCCGCGCCGACGAGCGACGCGCCCGGGACTAGCTGAGGGCGCCGAAGGTCCGGCAGAGGGCCGCGAGGTCGACATCGGCCGGTAAAAGGTCAGCGAGCTCCTTCTGCACGACCTCCATCCGCTGGGCGCCGGCCGCCTGGCGTTCGCGGCCCCGGGCCGTCAGCTCGGCGCGCACGCTGCGGCGATCGTGCGGGTCATCGATACGGCGGACGAGGCCGTCAGCCTCGAGGCGATCGATGAGCTGCGTCATGTTGGATCGGACGCAGGACGACTTGGCGGCCAACTCGCTCAGCGTGAGGGCGTCGTTGGCGTCGACGAGGATGGTAAGCACGGCGAACTTGGGCGAGGAGAGCTCGACGAGCTCGAGTGCCGATTCCATCCGCTGCTCCACAGCCTTGGCCGCGTGAATCAGCGACCACATCACGGCCTCGGTGGGCGGGGCCATACTGTTCATGAGTGAACAATACGGTTGGCGGCGTTGTGTGTCAACGTGCCTAGCTTTCAGAGATGGAAAAGTCCGCGAAGCCAGCTTCGAACACGCCTTCCGAACGTCGCCGCCGCGCGCGGACGGTGATGCGGGCGCTGCTCGTGATCGGGGTCTGGTTTGCGACCGTCGTGTGGGCGTGGAACCGCGGCGGGCTGCACGACCGGCCGGTGTTGGTGCTGGCGATCCTGAGCGGGCTGTCGATCGCGGTGTTCGTGGTGGCCGCGGCCGCCCCATGGTGGGTGGCGGGTCCCCAGCCCGCGCTCGAGCCGCCGCCGGATTATCCGGGTTCGCGCCTCATTGAGCGGTCGTGGCCGTGGGGGATGCTCCTCGTGGGGCTCGTGTTGGGCGCGCTGGTCGGCGTCTGGTCGGTGCGGCTTTTTGGCACGCGGATGGGAGTGTGGGCGGGGGCGATCATTGGCGCGTCGTGCATCGCCGACGTGTGGAGCTGGCGGTGGGTGCACCGCCGGCTGGCGCTGCCGCTCAGAAAGACGTGGATCCCGTTTGTGTGGCTGGCGATCGTGCTAGAGACGATCCAGTCGCTCTCGAGCGCGACGCGGACAGGCATCGGGCAGATTGCGTATCTGCTCGTCTGCCTGCCCGCGGTGTCGGCGTGGATCTACATCTGGGGCGCGTATGTCTCCGCACGGCTCGTGCGGGCG
Organism: Gemmatimonadaceae bacterium; assembly: GCA_035569435.1. Classification (GTDB taxonomy): domain Bacteria; phylum Gemmatimonadota; class Gemmatimonadetes; order Gemmatimonadales; family Gemmatimonadaceae; genus DASRDS01. The sequence goes on from DATMNB010000113.1 coordinate 2,189, forward strand.
CTGTTGGATCCCTGAGTCGAGATCCCTACGCCGAGGCTTTCGGCGTCCGCGCGCGTCCGGGCGTGGCGATCGCGACGGGCGCGGTCGACGATTGCTCGGCGTGGAGGTATGCGTTGGCGTCGTGCTTGAGCGCGCCCTCGGGGAGGTGGTCCCAGAACGGTCCGAGGTCGGACTTGATGCGATTGGTGAAAAAGGCTGGGAGCGTGTCGGTCTCGCCGTCGAAGTAGCGCCGGACGGTGAGATCGGTGTCGAGCAGGTGGCGCACGTGGGTGTAGTACTTCGTGCGGCCGTGGCCTTCGCTGGAGACGGCGCGCACGACGTTCATCCACTTGGGGATCGCGCCGCGGGTGTGCTTGAAGCGCCGGCCCACGCTGCGCCAGGAGAACGAGTAGCGGGTCAGATCGACGACGCGGCTGTAGAAGTCAGTCCAGGAGTAGTTCTTGGGCTTGACGTTCATGGCCGAGTTGTTGTTCAAAAAGTGGTGCGGGAACGGGAGCACTCGGCCGGCGCGCTGGAGCTCGAGATTGAGCGGGGCGGCGCGTCCGAACGCGGACATCAACGAGTAGCCGGGGAACACGCCCGGCGTCATGTCGAGGAAGCGCTTGGTGAGCTCGAACGGCTCGGGCCCTTCGTCGCTGTCGAGTCCGAGGACAAAGTTGGCCTGGACGTACGGGATGTAGCGCATGACCGCGTTCAGGTGGTCGGACACCTGCTTGACCTTCTCGAGTCCGACGTGCTTGCCTGTCTTGGCTTTGTTGCCGAGGGCGAACCAGGACTCGACGCCGGGCAGGATGGCCATGAAGCCATTCTTGCGGAGGCGGGGGAGCCGGTCCTCGCCGAGGAGGGAGAGGCTGCTCTCGGAGATGAACTGGACGGCGCCGGGCTGGACGGCATCCTCGATCGCTGACAGCGTCTCGTCGAAGCGCACGCCAAAGTTGGGATCGTGCCAGGCGACGCGTGGCTTGGGCATGACCTGCTGCAAGAAGCGCAGGTCCTGGCGCATCTCGTCGACCTCGAAGGCGTGGTAGTCGACGGTCGAGTCGATGCAGAAGCTGCACGTGTACGGGCAGCCAATGCTCGCGAGCATCGGCACGATCTTGATCGTCGGCGCCTTGGCCAGGGTTTCGGCGACGAACTTCCAGCGGGCGCGGACGCCAGGGAGGGCGCTTGGCTGCTTGGCGCTGGCGACCATGACGCCCACGGGGCGGTGCTGGGCGTGGTCGTTCAGGACGTCGACGATGAGCGACTTGTCGGTGAAGCCGAGGACATAGTCGAAGTAGCGGGTCGCGTCTTCGGGATAGCAGCGGGCATGTGGGCCGCCCAGGACCGTGACGGTCCCGCGCTGGCGATACATGTTGCTGATCGCGTACGAGAGCTGGGCGCTTTCGCTGAAGGCACCGATGAACAGCACATCGGTGTTGGCCGGAAGGGCTGTCGCGAGATCCTCGAAGCCTGTGTAGACGACGAAGGTGACGTCGTGTCCCGCTTCTTCACACCAAACGGCGATGACCTGGGGCATGATGCTCGCCAGGTTCGCGTTCATGAGACGGGAATACAGCCCCGACGCGGGGCCGTTCGAGACGAGATCCAGAATGCCGATTCGCAACCGCCGCAGGAAAACCTCCAGTGTAGCGGCCTCCCAACGGTAGCGACTGGCACGACGTTTTACCAGGCCAGGCCGGCGGCGATGGTCCCAATACGTCGCGCGTCCGGGCCGCCGACGTACTCTCGGGCCTGTGTCGTCGCGCGCGCTTCGATACTTATCCGCGCAATGCGGGCACCAAATCCCACCATGTTGGAGGAGGTGAGGGCCAGCGTGTGGACATGTGGACTGGAGCGGAATGTGCTGCCGTCCAGAAAAATATTTCGCAACACGTAGGAGCCGAGGACCCCGGCGGTGATATAGAGCTCGACGGGGCCGCGCGATTGCGAGAGGCTCCACGGGTGGGAGAGATCGTACCCTATGTGGGCGGTCACGCCGATGTCCGCGCCGGCGTGGATGTTCCCCGCGAGCAGGTCGCCGTGGGGGATGAGCGTGAAGAAGCGGCGCCCGTTGATCGACCAATCGCCAAGCAGGAAGGCATCCTCATACCGTGCGACGAGGCCAGGCTCGAATTGCAGCTGGTGTGCCCAGCCCGGCTCTTGGGGGCCGGTGCCGGTGATCGCGTGGTAGCCGTTCTGAATCGGGCCGGCGAGGGAGGGCGGGCCGATGACGCCCACGTCGAGGCCGAGCGACTGATAGCGGCGGTCGGAGAGCAGGTCGGCCGCTGCGCGGCCATAAAGCCAGCCCGCGTACGGGCGGTCGGTCGGGAGGGGGCCACTCTTTCGAAATGGCGGGGTATAAATCTCCTGCCCGATTTCGTAGTGGCCGGCCGTGGGCGCGAGGTCGGAGTTGTCGCCGCCGGGATCGAGCAGCGTGTGGGTGACGCGGGACAGGAAGCCGAAAACGTGGTCGGTGGTGAGGTGGAGGCGGAGGCCCTGTGTATAGTTGTCATCCGTGCGACGATGCGAGGGAACCCAGACGGCGAGGTTGCCGTTGTCTTCCTCCAGACGCCAGGTCGTCGGCCCTTGCGCGCTCGCGGAGCTGGCGATGGACAGCGCGAGAACCGCAATGAGCACGGTTCGCACACGAGCCCAAATCATTGCACAATGTCTCCGGCGTGATGCGGCGGACGGGAAATCTATGGACAGATATCAAAATGGGTCGGACGTGGTTCCGACAGCACGAAATTGCGACGCAGAAAATTGTGGACGGGGTCGGGGAGGGACAAATAGGCAATTTGGACAGGTGCGTCGTATGCCTTCGGGTAGTATGGCATGTGGCGAAACCGATACGTCGCTGTGCTCGACGCTGCTTGCCGGCGGTCAGCGACGCGTTTGATGTTGCACCATGCTGCCTCGGCCGCGTCGGTTCTCGTGTGACGGTGTGATGTGGGACGTGTGGCCATCGGAGGCGCCGCCGCCGCGGCTCTTTCTGCGGTCGAGCACTGGGGAGTTTCAGGCGGTGCCGTTTGCGGCGGCGTCGTGGCGGTCGCTCGGCGACTTGAGCGATGGGGAGCTCAAGGACATCGTGCGAGGGATCTCAGGGAGCTGGCCGACTGTGTGAGACGGGCGGCTGACGCCGCCCGCTCCACAGATCTGCGATTGCAGATATCTGGCAGTGCAGATCTGGCGCCGTGAGTGGCCGGGAGGCATCATAGCGATCCCATGACCACCATCACGCGTCCCGATCCCGTTCCGGCGTCCAAGGTTCCCAACTCTCCGACTGGGGCGGTCCTCGGCCGCATCGGGCGGCCTGAGCCTGCGCGTGCGTTGGCTGCGCGGAGTTGGGATGTCATCGTGGTCGGCGCGGGGCACAATGGACTGACCGCGGCCGCGTATCTGGCGCGGGCTGGGAAACGGGTGCTCGTGCTCGAGGCGCTCGAGCGCGTCGGTGGGGCGTGCACGCTCGACGAGGTGTGGCCAGGCGTGCGGGTGTCGCCGTGTGCCTACGTGTGTGGGCTGCTGCATCCGCTCATCATCGAGGAGCTCGGGCTCATCGAGCGGGGATTCCATTGGACGCCGGCGTCGGGCGGGATGTTCGTGCCGTTCGAGGATGGCACGAGTGTGCAGCTCTGGAACGACGACGATGCGTGCGACGCGGAGGTGAAGCGGTTTGCGCCGCACGACTTTGAGGGGTGGAAGGCGATGACCGAGGTGCGGCGGCGGTTGCGGGATGCCATCCGGCCGCCGGGGGAGCGCGATCTCTGGATTGGGGCATCGCCGTCGCGGGAGGTCATCGAGGAGCGACTGGCGGGGGATGACGAGGCGCGGCATCTGCTGTTCGATTGGTCGATGTGTGAGTTTGTCGAGCGGTATCTGACCGACGAGCGGATGCAGATGGCCTACCTCGGCCAGGGGGTCATCGGGACGAATGCGAGCCCATGTGATCCGGGGACGGCGTCGATCTGGTACCACCATGGGTCGGGGCGGATGTTTGGGGAGCCGGGGACGTGGGGGTATGTCACCGGTGGCATGGGGTATGTGTCGTTCCTGCTGACCGACGTGGCGCGGGATGCCGGCGCTGCCATCGCGACTGGGATGCCCGTCGCGCGGATTGTGCCTGGGGAGGGGGTCGAGTTAGAGGGTGGGGAGCGGATTCATGCGGGGACGGTCGTGTCCAATGCTGACCCTCGTGTCACGCTGCGACTGCTTGGGCAGTCGGCGGATGCATCGTGGAAAGGACAGGTCGAGTCGGTGCCGATCGAGAGTGCGACTGTCAAAGTCAATCTGTTGTTGTCGGAGTTGCCGAATTTCCGGGCGCGGCCGGGGACGCTCGAGGCGCATCATTTTGGGCAGATCAATACGCCGTTGACCAAGGCGGAGTGGCAGAGTGCCTACGCCACTGCGCGCGCGGGCGAGTTGCCTGCGCGGCTCTGGACGGAGCTTTATCTGCAGACGGCGTATGATCGGAGCATTGCGCCGCCGGATCGGCATACGCTCACAGTTTTTTCGCAGTTTGTGCCGCATACGTTCACACGTGGGACGTGGGATACGCGGCGGGAAGAGGTTGGCGATCGCGTGGTCGAGGCGATTGCGCGGTTCACGTCGAATATTCCCGACGTGATCGTGGGGCGGCAGGTGTTGGGGCCGCCCGACGTGCAGCAGAAGGTTGGGCTGACGGGGGGGCACATCTTCCAAGGGGAGATGTTGCCGCAGTACATGTGGGATCGGCGGTTGACGGCGCGGACGCCGATGCCCGGCGTGTTTCTGTGCGGGGCGGGGACTTACCCCGGGGGGAGTGTGATGGGGATTAACGGACGCAATGCTGCCATGGAAGTGCTCGAAAGGTAGAACCCTCTGACTGCATTTCTTACTCCTCGCGAGTACTCACTCCTCGCGAGTATTCACTCCTCGCGAGTATTCACTCCTCGCGAGTGTCACTCCTCGCGGGTCCTTACTCCTCGCCCGAGTGGCCGAGGGCCCTGAGCACTTCTTTGTCGAACGCGGCCGAGAGGTTCTCGCGGGCGGAGTAGGGGCCAGGGCGATACGCTGGCGATGAGACGCCGCGCTGGCTCTGTTCGCAGATGTGCCAGTCTTCGCGGTTGGTCATGTCCCAGAAGGCGATGCCGTCGTCGGGGTTGAAGCGCGACTCGTCGAGGGACTCGGGGTGGAAGAGCCACTCGCAGGTGATGCGGGTGCGATTGGTGCTCACGGGGAAGAGCGTGTGCAGCATCACGTAGTCGTGGTGCATGCTGAGGAGCACGTTGGGGAAGATCGAGTAGTAGTAGATCCGACGCAGGTCATCGGCGGGCAGATCTGGAGAGACGGTCATGCCGCAGCTGAATCCACTCATCGACATCGTGTCGTTGTCGGCGGCGAGGAGCATGTAGCCGCCGAGGACCGGGCCCTCGTAGAGGTCCATCTCACCGCTCGTCGGCGGGCTGAGTTTGGTGAGGGTGGGGTGGATCGGTGCGCAGTGGTAGCACTCCTGGTAGTTCTCTACGATGAGCTTCCAGTTGGCGGCGACGTCGTAGTCGATGCGCTTGGCGACGGTCAGCTTGGGGATGCGGAAGCGGGAGAAGCGGCCGATGAGCGAGGCGTGGGTTGTGTCGAACGGGGCAGGATCGGCGCCAAAATTCACGAAGACAAAGCCTTCCCAGACGTGCGTCGGGACGGTGAACAGCGGGTAGTCGGCTTTGTCGAAGCCCTTCAACTGGTCGGCTGACGGGGTGGCGATGAGGTGGCCGTCTAGGCCGTACGTCCAGGCGTGGTAGGGGCACTGAATCGTCTCGCCGAACTTGCCCGAGGCGACCTCGCAGATGCGCGTGCCGCGGTGGCGGCAGACGTTATGGTAGGCGCGGATGACGCCGGTCTTGTCGCGGAGGACGATGATGCTGGCGTCGCCCAGTTGCTCCGTGAAATACTGGCCGGGTTTCTGGATGCGGTCGGCGGGGCCGACGCAGATCCATTGGCGGGTGAAGATCCGCTCCATCTCTTCGGCTAAGATGGCGGGCGAGGTGAAGTAGCGGCCCGGGAGTGTTTTGCCGGACGCGATGGGGAGCCGCGTGGTGTGAACAAACGTCGGCGACGTCATGCGGACCTCCAGGTGTAGACAGAGAAGATATCATCGCGGGTCCAGCCGAGCGACTCGTAGAGCGCCTGGGCCGCGTGGTTGGCGCGGGCGGTTTGGAGTTCGAGGCGGTCCAGGCCTGTGTCGCGGGCGTAGGTGTGGGCGCGTTCGAGGAGCAGCTTACCGACGCCCTGCCGCCGGGCAGTCGGTGACACGAAGAGGTCGGACAGGATGGCGTAGGGGCGGAGGGCCAGGGAGCAGAGGGTGGGATAGAGTTGGGTGAAGCCCAGGGCAGTATCTGTGTTTTCGGTGGCGAGGAAAATCACGGAGTCGTGAAGACGCAGCCGGGTGGCGATGTAGTGCCGTGCGGTCGTGGGGTTGGAAGGGAGTGCATAGAACTGGCGGTAAGCGTCGAAGAGGGGGGCGATCAGATCGACGTCTGACAGTGTGGATTCGCGTACGACCAGCG
>DATMNB010000114.1:0-2221 GCA_035569435.1 Gemmatimonadaceae bacterium
GAGTTGAAGTCCTTGCGCTCGACGCCGTGGGCGAGGAGCCACTTGCCGGCGGGACTCGTCGCGGAGATCGAGCCGGCGGGGGAGATGTGGTCGGTGGTGATCGAGTCGCCCAGCATGGCGAGCACGCGCGCGCCGGTGCTCGGTTGGATGCCGGGCGGGGTGCGGGTCATGCCGTCGAAGTACGGCGGGTGCTTGACGTACGTCGACGCGGGGTCCCAGGCGTAGCGGCTGCCCGTGGGCACCGTGAGGTCGCGCCAGTGGTCGTCGCCGGTGAACACGTCGGCGTACTGCTCGCGGAACATCTCGGCTTTGACGGAGCGCAGGATCTCGGCTTCGACGTCGCGCGGCGCGGGCCAGATGTCGCGGAGGAACACCGGGCCAGCCGTGCCGACGCCGAGCGGCTCGGTGGCGAAGTCGATATCCATCCGGCCGGCGAGGGCGTAGGCGACGACGAGTGGCGGGGACGCCAGGTAGTTGAACCGGGTCAGCGGGTTGACGCGGCCCTCGAAGTTCCGATTGCCGGAGAGCACCGCGGCGACGGTGAGCGCGTTGCGCTCGACGACGTCGGCGATCGGCTGCGGGAGTGGGCCGGAGTTGCCGATGCAGGTCGTGCAGCCGTATCCCACGAGGTTGAACCCGAGCTTGGCCAGGGGCTCGAGGACGTTGGCTTTCCGAAAGTACTCCGTGACGACCTTGGAGCCTGGGGCCAGGCTGGTTTTCACCCAGGGCTTGGTGGTCAGGCCGGCCGCGACGGCGTTGCGGGCCATGAGGCCGGCGGCGAGCATGACCGAGGGGTTCGACGTGTTGGTGCAGCTGGTGATGGCGGCGATCACCACGGCGCCATCGCGCAGGGTGAAGGAGTTGCCATTCAGCTCGCAGGGATGGCCGTCATCCTGCGCGTGTTGGGGTTGCGCGCCACCCTCGTCATCTTCGACGAGCACGCCCGCCGGGACGGGTGCGGCGACGAGCTTGCGATCGGCCGCGAGGGCTTCGGCGAACATCGCCTTGGATCGCGAGAGCGGGACGCGGTCTTGCGGACGTTTGGGGCCGGCGAGGCTTGGCTCGACGGTCGAGAGATCGAGCTCGATCGTATCGCTGAACACCGGGTCGGCCGTGGCATCGGTGCGGAAGAGGCCCTGTTCCTTCGTATAGGCCTCGACGAGGGCGACCTGGTGCGCGTCGCGGCCGGTCAGGCGGAGATACGCGAGGGTTTCGGCGTCGACGGGGAAGAAGCCCATCGTGGCGCCGTATTCGGGGGCCATGTTGGCGATCGTCGCGCGGTCGGCGAGGGAGAGACTCGAGAGGCCGGCGCCGTAGAACTCGACGAATTTGCCGACGACCTTCTTCTTGCGGAGCATCTGCGTGACCGTCAGCACGAGATCGGTCGCGGTCGCGCCGGGGGGGAGCTTGCCGTGGAGCTTGAAGCCGACGACCTCGGGGATGAGCATCGAGAGGGGCTGGCCGAGCATCGCGGCTTCGGCTTCGATGCCGCCGACGCCCCATCCGAGGACGCTCAGGCCGTTGACCATCGTCGTGTGGGAGTCGGTGCCGACGAGGGAGTCGGGATATGCTGTCGTGTCGCGGGTGAACACCACGCGTGACAGATACTCGAGGTTCACCTGGTGGCAGATGCCCGTCTCGGGTGGGACGACGCGGAAGTTGTCGAATGCCGTTTGGCCCCAGCGCAGGAAGGCGTAGCGTTCGCGGTTGCGCTCGTACTCGAACTGCGTGTTGATCAGGAACGCGGCGTCGGAGCCGTATTCGTCGACCTGCACCGAGTGGTCGACGACGAGGTCGACGGGTTGGAGCGGGTTGATGCGGGTGGGGTCGCCGCCCAGGGTGGCGATGGCATCGCGCATGGCCGCGAGGTCGACGATCGCGGGGACGCCGGTGAAGTCTTGCAGGAGCACGCGGCTCGGGAAAAACGCGATCTCGCGTTCGACGCCGGCTTTCACGTCCCAGTTGGACAGCGTCTCGATGTCGGCGGCTTTGACAAACGCGCCGTCCTCGTTGCGGAGGAGGTTCTCCAGGAGGATGCGGAGGGAGACCGGGAGCCGCTGGCCGCGGGCGCCCAGCTTGAAGATCGTGTACGGCGTGCCGTCGACGGTGAGGGTGGCGCGGCTGCCGAAGGTATTGGGGTGAGGCATATTGTAATTTACTAGAATGGCACTTATCAGCGTGGATCAGCCGCTCGACCCCGCGGCCTTGGCCGCCGACCTCG
>DATMNB010000115.1:0-6994 GCA_035569435.1 Gemmatimonadaceae bacterium
TTCGCCGGCACCGCCAACTTCCTCCTCACGATCCGCGGCGACTGGAGCAGCGTCAGTCAGAGCTACGCCCTGCCGTTCATTTTCGTCGGCGTGATCATGTATTTCGTGGCCTCGATGCAGGGCACCCTCGAGGCGTTTCGCTCGCTCAATACCGTCTGGCACTTCACCGACTTTACCGTCGCCCACTCGCACATGGCGATGTACGGCTTCGTGAGCTTCGTCCTGTGGGGCGGCGTCTATGGGCTCCTGCCGACGGTCACCGGCCACATACCGGGACTCCGACTGGTCGGCGCGCACTTCTGGCTCGCGTTGATCGGCCTGACGATCTACGCCATGTCCCTCATGATCGGCGGCACGTTGCGTGGCATGTCGTGGCTGCACGGCGCCCCGTTCATCGACTCTGTCGTGCTCATGGTCCCCTACTGGACGGGCCGAATGATCGGGGGCACGCTCATGTTCCTGTCGCACCTGCTGTTCGCCTACAACGTCTGGCGGATGCGCCCGTGAGATTCTCCACGCATGAGAACCTCCCGTTGCTCGTGACGCTCATCGCCGGGGGGTTCATCGCGCTGAGCGCGGCCGTCGCCATCGCCCCTGCGGCCTGGGTGTCAGAACACAATGCGCCCCTGCCCGGATCGACGTCGCTCACGGCCGAGCAACAGGCCGGGCTGGAGGTGTACACCTCGGAGGGGTGTCCGTACTGCCACACGCAGCAGGTGCGGCCACTCCCGGAAGACTCGCAGTTCGGACGTCCGTCCGCTCCCGGCGACTTCGCCCGACTCGCGCCGCTCGGCGGCCTCCTGCAGGTCCCCGAGGTCCTCGGCACCGAGCGGACCGGCCCCGATCTCAGCGACATCGCCGCCAGGCAGCCGAGTGATGTGTGGCAGTACATCCACTTGTATCAGCCGCGCGCGTTGGTCGGCGCATCGATTATGCCGTCGTTCGCCTGGCTGTTCGTTCTCACACGCACGCCCGACAGCACGAGCGTGCGTGTGCCGGTGCCCGCCGCCCTCATCCCCGAGGGCATGACGGTCGTCGCGACGCCGCGTGCCAAGGTGCTGGTGGCGTACCTCCTCGCGCTCAAGCAGACGCCCATCGCGGGCGGGAAGCCCACGCCATCGGCGGCGAGCACGGGCGGCGCCAACGGCGCGCAGATCTATACCACGCGATGCGCGAGCTGCCACCAGGCGACAGGCAGCGGCGTGCCCAAAGCGTTCCCGCCCTTGGCCGGCGATCCGGTCGTGACGGGACCACCGGCCGCGCATCTCGCGGTCGTGCTCAATGGCCTGCACGGCAAGACGATCAACGGCGTTGCCTACACGAGCATCATGCCGCCCTGGGGCGCCCTGATGTCCGACGCCGAGATCGCCGCGGTCGCGAACCATGAGCGCACCAGTTGGGGCAACCATGCCGACACGGTGTCCGCCGCCGATGTCGCCACCGCTCGGCATCAGCCGCCGCCATGACCACGCCCTCCTTCTCGACGCACGGCGTACGCATTTTCCTCGACGACGCCCAGACGCCGATCGCCGAATACGATCCGCCCGCCGTGTTCGAGCTCGACACGGAGCGCCTGGGCGACGGCCCGCACACGCTCCGCGTCGAGGCCGCCGACAACATGGGGCTCCGCTCGGTGCGCCAGATCCCGTTTGAGGTCCGGAACGGCCCGGGGATCGCCGTCTCCGGCCTCCAGCCCGGCCAGGTCCTCCGCGGCACGCATCGCATCATTGTGAACGCCTACGCCGGCGGCCGCGTCGAAGCATGGGAACCCATACGCGCCGAGACGCCGGCGCCGATCCCGACGTGGGCGTGGGTGCTGTGCGTGGTCGCCGTGGCGTGGGGGATGTTCTACGTCGCCCGCGAGTGGCTCCCACCGCCCCAGTTCGCCTCGACCCCGACGTATGCCGCGTGGGCCGCGCTGGGCAGGCGCGCCGCGCCAGATGGCGCCGCGAGTCCCGCGGCCCCCGCCGCAGCCGCAGCCGCGACCAACCGCGGCGCGGAGCTCTTTCGCGTCACCTGCGCCAACTGCCACCAAGCCAACGGCCAGGGCGTCCCCGGCGCCTTCCCGCCGCTCGCGGGCGATCCCGTCGCCAACGGCGCCGACGCCACCGCCCACGCCCAGATCGTGCTCTTCGGCCTCTCCGGCCGCACGATCAACGGCGTTCGCTACACCGCCCAGATGCCGGCCTGGGGCGGCCAGCTCTCGGACGATGAAGTCGCCGCCGTCATGAACTACGAGCGCACGGCTTGGGGCAACACCGCGCCGCAGACGACCGCGCAAGCCGTGGCCGCCGTGCGCGCCAAACACGCCCCGACGACCCCATGATGATGATCCAGACCACCAACTACTCGGTGTCCCCGATGGGCCGCATGGGCGAGCACGCCGGCGGCCTCCTCGACTACTTCATCGTCCTCGTCGCCATCGTCGTGGTCATCATCTCCACGACCGTCATGATCGCGCGCCTCATACGCCCAGGCGAGGACGCCCCAGACCACATCAAGCGGTCGATCCTGGACGACCCCTAGCCGGCCGCGCCTACAACCGATCGACGATCTTCGCTTTGATCGACTCGAACTCGGCGTCCGTGATGAGCCCTTCGGTCAGCATCTCTTTGGCGCGCTGGAGCCGACCCACTGGATCTGCGCCCCCGCCATCGCCCGTCGCACTGACACCGGGCGCCCCCTGCGTCCCAAACTGGATGCCGCCCGACTTGGCCCGCAGCTCATCGAGATCCCGCACGCGCCGCTTCTCCCGCCACGCCTGCGCCTGCGCCTGGCACGCCCGATAGACCCGCTCCGCCTGATCCTTTCGGAGCCCGGTCGCCGTCAGCCCGCCCGCATCCCGGACCGCCGACGCCAGATCCTCCCGCTGCATCGACCGCACGGTCAGATCTGCCGCGAAGATGCCCACGTGCAGATGATCGTCCTCGACATCCTGCCACCGAATGTCGGTCGGCGAATACCCGCCAAACAGGCCGCGCGCCAGAAAGATGTACCGCCCGGTCGTCGCCGCCACGACGATCCGCCGATGCGCGAGCGCATACAGCCGCCGCTGCACCGCATACGCCTGCACCGTCTCCCCAGGCACAAGCAACGCCTCGAGATGCCCGAGTGCTTCCTGAATACGCGGGTCTTCGCCTGGCGTTTTCCCAGGCGTCTCGCTTGTCACCGGCGCCGGCGGGCCCGCCGACTGATCGGTCTGGGTGCCCATCCCATCATACTGCACCAACCTGCCGCCGCTCAGCAAGCAGACTCGGGCGCTACTCGCCCTCACGGACCTCGCGGAGGCACAAAGGCGAACGACTCCCGCACGATCTGATTGACCGGTCGTCCACCGATCGTCCCCGGCATGAACCGCTCGTGGGCCACCGCTGCAAGCACCGCCGCCGCCAACGCCGGATCGCTGCTCTGCAACGCACTGAACGTGTCGACGCGCGGGCGCCCCGCGGTGTCCACGACAAACTGGGCCAGCACATGGCCCGGCCTCTGCAGGTCGCGAACCACATCAAAGGAGGACGGAAAGCCGTGGGACCCAAGCGGCCTGACCGGCTGCTCGACCTGGAACATCAGATACAGTAAACCACTCTCGGCCGTGATCGGCACACCCTGCTGCCCGACTAACGGCCACCGCAGCACGCGTCGCACCGTGCCCGCGGCACCAGCATCGAAGACGATCGACACCGCATGCCCGGCGTTCGTGGCGTCGAGTCGGACCGCCGCCATCGTGTCCGCGCCAATGCGCGTCACCGTCACCGTTCCATCCTCCAGACCGAGGCGCACCGTCGAGTCCCACTGGTCGGCAAACCGCGCCGCCGTCGTCGAATCGACGCGGGCGACGATCTGCACCAGGCCGCGGATCGCCGTGATCGCCACGGTGTCGCTCGGAAATCTGGTGACGGCGATGTACCCCGAATCGCCAAACACCACTTCCTGTCGCATCGTCGGCGCTGGCCCGCCCTGCGCCCGCGCGACCTGCGCGGCGAGGACGACGGCGACGCACGCCCACCTACGAATGATCGATGACAATGAACGGCACCCGATCCTTGGCCATCGCCCGGAACCAGGCGATGAGCTCCCCAATGTGATCCTTGGACACGATCCCGCGCGCCCCGCTCGTCCGTCGCGTGATGATGAGATCCCGACCCTCCTGCCGGTACGTCGACTCGTAGGTCCCAAACGCGCTCGTCGCCGTCACGCCCGCCGGCAATCGCGCCCGCCACCCGACAGGCAACGTGATACGCGCGTCCTCCACAGTCGTCACCGGCCCGATGACCCGCGCCGCGTCGATCGGCATCCGACGCGGCATGTGCGCCTCGAGCTCATCGGCCGCTCGGCCCCACCGAGCTGACGCATCGTGCCAGATGAGGATATCCGTCGTCCCCGACCGCTGCGTGGCCTGCCCGTTCCGGATCACATACGACACTCGCGGCTCGGCCTTCAGGTCCTTCCCGTCAAACGTCACCAGGCTATCACCAGTCGCACCCGGAAATGCCCCCGCCGCCACAACGCGCAGAAACGCCGCCCGCTGCGTCGAGTCCATCCGCTGCACGGTCATCGTTCGCAGTGCCATCGCCGCGATGCCACGCCCACGGATCTCCGCCCGCCCACTGAACGTGCCGCTCGAATCGATGACGCCGGCGAGGTGCCCACTCGTCTCGTTGCCGTCGGCTGGATCGGGCGGCGTGGTGATCTCCTCGGTCTGCCCATCTGGATGGACGACCAGCGCGAACTGCCCTTCATCAGGAAATGGCAGCGTCCCGAGCGGCGTGAGCTCCGACGTAGGATCCACGAGCTCGTAGCCCGATGCTTGCTTGATCGCCGCGATCTCGTGGTTGAACGCGCCGATCGTCGGCAGATCCCGGTCGGGCCGCCCGCCAAAGTTGATCAGCACCGGATACGCCTCGACACCAATCACGCCGAGCGCCGCGACGAGCAGCGTCGCCTTGTCCTTGCAATCGCCAAACCCGCTCGACAGCACGACCTCGGGCGACCGCGGCTGATAGCCCCCGAGCCCGAGCGACACCGACACGTACCGGATGTCCTGCGCGACCCACCGGTGCACGGCCTTGATCGAATCCTCGTGCGTCGCGGCGTGCGCGACGACGCGCGCCACCGTATCCCTGAGCCGCGCCGTCGCCTGCAGCCGGTCCCGCGCCAACCCGGCGTACCAGCGGCCGACATCCGACCAGTGGCCCGGCGTGGACACAGCGACGAACATCCCCAGATCGTTGGAGTCGGCCGGCGGTGCGTAGATCTCGGATTTCACCCACGGCACATCGGCGGTGGCCCACGCATAGACCGTGCGATGGTCCGCCCTCGATTCACGGCGCGCGAAATTCAAATTGTGCTCGGCAATCCGCAGCATCAGGCCCTCTGGCACGTCGACCAGGAACCGCGACCGGCGCACGGTCGTCCCCGCCGTCACCCGCCACCCCTGATAGAAATCCCCCGGCCGGAACGGCGTGCGCTGCTCGACCGTCCAACTCATGTCGACGATCGTCCCCGGCGCGACCCCGGAGAGCGAGGCGCGAATGACCTTTCGGTTCACGTACACCGGATTGACAAGCGATGCCGGGACCGCGGTCTCCTGCATCTGCGCTGGCTTGTCGCTGATCACCGTGCCGTCTGGCCGGACGACCCGGATCCAGTTGATCGTCAGCTTCTCCAGATCTGGATTGTAGGTGAAGCTCCGCTCCCGCAACACGCGCGCGGCGCGCTCGCGCAGCACCTGCGTGACCTGCCGCCACGTCCGCGTCCCCCGCCCGTCGGCCTCGATGCGCATCACTCCGTCATCGAGCAACAACACGGTCGCCTGTTCCGGATACGCCGCGCTGTCAACCGCCAGCCGGTAGATCGTGTCGTCCCGCACCGACGGATCGCCCCGCTCGGTGATCCGCGGCGCCTGTCCATGCGCGCCCGACCCGATCACCACCGCGCCCACAACCAACGCCGTGTACCTAAGGGCTCGCATGTACCCCCCAGCCGGGTCGAAGACTGGCAACGATACCGCCGAGGCCGGCGCGAGTACAGAACGGGTTCGCTTACTCCAGATGTTTTTATATACCTAGCAGCCTCGACATCACTATCTTCGTCCGTCCGATCCGCCCTCACCTCGGGAGCCCAATCGGTGCGCGCACTACGCCTCGTCGGTGTATTCGCAGTGCTCGCGTGCCATGCGACCGCTGGGCCCGAAAGCCCCGCGCCGGTCGCGCCGGCCCCCATCCCCCCTCTGCTCGACCTCACGCGCGCCCCGGATCGACCGCAGCTCCGCGTGGTGGGCCACTCCAGTATGCCCGCCCATCGGGACTCCGTCGCGACGCCGATCGGGCCCACCGCGCTCCTCGACAGCGCGTACGACACCGCGATCGAGAATCCCATCGTCCTCGATACCAACGATGCGCGGCTCTATTACGAGGCCGGTCTGGCCGCCCGCTCCGTCGACCCGGCTGGTGCGTCCGCCGCGTTCTACTGGGCGAGCCGGATCGATCCGTCCTGGGCCCAACCGTACTTCGCGCGCTGGTATCTCCTGAGCCGGATCGCGCAACAACGCACCGTCTCGCTGCGTTCAGGGCCCGTCAGATCCGCGCCCCTGCCCGACTCGATCCGCGTCCGCATCGACTCGCTGGCCGTCATGGCCTTCAGCCGTGACCCGTTCTTCGACGACGGCATGACCATGACCGACCTGTCGAGGCAACTCCGCGCACAGGTCGGCCTCTACAACGCCAATCGGCACGCCGTGATCAGCCGCATCAACGACAACCGGTTGCGCGCGGGCCAACCGCCGCTCATGGACAACTCCGGCGATGCCACCGTGCCACACGAGTGGTTCATCGCCTATGGCAACCGCGACTTCGCCAGCGCGGCGCTCCTGCTTGCGCCGCTGATCAAACGCCACCCAGACGCCCTCGTGTACTACGTCTATCGCGCCAAGGCCCAGTTCTTTCTGAAACAATACGATAGCGCGTCCGCTACGATGCAGGCGGCCGTGACCCGT
>DATMNB010000116.1:0-5563 GCA_035569435.1 Gemmatimonadaceae bacterium
TCGGCGGCCGGTCGTGTGGTATCGCGCGTGGCCGGTGCGGTTGGCGGCGTCGTTGGTGGTCGCGGTGGTTGGCAGCCTCTTTGTGGTCGATCGGTTGCACTTGCGACCGGTGGTGCCGGTCGAGGGGGAGCGGGTGCGCGACGTGGCGTCCCCGACGGCCACGGCGGCGCCATCTCCAGTGGTGCCATCTCCAGTCGTGCCGGCTCCAGTAGCGCCGTCTGCAAAGGCATCGGTTCCAAGGGCGTCGCACAAGGCGTCCGGTGCGCCGGCTGTGCAGTCGTCACCGGCGGCGGCGCCGCCAGCGGTTGCGAAGGACGATGATTCGGCGGTCCCGAGGCCGCGGCTCGAGAGCCAGGCGATGAGGAACGGTGCGGCGTTGTCGCGCGTCGTCGTCGCGGGCGCTCAGTCGGCGGTCGCCGATTCGGTTAGAGCGCGGCCTTCCATGGTGGATGGGGCCGGCTGTTATGACGTGGTCAACTTCGCCGAGCTCCACGTGCCGCGACGGATCGTGCTCGACTCGGTCGCGGTCGGGGACACGAATGGCGTGATGCGCTACGCGGCGCGCGTGGGGTCGCCGGAGAGTGTGAGCGCGGCTTATTGGACGGCGCCTGCGCGGGATTCGGTCGAGGTCGTCGTGGCGGAGGGGGGGTCTACCCGGGTGACGCTGGCTGGGCGCGTGACGTCGCGCGGATTGCATGGCGTGGCGGGTGGGCAGCCTTTCACGGCGCAGCGTTGCCCGTCACGCTGAGCGGTCAGTTGGCGTCGTCGACCCGACCCGACCCGTAGTCGGGGTCGAGCACGTAACCTCGTCCTGGAAGGGTGTGCAGGACGGGCCGGCCGATACCCGGACCCTGGATCTTGTGGCGCAGCGTGTTCATGGTGTTGCCATACGTCCGGCTGTACTCGGGAAACTCCTGGCCCCAGACGTGACTGGCCACCATGCGCGTGGTGACGGGGCGGCCCATCATGCGCATGAGATACTCGAGGAGCCGGTACTCGATCCGCGTGAGTGTGATCGGCTGACCGCCGCGCACGACGGTGCGGCGCGTCTCGTTCAACTCGAGATCGTCGGCGTAGAGCAGGACGTCGCCGTGCGCGGTTGTGCGTCGGACCAATGCGCGCGAGCGCGCATCGAGCTCGTCCCAGGCGAATGGTTTCCTGATGAAATCATCGGCGCCGGCGTCGAACGCCGAGAGTCGTGCCGCCAATGAGGCATGGCCGCTGACGACGATGACCGCCGAGGGGCAGCCTTGGCGTCGGAGCTCGCGCAGGACCTCCAGGCCGTGCCGTCCGGGCAGCTCGAGGTTGAGATAGATGAGGTCGAACCGCATGGCCAAGGCGAGCGAGAGCCCAACGTTGCCGTCGGCGGCGAACTGGCCGTCGTAGCCGGAGTCACGCAGGAATCGCTCGAAGGCCGATCGCAGTGTCGGCTCATCCTCGACAACCAACACAGTCACGCTATGCGGCGATTCGTCCGGCACAGCACTCCTGGATGGGGGACCTACGGGCACCCAATGTCAGCGGTGCAGGCGAGACTCGCAACGGGCTCACTGTGTCATGACGTGGTGTCAGCACAAATGAGAGGGAGCATGAGCGTTGGGGCAGGGTGCGGACGCTGCGTGGTTTATGAGAAAAATCTTGCAGCGTCACCGATTGCCGTTGCGAAACGATCTGCATACCTCTGTGTCACACACTGTGCGCGTGGTCACATCGCACTGCTCGTTGAGTTGCTCGTTGGGTGCGCGTGCACATCAGTGTGAACGTGTTGGGTCCACTGTTCAGCCGCCGCCTGCTGGTGACGGCAGGAGTCGTAGTATGCATTTGCCCGAGTTGGCAGTCCCTGGTGCCACTGGCCGTCCGCAGCTCGTGCCGTCGGTCGTGCGGCGGCCTGCCGCGGAGGCGCCGCACGTCGCGGCGCTCCTCCTCCGGCGACCGGAGCGGGCGCACGTCGAACGTGCGCTCAAACAAAAGGCGACGATCACGTTCGTCGATCGGATCGACTCGCTCGTCCAGCTCGTGGAGACGGGCACGGTGTCGTGTGTCGTCACGGAGCTGCACGACTCGGACGGGGAGCGTACCGGACTAGCCGTGGCGGGCATCCGGGCGCGGTTTCCGGCGATGCCGATCGTGATCTGCGTGTCGCTCGAGCCGGGCGATGTGCACGAGCTCGCGCACGTGCCCGAGTTGCCGGCGGCGGGCGTCGCGATCCGCGCCTATGACGATCTCGGCGCCGACGTGCTCCATGCCATTCGCTCGATGCCGGAGCATCCGGCGGAGTCGGCGATCTTGGAGACGGTGCATCGGCATGCGCCGAGGCAGCTCGTCACGTTGCTCGACTTCCTGGCGCATGCGGCGGTGCGGCCGATTACGGTCGAGCAGGCATCCAAAGGCGTGCGGGTGCCGAGGCGGACGCTTGGCGATCAGCTCAAGCGTGCGGGGTTGCCGCCGATGGAGCGGCTGATCGGATGGATGCGGTTGCTCCATGCGGCGTGGAAGCTCGATGGGCCGAGTCGGACGGTGGACTCGGTGGCGGCTGAGCTGCAATTCAAGAGTGGGTCGGCGTTGCGGCACATGGTGAAGCGCTACACTGGCAGGACGCCGTCGGAGATCTGGAAGGCGGGTGGGTTTCCGTTCTTGCTGGGGCGGTTTGAGAATGCGTTGTGGCGGGAGAACGATGACTGATGGCTGGGCTTCCCGAGGGCGCGAGGCGCGTCCTCGGGGGACTCGAGCGTCAGCGATAACCAGCGGCCTGGAGTTGGAAGAGCTCACTGTATAAGCCGCTTCGCTCGACCAGGTCTTCGTGGCGGCCCTGGTCGACGAGTTGGCCGGCTTGGAGGACGATGATCCGGTCGGCCATGCGGACGGTGGAGAAGCGGTGGGAGATCAACACCGCGGTTCTCGCTGTCGTGAGCTCGGAGAAGCGGACAAAGACCTCGTATTCGGCGCGGGCGTCGAGGGCGGCGGTGGGCTCGTCGAGGACGAGGACCTGGGCGTCGCGCATGTAGGCGCGGGCGAGGGCGACTTTTTGCCATTCGCCGCCGGAGAGGTCGACGCCGCCCTCGAAGCGGCGGCCGAGCATCTGGCGGTAGCCGGCGGGGAGTCGCGGCAGCAGCGAAGAGGCGAGGGCGCGGGCCGCGGCTTCTTCGATCGCTGGGCACGTCGGCGCGGGGGGATTGGCGTCGAGCGAGTGGCGGGCGAGTTCGATCTCGCCCAGGCCGATGTTCTCATCGAAGCGCAGATCGTAGCGAATGAAATCCTGGAAGATCACGCCGATCGCGCGGCGGAGGTCGCCGATGTCGTATTCGCGCAGGTCGACGCCGTCCAGGAGAATGCGGCCCTCGGTCGGATCGTAGAGGCGGGTGAGGAGTTTGGTGAGGGTCGTCTTGCCGGCGCCGTTCTCGCCCACCACGGCCAGGCGCTCGCCGGCGTGGAGGGTGAAACTGATGTGGCGGATCGCCCAGCGGTCGCTCTCCTGGTACTGATAGCCGACGTCTTCGAACGTGAAGCCGCGCTCGATCGGCCGCGGTACCGTGAGGGCCGCGGGGCGGCCCACGATCGTTGGGGTGATCTCGAAGAACACAAAGAGGTCGCGCAGATAGAGGGTCTGCTCGTAGATGTCGCGGGCGGTGGCGAGGATCCCCTGGATGTAGGCGCGGCTCGATGAGAATGACGACGCGAGGAAGGTCAGGGTGCCGATGGTGATGAGGCCGCGCGCGGCGTCGGCGAGGATGAAGAGATAGGCGACGTAGTAGCCGAGCGTGCCCAGCATGGGGAGGGCGCCGCTCACGAGGGCGCGGCGGACGGCGAGGGCTTTGTTCTCCTCGTAGAACTGTCGGGACAGCGTGCGGAAGCGGTCGATGAGCCAGGGGGAGAGGGCGAACATCTGAACTTCTTTGGCGGAGCGGTCGCCGGCGCCCAGGTAGCGGAGATACTCGAGCATGCGACGGCCTTCGGTGCGGCCGAAGAAGAGCGAGTAGGCGCGTCTCGAGTAGTGGGTCTCGCTGACGAAGCTCGGGAGGATCGCCAACACCAACAGCACCAAGAGCCACGGATTGAAGGCGACGAGCGCGCCGCCGAGGCTGATCAGGGTGAGGGTGGATTGGCCGATGGAGAGGACCTGGCCTAAGAGCGTGAGGCGGGCGGTGGAGTTCTGGCGGGCGCGTTCGAGCGTGTCGTAGAACTGGGCGTTCTCGAACTGCGCGAGGTCCAGGGTGGCCGCGTGTTCCATGATGAGGATGCTCACGTGGTTTGTGAACAAGTCACCGAGGAGACTTTCGACGAGCGTGGACGCGCGGGAGATGGCTTGGTCGCCCAAGACGATGGCGATCTCGAGGGCGACGAGACTCCAGAGGCGGGACCAGGACGGGTGGGGGCCGACGGCGCGGGCGTGGACGACGGTGTCGATGATGAGTTTGGCGACCCACAGCGTCGCGAGCGGCGTGGCGGCGCGGGCCACGCGGAGGATGATCATGGCGGCGCACAGTAGGCGGTTGGTGCGCCAGATCAGGGCGATGAACGGCGGGACGTAGCGGAGCGCCGACACCCGGGCGCGGAGTGTCGGGGGCGGTGTCGACATGTGGGGCCCGCACTTGGTGTTAGTGGTGGTGCATCGTCGGGAAGACGGTGCAGAGCGCTGGCACGATGAGGCCGTACGTCATGGCTGCGACCAGTGACGTCACGAGCAGGAGCGCCAGGAGCCTCGCGCGGAACGGCATACGATGTCCAACGTAGGGATGCCGCAGGGGCGGGGCTACGACGGACGCGGCGGAAAAGGTCTATGCGAATTGTGTCACGATTTGTGTGCTTGCGGCGGTGCGGAGACGTTGGGACATTGGTGCGATGGCGACCGGCGCGGTGCAGGCGGCGGAGGGGCCTGACGACGATGCGCGTGACGCGCGCGTCATCGAGGAGTTGCGGCTCGCCGAGCGTGTGCGGGGTGGGGACGGGGACGCGCTGGCGGTGCTGTATGCGCGGTATCGGGCGGTGTTGGTGGCGTTCGCCGAGGGGTATGTCGGTGAGGCGCAGGATGCGGCGGACGTGGTGCAGGATGTGTTTGTGAAGGTGTGGGGGGCGCGGGCGCGGTGGGTGATCGAGCACACGGTGGCGGCGTACCTCTACATCGCCGTACGGAACGCGGCGATGAATCTGGCGAGGCGTCGGCGGCAGGTGGAGGTGTTTGTGCCGAGGCTGCATGAGGCCCCGGCATTCAACAGTGGGGAGACGCGGGTGGTGACGCCGGAGCTCGAGCGGGTGGTCGAGCGGGCGGTGCATCGGTTGCCGGAGCGGTGCCGGTTGATCTATCGCATGCATCGGGATGGGCGGTGTTCGTATGCGGACATCGGCGCGGCGCTTGGCATCTCGCCGCAGACGGTGCGGTTGCAGTTGATCAAGGCGTGGGATCTGCTTGACGAGCGGTTGGCTGCGGCGGGGTGGAGTAACGTGCTCAGGCGGCAGCGATGAGCGATGTCACCGCGGTGTTGGTCGACTACGTGAGTGGCGCGTTGTCGAGTGAGGCGCGCGCGGCGGTCGAGGCGCGGTTGCGCGGTGATGCGGCGTTTCAGGC
>DATMNB010000117.1:0-9639 GCA_035569435.1 Gemmatimonadaceae bacterium
CGCTCACCCGTCGATACGGGGGAGCGGGGCTCGGGTTGGCGCTGGCACGGCGGTTGGCGCGCCTGTTAGGCGGTGACATCGCGCTGGAGTCGGTCCTGGGCGAGGGCGCGACATTCACGGTCGAATTGCCGCTCGAATGGCAACTCGTCGACCGGCGGCCGCTCAGTTAGGTTACCGCCATGGTCACGCGCAATCGTACGCTCCAACAGACTCGGACGTCGCTCGCCCCTGACTCGGTGCTGGCGGCGGCCAAGCAGTTCTTTCTGCGCCGCAACACGATCTATGCGGCGTTTCTGGACCAGGAGGGGCCGACGTACGTCACGTTCCGCGGCCAGGGCGGCGAGGAAGTGGTGATCGGCGTGGCGCCGACGATCGATGGCGCCGGGGCGACGGTAACGGGGTCGACCTACATGTTCGACGGGCAGATCGCGCGGTTTTTCTCGACGTTGCCTCCGGCGGCGGTGCAGCCGGCTGTGGCGGTGGCGTAGTGGCCCCTCGGTCGAGCGCCCGGTCGAGCGCCCGGTCGAGCGCCCGGTCGAGCGCCTGCTCGTGATCTCGGTCGTCTCGTCGCTCAGGACGCGGCCCGAGGCGATCCGACTGTGCGTGGGGACCGGCGCGTGTATCACGGTGCGCGTCGAGGTGCCCGAGGTATGGGATGCGGTGCGTGTCGAGGCGCCACCGGTGGCGTCCATTGCCGTGATCAAGGCGCGTGCGCTTGCCGCGCTCTATCCGGATGGCGGGCCGCCGGATGCGTTTGTCATGAAGCTCAACGGGTTCGAGATTCTCGACGAGCATGCCACGCTGCGTGACGTTGGCGCGGTCGAGGGATCGACGTTTCTCCTTACCTCCCGGCGGCGGCGCCCGGTCAAGAGCTGACAGCGGTCGCGTTCATCTCGCACGCCGACTGTGGCCGGCATGATACCGGCTGGGAGCATCCCGAGCACGTCGGGCGGTTGCGCGCGATTACCACCGCATTGCGCGGTGATCCCGAGCTCTTCATGCAGTTGCTGCACATCGAAGGCCGTCATGCGACGGCTGACGAGTTGGCGCTCGTGCATGATCCGGCCTACATCGCTGGTCTCGAGGCCCTGATCGAGGGGTTGGGGGCGACGTCCGCGCGTCTGGGTGCGGACACGGTGGTCAGTGAAGGCTCGTGGGCGGCGGCGACCGCGGCGGCGGGGTGTGTGCTGGACGGCGTGGATATGGCGATCGATGGTCGGGCGCTGCGGAGCTTTGCGGCCGTGCGGCCGCCGGGGCACCATGCGCTCCGGGGAGAGGCCATGGGGTTCTGTCTGTTTGGCAACGTGGCGTTGGCCGCGCACTACGCGCGCCGGCGGCACGGCCTCGAGCGCGTCCTGATCATTGATTGGGATGTGCACCACGGGAACGGGACGCAGGCGTTGGTCGACCAGGAACCGGGGATCCGGTTTGTGTCGATGCACCAGTGGCCGTGGTACCCAGGGACCGGCGCGGCGACCGACCGTGGGCCGTACCGGACGGTCTGGAATGTGCCGATGTCTGCTGGGCTGGAGCCGGAGACGTATATGCGGGCGCTGATCGGAGCCGTGGACGCGGCGACGGCCGGGTGGACGCCGGAGCTCGTGCTCATTTCGGCGGGGTTCGATTCGCTGCGCGGGGACCCGCTTGGGGGATTCACGCTCGAGCTGGAGCATGTCACGGCGTTGACGCGAGCCGTGGTCGATCGGGCCGGGGTCTGGTGCGGTGGGAAGGTGGTGAGCGCGTTGGAGGGGGGGTATGCGCCCGCGCGGGTCGGGGCAGCCTGCGTCGCCCACTTGCGCGCTTTGACATAGGTTATCGGCGTATGAGCGTCCCTCCCCGAGTTCCGCCGGTACCTGCTGTACTGCGTCTGGTGCAACTCGCGGTGCTGGGACGGTGGCGCGAGGCGGGTGAGGAGCTGTACCGCGCCGTCGCCGATGTGACGGGGGCGGAGCAGGGGCAGGAACTGCTCGTGGCCGGCTGTGGGGACGGAGTCGGAGCCGAGTGGCTGGCGACGCGAACGCAGGCCTCGGTGACGGCGGTGGATGCCGACCGGGGTCGTATCGAGCGGGCGGAGCGGCGGTTACGGGCCTCATCGCGCCGGCCGCCGCTCTCGTTTCAGCATGCGGCCCTGGACGATCTGCCGCACGAAACAGCTGTATTCGATGTGGCGGTCGGTGAGACCGCGTTGGCGGCCGCGACCGACCCGTCGCGGGCGGTCGCCGAGTTGGTGCGGGTGACCAAGCCGATGGGCGTGGTCGTGTTGCTGCAGCTCACGTGGGGGTCGGAACTGTCGGCGGACGAGCAGGAGCGCGTCGTCGAGCGCCTCGGGCTGCGTCCTCATCTTCTGATCGAATGGAAGCGGATGCTCCGGGACGCCGGGGTGGTCGACTGCCACGTCCAGGATTGGACGCCGGGCGGCAGCGTGGCGACGATCGGGCTGTCGTGGTCGGAGAAGGTCCAGATCGCTGGGCAGGCGATGCGCACGTCCGGTGGAGGCTGGCGGACGATGCGGCAGGCGGTGGACCGTGAGATCCACCTGTTGCGGGAGCTTGCCGACGAGCGGGCGATCGGATTCCAGCTCATCAAGGGCGTGAAGTGGCCACACGCGCGTCCGGTATAAAGGCCCGGTGAGCGGCGCCGTTCGGCTGTTCGGGATCATTGCCGAGGATTGGGGAAACGGGGGGCGTGACGCGGGGTTGCCGGCGAAGACGATGCCGGTGGTCTTTCGCGATCTGGCCGCCGTCATTGGCGAGGCACCCGGGACGGGTGGCTGGCGGCGGACGCCGGCCCCGCCCAACCTCGATGCGCACCGGCGGGTCGTCGAGGACCTGTTTGCCAAGCACTCGGTGTTGCCCGTGCCGCCGGGGGTCGTGTTTCGGTCGAGTGACGCGGTGGTGCGTTGGCTCGAGATCCATTACGCGGCGTTAAGCGATGCATTGGCGTATGTCGATGGCCGGGCGGAGGCGCGGGTGCACGTCGAGGCGCGCGCGGGGGGGCACGGCGTGGGTGACGGGTCGGCGGAGCACCGGCGGATCGAGCTCGATGCAGTGTCGGGTGCGGTCTTCAAGGCGCTGGCGGCGACGGCGGTGGGGTGGTGTACGCTCCCGGCGCCCAAGGGCGCCGTGGGTGACGTCACGGCTGTCAGCGCGTCTTTTCTCGTTGACAGGGCACAGTGGCCCCAGTTCGAGGCTGCCGTCGCCGCTGAGGGCACGCGGGACCCGTCACTCGGCGTGTGGGCGAGTGGCCCCTGGCCGCCGTACGACTTTGTCCGAATGCAGTTCGGAGGATAGGCCCCCTGTTTTGCGCTGACTGCGGCACCTGGAACCGAGCGGTCGCGGTACAGTGTGCGCGCTGCACCGCGGCGCTGCCGGCGGTGACGGGCGCCCCGGTCGAGGCACCCGATACGGAAATCGGGCAGCTCCGCCGGTTGACGGGAAATCGGTACCGGATCGTGCACCGGTTGGGGTCGGGCGGGATGGCGCAGGTGTACTACGCCGAGCACGTGCAGTTGGCGCGTCCCCTCGTGATCAAGGTGCTGCACGCGCATCTGGCGCGTGAGTCCGAGATGCGCGAGCGGTTCCGGCGTGAAGCCGAGGCTGCCGCATCGTTGAACCACCCGCACGTGTGCCCGATCATCGACTACGGGTATTCCGACGAGGTGGTGTATCTCGTCATGCCGCATCTGGCGGGCGGGTCGCTGGCCGACCGGCTAGTGCGGGATCGCACGGTGCCGCCGACGGTTGCCGCGAGCGCGACCGTGCAGGTGGCGTGTGCGTTGGACTATGCGCACCGGCGAGGGGTGATCCATCGGGACATCAAGCCGGACAACATCCTGTTCGATGACGACGGGTATGCGCTGGTGACGGATTTCGGGATCGCCACGGCGCGGCGGCATGGGCGGCTCACGGGGACGGGGCGGGCGATGGGGACGCCGCACTACATGTCGCCGGAGCAGGCCATGGGGCGGTTGGTGGATGGGCGGAGCGACCTGTACGCGCTCGGTGTGATGCTGTACGAGATGTTGCTGGGGTTTCCGCCGTTCGATGGGGCGGACTCGTACTCGGTTGGGTACAAGCACGTGCACGAGGCGCCGGTGGCGCCCGAAGTCGTCGATTCGCGGACGCCGATGGCGCTGGCGACGATCATCATGAAGTGTCTGGCGAAGAGCCCTGACGAGCGGTACCAGCGCGGGAACGACGTGGCGGACGCGCTGATTGCATACCTGTCGGAACAGGGGACGCCGTCGCAGGGGCGGGCCGCGTGGTTAGCGCGGCGTGTGGGGGCGGGGGCGTCGACATAGCACTTCGGACTCGACGCAGGAGAGGGGAGTGGCCGAGCTCGATCTCAATCCGCACGCCAAGCAAGTTGCTGATGAGTCGATGGTGCGGACGCTGGACGCGCAGGCGCGGGCGATCTGGCCACAGGAACGGGAGTTGATCCGGCGGTACGCGGTGCCGGCGTCGGCGCGGATTCTTGATGCGGGGTGTGGAACGGGCGAGGCGTCGTCGCGCTTAGCCGAGTTCATTCCCGAGAGCCAGGTCCTCGGCGTCGATATTATCGATCAGAATCTGGATTTGGCGCGAGAGCGGTATGCCAGGCTCGCGCCGCGTCTCACGTTTGCGCATCAGAGTATCTATGAGCTCGATGCCGCGGATGGGACTTTCGATCTGACCGTGTGCCGGCATGTGCTACATTCGATTCCGCATGCCGAGCGGGTGATCGCCGAGTTGGCGCGGGTGACGCGGCGGGGCGGGTATCTGCATCTCATCCCTGAGGACTACGGGATGTTGCACTTCCAGCGTGGCACGCCGGACCCGCGGGAGTTCTGGCATGTCGTGCCGCCGGCCTTTAGCGCGGCGACTGGGACCGACCTGTATATGGGCCGGAACACCTTCACCATTTTGGATGCCTTGCATCTTGACGCGATCACGGTGGACTACGTGATCGTCGACACGGTGCATGTTCCACGTGGAACATTCGCGACGATCATCGAAGCTTGGCGGGATGGATACGTGGGGCCGATCGGTGAATTAACGCCCATCACGCGTGAGACGGCGATGGCGTACTTCAACCAGATGATCGCTAACATTCGCGACCCGCACGGGTATGCGGTGTGGATGGTTCCGGTGGTGAGCGCCCGGGTGCCGTGAGGTGTTACGTGGGCTTGCGGGCTACAACGAGCAGGTGCGCGCTCATGCTGAGCGTCGAGGGCTCTGATTCGAGCGCGCGGGCGATCCGCAGCAGGTCGGCGCGACGGCGTGGGTCTGACAGTCGCGCGCTGACGTCTGGGAACATCCATCCCGGCCCTTCGATCCCGTAAAGCCCGTCGATCGAGAGCGCTGCGGCGAGCACTTCGGCGCGAAGATCTTCGGGGCGATGGAAGTATGCCGTGGTGAAGAATTCGAGTCGCCCTGGTGGATTCCGGTGCTGTCCGTCCCGGATGTCCTGCTCGACGATTCCGGCAAACGATGGGTCCTGAAAGAGATCGCTGGCGAGACCGTCGAGCGCGGATGCCCAGCGAGAGATGGCGGCGGCAAAGAGGCGACCGCCTGGCTTGAGCACGCGCGCGGCCTCACCGAGCGCGCGGGCGCGATCGTGTGTGGTGGTCAGGTGATACAGTGGACCGAGGAGGAGGACGACGTCGGCGGACGCATCAGCGAAGGTGATGTTCCGCGCATCGCCGACCTGGCAGGAGGTAATTGGCCGAGGATGCGTGGCACTCCTTCGCTCGGCTTCGGCGACGAGACGGGGAACGGGGTCAATGAGATGGACGGTGTAGCCCGCCTCCGCCAACCAGAGCGCGTAGGCGCCGGCTGCGCCGCCCACGTCCAGGACCGTGGCAGGTGGAGCTGGCGCGTGGCGCTCGATCAACTCGCGGGTGCGGAGCGACTCGAGGAGGAAGGCGCCCTGCTCGAGCCGGTCTTCCTCTGGGGCTCGGGCGTAGAACTCGGCGATGGCCGGATCGAATCCCGCTGGTTCGTCGTCCATGCGGTGTCATCCTCGACTAGTCTTATACGGTGTCCGTACTCGTCGATGTCGCGCTCCCGCTTCCCGTCTTTCACACGTTCACCTATTCCATCGATCAGGAGCCCGCGCATCCCATCGTAGCGGGCTCGCGGGTGATCGTGCCGCTCCGGCAGTCGCGCGCGATCGGCGTATGCGTGGGGGTCGACGCCGTGGCGCCCGCGCGGGGCGTGCCCAAGCCGATCATCGAGGCGCCGGACGCGGAGCCCGTGCTAAGCGCGCCGATGCTCGCGCTGTGCCGCTGGATTGCCGAATACTACGTCGTGCCGCTCGGGATCGCGATCCGGTGTGCGATGCCCGCGTTACTGGCCGGCGAGCGGTCGCGGGCGCCGGAGAAAACACAGCGCGTGGTGTCGGTGGCGCAGGAGCTACCGTCGCTCATGTATCGCGACCAGCTCTTCGCACGGACGCGGCGGCAGCGGGAGTTGTTCGAGCTGATCGAGGAGCTGGGCGGGCAGGCGCCGGTGGCGCATCTGCTGGAGCAGCTGGGGTGCTCGTCGTCGGTGCTCACGGGGTTGGTGGAGCGGGGGCTGGTCGAGATCCGCAATGCCACGGTGGAGCGGGATCCGTTTGCGGCGCGTGCATCGCAGCCCATGCACTTCAAGCCCACGCCGGCGCAGGGGGCGGCCATCGAGGCCATGGCGAGCGCGGCGCCGGGGGATGTGTTTTTGTTGCACGGAGTGACGGGGAGCGGCAAGACGCTGGTGTACGTCGAGTTGCTCCGGCATATCGTCGAGTGCCAAGGGCAGACGGCGATCGTGCTCGTGCCGGAGATCGCGCTCACGCCGCAGACGGTGGACCGGTTTCGCGCGGCGTTTGGCGATCGGGTGGCGGTGCTGCACAGCGCGTTGAGCGATGGCGAACGCTACGACGCGTGGGCGGCGCTCAAGTCGGGGCGGAAGCGTATCGCCGTCGGGGCGCGGTCGGCGGTGTTCGCGCCGCTCGACAACCTCGGGGCGATCATCGTCGATGAGGAGCACGAGGCGAGCTACAAGCAAGGGGAGTCGCCGCGGTATCATGCGCGCGAGGTCGCCGTGGTGCGGGCGCGCGAGCAGGGGGCGATCACGGTGCTTGGCAGCGCGACGCCGAGTCTCGAGAGTTGGGTCAACGCGACGGCGGGGAAGTACCATCTGCTGTCGCTGCCCGACCGGGTGGGCGGCGGGCGGTTGCCGCGCATTGACGTGACGGATCTGAGGAGACCGGCTGGCGTGGAGGCGCCGAGTGATCCGTTCGCGTCGGTGATCCATGCGCCGTTGGAGGGGGCGTTACGCGAGACGCTGGGGCGGGGGGAGCAGACGATCCTGTTGCTCAACCGGCGGGGGTATGCGGCGTTTGTGCAGTGTGGCGCGTGTGGCGACGTCGCCGTCTGCCCGAACTGCTCGATCACACTGACCTATCATCGCTCTCCCGAGCGGCTGGTGTGTCACTACTGTCAGCACGCGGAGCCGACGCGGGCGACGTGCACGCGGTGTAGCGGGACGACGCTGCGCCGGCGGGGGATGGGGACGCAGCAGGTGGAGCGGCTCGTGGCGGAGCGGTTTCCCGGGGCACGGATCGCGCGCATGGATGTCGATACGACGACGGGGAAGTGGGCGCACGCCGAGATTCTGGATCGTGTCGGGCGAGGCGAGGTGGACATTCTGCTGGGGACGCAGATGATCGCCAAGGGGCTCGACTTTGCGAACGTGACGCTCGTCGGGGTGATCGACGCCGATGTCGGGATCAATCTGCCGGACTTTCGGGCGTCGGAGCGGTGTTTTCAGCTTCTGAGCCAGGTGGCGGGCCGGGCAGGGCGTGGGCCCAAGGGTGGGCAGGTGTTCATTCAAACGCGGCTGCCCGGGCATCACGCGGTGCGGTGCGCGGTGGCGCATGATTATGCAGCGTTCGTGCGATCGGAGCTCGAGGGGCGGGGGCATCCGCCGTATCCGCCGGTGGTACGGCTAGTGAACGTCGTGTTCAGCGGGACGAGTGAACGCGAGACGGCGGCGTACGCGGAGACGGGCGCGGCGTGGCTCCGGCGCCTGTTGGCGGCGCGTGGGCCGGCTGACGTGCAGGTCATTGGGCCGGCGCCCTGTCCGGTCGAGCGGATCAAGACGCGGTGGCGGTGGCATTTGCTGCTCAAGGCCGAGCATCCGGCGTCGTTGACGCGGGTGGGGCAGTATTTCATGCGGCAGGGGCCGCGGCCGGCGGGGGCGGGGTTGCGCGTGACGCTGGACCGTGATCCCGTGGCGCTGTTGTGAGACGGACCTGCATCTTTCAGGTCACATGACTTTTGCTCACCCCGACTTTACGGCGCGCCGATTTGTCGACGCGCCAGATGCGACGTTCGTTGCGGCGCCGGCGGACGGCGTGCTGCCTGATGGGTTCTTTTCGACGACGAATCTGCCGACCTACCTCAAGGTCGGCGGCGAGTGGCGCATGCCGTGCGAGCCGCGGATGGACTCGGCGCTCGTGCTCGATGCGCAGGGGGCCGTGTGGGTGCGGGAGGGGCGGCGGGTGCGGGCCGGGGAGCGCGTGGCCGTCGGGCGGGCCGAGGATGGGAGTGAGGGGATTTACGTGCACGCGCAGGCGTTCATGGGCGTCCCGCCGGAGGGCGGTGAGTTCAAGTTCATGACGAGCGAGGTGTCGCGCGAGAAGCCGATCGACTACGCAGAGATGGCGCGGTTGCTCATTGGGGAGCGGGCGCGGAATGGGTACCCGGTGTGGGTCACCGGGCCTGCCCTCGTGCATTCGCGGGCGCGTGCCGATATGGTCTGGTTCATCCGCAATGGATTTGTGGGGGCGTTGTTGGCGGGGAATGCCGTCGCGGTACATGACATCGAGGCGTCGATCTATGGGACGACGCTCGGCATGAGTGGGAGTGGGGAGGCGACCGCGGGCGGGCATGGGTTGCATATGCGGGCGATCAACCGGGTGCGCGGGGCGGGGTCGATCGCGGCGGCGGTGGAGCAAGGGGTCATCACGGACGGGATCATGCATGCGTGTGTCGTGCATGGGGTGCCGTTTGTGTTGACGGGGTCGATCCGGGATGATGGGCCGTTGCCGGATGTGATCACGGATGCGTTGGCGGGGCAGGACGCCATGCGGGCGCATACCAAGCGGGCGACGATGGCGATTCTCATCGCGACGGCGCTGCATGCGATTGCTACCGGGAATATGTTGCCGGCGTTTGTGACCGAGGCCGATGGGTCGCTCAGGGAGTTGACGACGATCTGTGTGGATTCGTCGGAGTTTGTGGTGAGTAAGCTCAAGGATCGGGGGACGCATCAGGCGTTTGGTGTCGTGACCAATGCGCAGGATTTCATGCACATCTTGCGGCTCTATTGTGAGCGCGAGATGGATGCGGCGGGGTTGCGGTCGTCGATGCACGTGGCATGATCGACGAGCGGATGGGGGAGTCGGAGCGGCGGTTTCTCAAGGCCATCGCCGAGCAGTTGCCCGCCGAGCGGGTGCTCGAGGTGCATCTCTTTCCGCCGCTCCGGCAGGGGCGAGCCGAAACCGGCGCCGCGGTCGTGGCCACGGTGAGCGACGGGCCGCGGGCGGATTCCGTCATCGTGTATGCGGCGCATTATCGGCACGCGATCAAGGGGACGGATCGCGGGGCGTGGGCGGTCG